>NZ_JANWOI010000004.1:0-300000 GCF_027920805.1 Govania unica
GCCGCTCCGCCCAGCAGCAAGGCCAGCGGGACGAGAAAGATCAGACTGCTCATTCAGCGCTTCCAGTTTATGGTTGGTGCGGACATAGCCGGAGCAAAATCAGCATCCCGGCGGAGGCGCTGTTTGCCTGCTTTTAGACGGAGTGCATTGGCGACCACGATGATTGAGGAGGATGACATGGCCAGCGCCGCAATCAGCGGGGTGACATGGCCGAGAATTGCAATCGGCAGGGCGATGACATTATAGAGGATCGCCAGCCCGAAATTTTGCCGCACGAGTTTGCCCGCTTCGGTCGCCACCGCATGGGCTGTTGCTACGGCCTCAAGCCCCGGTCTGAGAAAGACAAAGTCTGCCGCCTGCCGCCCGATATCCGCCGCCGTCACAGGTGCCATGGAGACATGGGCCGCTGCGAGGGCCGGGGCGTCGTTGAGTCCGTCGCCCACCATCAGCGTCTTTCGCCCGGCGGCGGCGAGGGCGGTCAACCGCTCCACCTTCTGTCCCGGCAGGAGGCCAGAGGCATAGTGGTCAATGGTCAGAGACGCGGCAATGGTGGCGACGGCGGGAGCGTTGTCCCCGGACAGAATCTCGATAGGGATGCCGGCGGCGCGCAGCAAGGCTATAGTGTCTGACGCTCCGGGACGAAGCAATTCCTTGAAATGGAAGACAGCCAGGCTCGTTCCTTCGGAGGCGAGGACGGTACCGGTCGCTGTCGGCCCGTTCAAGCCGGGCGACAATGCCCAGTCTGCTCGGCCCAAGCGATAGAGCTTACTGGCGATGCGGCCTTCGACACCAAGTCCGGCTTCTTCCCGGACGTCCGTAACGGGTGGCTTTTTAAAACCGCCGCCGTCCACCAAAGCCGCGAGAGCTTGCGAATGCGGGTGCTTTGAATGGGCTCCGAGCGTGCCGGCAATAGCCAGCGCTTCAGGGTCGAGGTCGCCTTCGTTCGCCAGCCGCATATCACCCGAGGTCAAGGTTCCCGTCTTGTCGAACACGGCGCTGTCGATTTCGGCGAGGCGCTCAATCCCAGATCCGTCCTTGACCATGATGCCGTTTTCGAAGAGCCGCCGCGTGGCCACGACCTGAACGATCGGAACCGCGAGTCCAAGCGCACAGGGGCAGGTGATGATCAGGGCAGCAATGGCGATGGTAACGGAGCGATGGACATCGCCGGTCGCCAGCATCCAGCCACAAAATGTAAGCAGCGCGGCGGTATGAACCAGCGGGGAATAGAGACTTGCGGCGCGATCCGCCAAGCGTCTGTACCGCGCGCGCCCGTCCTCGGCAGCTGCCATTAAACGGAGCATTTCAGCGAGGAAGGAATCTTCCGCCCGGGCGGTTGCGATCACGGTCAGCGCACCGGTCAGATTGAGCGTGCCGGCCTGGATCTTCGAGCCGGTCTGAACGGGCTGTGGCATGCTTTCTCCGGTCGCGATTGCACGATCGAGCTCGGACCGCCCGTCTTTAACCGTCGCATCGACCGGAACGCGATCGCCAGCGACAAGGAGGAGCTGCATACCGGGCTCGATCTCGGCCACCGGAATATATTTGCGGCTGCCGTCGCTTTGAAGCACGGTGGCCCCGCGTGGCGCAAGCTGGATCAGCCCCTCAACCGCGGCCCGGGCTTTCTCGCACATCAGACGATCGAGCGTGCGGCCGATCAGCAGGAAAAAAATAAGTGAGGTCGCAGCATCGAAATAGGCGTGAGGTCCATTGTTGATGGTATCGTAAAGGCTCAAACCGAATGCCAGAGAAACGCCGATCGAAATCGGCACGTCCATGTTGGTGCGACCGCGTTTAAGGGCGCTCCAGGCTGACAGGAAGAAGATACGTCCAGAATACAGCAGGCACAGCAGTGCCAGGGACGCCGAAATCCAGTGGAAGGCATGGCGTGTTGCGGCATCGGCACCGGACCAGACCGAGACCGACAACAGCATGATATTCATGGCTGAGAAGCCGGCCACTGCCAATGCCCGGATCAACCGCCCAAGCTCGGGATCTTTCCTGGTCTCCTCGGCGCGGAAGATATGCCCGGGGAAGCCAAGCTTTTCCAGCGTTTCAAGAAGGGCCGGTGTGCCTTCGCCCCGCCACCGGACGCCAGCGCGCTTGGTCGACAGGTTCACGCGCGCATACTCAACGCCCGGCATGGCGAGCAGTCCGCTCTCCACCGTTCGTATGCAGCCGGCACAGCGAACCCCGGGAATGGCAATGTCCGTCTGGTACAGACCGCCGCCAAGCGCCCGGCTCGCCAGCCGGATTTCATCTTGGAAAAATGGCATATCCGCAGCCGGGGAGGTCATCGGATCGCCCTGTAACTGTGCCAGGTCGCATGGCCGATCAACGGAAACACCAGGATCAGCCCAAGCAGACCTGTTGCGGCGCTGAGCAGGAAAAGGACCAGGACGATGGCTCCCCACATCAGCATGACGGGAAGGTTGTTCCAGACCAGAGAGATGCTCAGGCCCATGGCCGTAAAAGCGTCGGTGCGTTCGTCAAGCAGCATCGGCACGGCGAATATGCTTATGGCGAATGAAAAAGCGGCGAATAGTCCGCCGACGATTGTGCCGACCGTCAACATGGCCCAGCCGTATGGGGTCATAAACAGCATGGCGACAACATGATCAAGCCCTGGAAAAGGCCGGAGCCCGAAGAACAGGGCATAAATGATGACCGCGGCGCGCATCCACACCAGCATCAGCAGGCAGAGGATCGCGCCAGTATACCAGACCTGGGCTCCCGATGCGGATTTTACGAAAAACATCCGGCTGAGACGGGGCTCTTTCCCTTTTTCTATGGCTCGGCTTTTCTGATAAAGCCCGATTGCGATGAACGGCCCGACCACCATAAAACCAGCCAGCGCTGGTAACAGGATATAGTCGAGCTCAAACTCGAACAGTCCCCAGATAATGGCAATCGAGATGGCGAATATGGCAAGGCCATAGGCGAGGCTCGTCCCCGGGCTGTGCCAAAGATCATGCCACCCTTTCGCCAGCCAGCCGAACGCGGCGCTGGCGGGCAGATTGCGTTGCCTTTGCGCGGATAACGGCAGGATGATCGTCTCGGAACTGTGGTTTGTGCCCATCACTCTCTCTCCCTTAACAGGCCGATCGTGCCGCACGATAGGGTCCCATATCATCGCTCTCTTTGGCATGCGGCACACAGTCAGGTGCGGAGCTGAACGCCACATAAACGAGATGCGCATTGGCGGCGATCAACAATACGAGGCCGATACCGATGCCGATAAGCGTCATGGTCTTCCATTGAAGCTGCTTCATGGCTGACCTTCTCCAAGCGTTCCGACATAAAGGGCAAGGATCTTTATGTCTGTCGGCGGCAGACGATCCGACCAATGCGGCATATGCCCTTGCCGCCCGGAATAGACGCTCGTATAGACCGACTGCGCATCCCCGCCATAGAGCCAGACAGAATCCGTGAGGTTGGGCGCGCCGAGTTCCTGTTGGCCCCGGCCCGCCTCACCGTGGCAGGCACTGCAATTGTCGGCAAAGATTTCCTTCCCGGCACCGAGGCGGGCCGTTTCTTCGGCAGTCAGGGTTTGCCCGGACAGCGATCTGACATGGGCCGTCACGCTCAGCACCTGTTCGCGGTCGAGCATGCCCTCGCGGCCGAAAGCGAGCATTTGCGAGGTTCGTGTGCCATCGACCGTGGTATTGATGCCGACGCGGATTGTCTCGGCGATGGCGTCGGGCGAGCCGCCCCAGATCCAGGCACGAGCCGCAAGGTCCGGAAAGCCCGGCCCACCGGTTCCCCGGACGCCATGGCAAACCGCACAGTTATCACCGAACAGCGCCTGACCGCGATCACGCACATACTGCATGAGCTTGGGGGCGGCGGCGATCTCCTTGAAATCGGCGGCGGCGATCCGATCGGTCCAGACGGCGCGGTCGGCTGCGGCCTTATCGACCTGGCGCATCACAACCTCGCGCTGATCGATGCCAAGCAGGCCCTTCGTATAGCTCCAGCCGGTCGGCCAGGCTGGCATCAAGATCCAATAAATGATTGCAAACAGCGTGGTCAGGGCGAGGAACCACAGCACTATGCGGGGTACTGGCGTGTCCAGTTCCTCAATGCCGTTCCATTCATGTCCGGTCGTTTTCCGGCCCGTGATGTGATCGTGTTTTTCAGGCTCCATGGGGGCAGGCTTCGGCCGGTCGTCTGTGTCGAGAATACTATTTTTCGCTTGATCAAAGCGTTTCCGGTTTGCAGGCCAGAACACATAAACCAAGACCAGAACCGCAAGCCCGATCATATAGAACAGCCCCCAGCTCTTGGAAAAAGCGACCAATGTTTCGTGATTCATCGGTCACTCCTCCGTCGTAGCGGCTTGTGGATGGGCAGCATCCGTCAGCCGACCGAGAATTTGCAGATAAGCAACAAGTGCATCCATTTCGGTCAGGTCGCCGGGCTTTCCGTTGAAGGCCCGGATATTTGTCGCCGATCCATAACGCAGGGTGACGCCCGCCGCCTGGTTGCTGTCCGGGTTGGCCTGACCATAAAGATCGGCCGACGCGTTGGCGATCATCTCATCTGTATAAGGGACACCCACGGCGCGTTGTGCCGCAAGATGTTGGCCGGCGTCATCGGTCCGGAGCAGATTGCGTTGGAGCCAGCCATAGCGCGGCATGACCGATTCCGGCACCACATCACGGGGGTTGATCAGATGCGCCACATGCCAGGCGTCGCTGTATTTCTCCCCGAGCCGGGCCAGATCGGGACCGGTGCGCTTGGATCCCCACAGCATTGGATGATCATATTTCGATTCCACGGCCAGGGAATATGGGCCGTAGCGTTCGACCTCATCGCGCAACGTGCGGATCATCTGACTGTGGCAGGCATAGCATCCCTCGCGGATATAGATGTTACGCCCGGCCAGTTCGAGCGGCGTATAGACCCGCATGTCCGGCGCCGCTTCCACCGTCTCATCAATCGTGAAGAGCGGTGCGATCTCGACCAAACCGCCGATACTGGCGACCAGGATAATGGCCAGAGCAAAGCCCATGGTATTGCGTTCGATTTTACGATGAAATTCAGGCATAGCGATTACTCCCCCGCCTGAGTGGCCGGTTGCAGGACGGGTACATCCGCCTGGCTGTCGTCGGATACCGCGCTGGTCCGCGCCAACCGGATCGTCATCCATAGATTATAGGAACCGACAATCGCGCCGAGCAAGAACAGCAAGCCGCCGAAAGCTCGGGCAATGTAATAAGGATGCATCGCGACGACGCTGTCGATAAAGGAATAGGCAAGCGTGCCACTGTCATTATAGGTGCGCCACATCAGACCTTGAATGATGCCTGAGTTCCACATGGCGAAGACGTAAACGATGGTCCCCGAGAGGGCCAACCAGAAATGGACCTCGACCAGCTTCGGCGAATACATGCGTTCTTGCTTCCACATCCAGGGAACCAGCGCATAGATCGAGCCGAAGGTGATCATGGCTACCCAACCAAGCGCGCCTGCGTGAACATGGCCGACGGTCCAGTCCGTATAATGGGAGAGTGAGTTGACCGCCCGGATGGCCATGAACGAGCCTTCGAAAGTCGACAGACCATAAAAGACCGCGGCCACCATCATGAAACGCAGGGTGGCATCGTCGCGCACCCGGTGCCACGCGCCGTTCAGGGTCGCGAGCGCATTGCCGGCCGAAGCCCAGGACGGCACCAGCAACACGATCGAAAAGGTCATGCCGAGCGTCTGAACCCATTGTGGCAGCGCCGTATAATGGAGATGATGGGAACCGGCCCACATATACATGAAGGTAATCCCCCAGAAGCTGATGATCGACAGCCGATAGGAGAAAAGCGGCCGCTCGGCGCGTTTGGGCAGATAATAATACATCATGCCGAGGAAGCCGGCGGTCAGGAAGAAAGCGACGGCATTATGCCCATACCACCATTGGGTCATGGCGTCCTGAACGCCTGAGAATAGCGAATAGCTTTTGGCATGGCCAAACGAGACCGGCACCGCAAGGTTGTTGACGATATGCAAAATCGCCACAACGAGGATAAAGGCCATGTAATACCAATTGGCGACGTAGATATGAGGTTCCTGCCGCCGCCGCAATGTCCGGATATAGAGCAGGAAATAAACGACCCATACAATCACCAGCCAGATGTCGGCATACCATTCCGGTTCTGCATATTCCTTGGACTGGGTCACGCCCATCAGATAGCCAGTGGCTGCCAGGATGCAAAACAGATTATAGCCAATCAGCACGAACCACGGACTGAATTGATCGGGAAGTCGGGCTCGGGATGTCCGTTGCAGAATGTGAAAGGACGTTGCGATCAGGGCATTGCCGCCGAAACCAAAAATAACGCCGGACGTATGAACCGGGCGGAGGCGCCCGAAACTGGCCCAGGCGGCGTCGAACGTCAGATCCGGCCATGCCAGCAGCGCTGCAACCCAGACCCCGACGAACATCCCGACGACCGCCCAGGCCATGGTCAGCACAATGCCCAGTTTGGTCGGGTCATCATAATATTCGAGAAGGCGCTCCGGCGCGGGCTCCGGATCGTAATAGCGATTGATAACAACGACTATGAAGCTAAGGCTGAACCCGAGAATGATAAAGCCATGAACCCCGAGAGGGTCAGCTCGGCCAGCCACGGCCAGGGCCAGGCCACAACAGGCCATGATGGTAAGCACGACAAGCGCAAGTTGTCGTTCTGCTACAGTAAGTCTCGAAACCATTTATTTCCCCCCGATCACGCAATAGACGCCTTGATGTCCGATAGATGGCCGAACATGGCCAGAGGCTGGCCAGAGTCTGACCAGAGTATGGGCGGCTTTTGCGAGCGTATAATGTCGAGTGTGTTTTTGTCCAATATGGTGAGCTCGGTGGTGACCGTCGCTGAAAACTCATCGACCGCCGGCATCATCATCGAGGCCCTTGTCTTGCAGGTGTTTTCAGCCGACAGAGCGGCCCGAATGGCCCATGCCCTGGTGCTGCAACTCATCCGAGCAACCAATTCTGAAACCTGCCTTACCACGTCCTGACTTACTGCCACCGCGTCCAAAAGAAGCATTTGAAATACCAGTTTAGCAGCCGAAAGACATCCGTCCAAGCCGCAAAAGCATCATAGCAGTGCCAGATTTAAGGCTGCCGCCCTAGGATTAAGGGCAGTGGGTGACAGCCACCGCGATAAGCTGTTTGACCTTATTCGGCCCTGATGGGTTTGGGGAAGCCGCCTGCTTTGCTCACAAGGCCGGGTACCGGGCGGCCGAGCATGTCGGCGAGCCAGTGGGCGCTGGCGATCACCTGGTCGAGGTCGACGCCGCTGACCAGGCCGGAGCGGTCGAGGAGATAGAGCAGATCCTCGGTGGCGATATTGCCGGTGGCTTTTGGCGCGAAGGGACAGCCGCCGATGCCGCCAAGGCTTGCGTCCAGGGTCACGACCCCTTCTTCGATGGCGGCCATGGCATTGGCGATGCCGGTGTTGCGGGTGTTGTGAAAATGGGCGCGGAGCGGCATGTCCGGCAGGCGTTCGCGCAATTGACCGAAAAGATCATGAACCTGTGCGGGCACGCCGACGCCGATGGTGTCGGCGAGCGCGATTTCGATTGGCCCCGCTTCGGCCAGCTGTTCGGCGATGTCGAGCACGCGTTCGGCTGGAACCTCGCCTTCGAACGGACAGCCAAAGCTTGCGGCGATGGTCACTTGAGCCCGCCGCCCGTGGTCATGGGCGAGGCGCAGGATGTCGCGGGCGGCGGCGATGCCCTCGACGATAGTCTGGCCCTGATTTTTCTGCCCGAAGCTATCTGTCGCGACGACCACGCAGCCGAGTTCATGGACGCGGGTGGCGAGCGCCCGGAGCGCGCCTTTTTTATTGAGCACGAGGCCGATATAAGACACCCCCTCATGCTCCGGCAGTCCGGCGACCACGGCTTCGGCATCGGCCATTTGCGGCACCCGGCCGGGATGCACAAAGCTCGCCACCTCCAGCCGGCGGATCCCGGCGGCGACGGCACGATTGATAAGCGCGATCTTGTCGGGCGTCGACACCACGCCAGGCTCATTCTGCAGCCCGTCGCGGGCGCCGACTTCAAGGATATGGACAAGATTTTTTGTCATGGCGCTGATCCGGATAAAAGGGACATCTGCGGGCAAAAAGAAATGGGCCTGTGGATACCTGTGGATAATTGTATACAAATATTATTGGCCTTTGTATACATAAACACAGATAACGGGTTGAAAGGACTGATCGCGTGATGCAAACGACTGCTTCGGCTGGAACTGGGTCTCCCTTCGGGGCTTTGAAGGGCTTACGGGTTATTGAACTCGGGCAGTTGATCGCCGGGCCGTTCTGCGGCCAGCTTATGGCCGATCACGGAGCCGAGGTGATCAAGATCGAACAGCCGAAGCTTGGCGACCCCATGCGTGAATGGGGCCGTGGCAAGCCGGTCTGGTGGCCGGTGCTGGCCCGCAACAAGAAATCCATCACGCTCGATCTGCGTCAGCCCGAGGGCCAGCAGATCCTGAAGGATCTGGTCGCCAAGGCCGATTTCCTGCTCGAAAACTTCCGTCCCGGCACGCTGGAGAAATGGGGGCTTGGCTATGACGTGCTGTCGGCCATCAATCCGGGGCTTATTATGATCCGGGTTTCGGGTTATGGCCAGACCGGACCCTATGCGCAAAAGGCGGGCTATGGTTCCATTGGCGAGGCGATGGGCGGCATGCGTAACCTGGCCGGCGATCCATCGTTGCCGCCAAGCCGCGCTGGGCTGTCCATTGGGGATTCTCTGGCTGCCACCTATGCCTGTCTCGGGGCGCTGATGGCGCTCCATCACCGTCATATGACCGGGCGCGGGCAGGTGGTTGATTCGGCCATTTACGAAGCAGTGCTGGCGATGATGGAATCGACGGTGCCTGAATATACCGAAGGCGGCTATATCCGCGAGCGCACCGGGTCGATCCTGCCCAAGGTCGCGCCGTCCAATGTCTATACGACCCGGGATGGGGAGCTTCTGATCGGTGCCAATCAGGACAGCGTGTTCGGTCGTCTGGCCGAAGCCATGGGGCGGCCGGAGCTTGCGAAAGATCCGCGGTATGCGACTCATCATGCGCGGGGGGAGCATCAGGCCGAGCTTGATGATCTCATCAATGACTGGACGCGGGGGCTGAGCACGGCCGAAGTGATGGCGTTGATGGATTTGTTCGGCGTGCCCGCGGGCAAGATCTTCAAGACGCCGGACATGCTCGAAGACCCGCAGTTCAAGGCCCGGGAGGCGCTGGTCCATGTGGCGCATCCTGAATTCCGCAATCTGATGATGCAGAACGCCTTTCCGAAATTGTCGGAAACGCCGGGTCAGGTCGGCTGGCCGGGTCCGGCCCTTGGTGCCCATAACGCCGAGATTTACGGCGGCCTCCTCGGGCTTTCGGAGTCCGAGATCGCGGCCTTGGCCGGTAAGGGCATTATTTAATCCACAGCCGCTAGGGGGAGTAGATGGCAGGGCGGGACACGGTAGCGCGCGATCAGGACTATGCGGCGGCGGGGTTTGGCGGGCGGCTTGGCTTTGGCGAGCGTCCGGCATTGGTGATTGTCGATGTGGTGACCGCCTATCTTGATCCGGAGTCGCCGCTTTATGCCGGGGTTGAAGATGAGCTTGCGGCCAATGAACGGCTGCTGGCGGTGGCGCGGGAGGTTGGGATTCCGGTCATCTTTACCCGCGTCGAATATACCCCGGGCGGCGCGGATGGTGGATATTTCTATAAAAAAGTCAAAGCCTTGAAGGTCTTTGACCGGGGTGGAAAATGGGGGGCGTTCCCCGCGACTCTGACCCCGCTTTCAAGCGAAATTATTGTCACCAAACAATATGCCAGTGCCTTTTTCGGCACCAGTTTGCGCTCGACCCTGAGCGCGCTTGGCGTGGATACGCTGCTGATCACCGGCTATTCGACCTCGGGCTGTGTGCGGGCGACGGCCCTTGATGCTTTGCAGAACGGATTTATTCCTGTGGTGGTGGCGGACGCCTGCGGCGATCGCGATTGCGACGTTCAGGCCGCCAATCTGTTCGATCTGGCGGCCAAATATGCCGACGTGCTTGAGGCGGATCAGGTGATTGCCTGGCTGCAGGAGCAGTTTTGCGCGGACTGAGGGGCGGCTTATTCCATATTTAGGGACAGAGAGTTCTTGACGCGTCGAATAATGTATACAATAAATTATGGGGCTCGGGGTGGGCGCAGCAAAAAGCATGCAAAATAATCTGTTTGTCTGCCCGAGCCTTTGCCGTGCGGCCTGCTGCCTGACCACAGAATCAGGGGCAACCGCCAGCATATAGGGGGCTTGATCATATTCTGCGGGGGTTCGCACCTGCTTTTCTATTCCGACCTCTTGTGACTGCTTCTGCCGCCGCAGAAGCCTGTATTGCGTTCCGTGTAAACAATGAACAACAAGACGATTGAGGAGAGAAACGTGACCAGGTCAAATCTGTTGAAAATCCTGCTTGGAACCAGTTGCGCGGTCGCGGCTTATGGCGTTACGCCGGTCATGGCGCAGGGCAATTCGGCCGCATTGTCGGAGCCGCTTGAGGAAATTGTTGTGACCTCGCGGCGCCGGGATGAACGGCTGGTCGACGTGCCGATTGCGGTCAGCGTTTTCAATGCCGCCACCATTGAGCGGGCGGGCATTACCCGGGCGGCGGATTTCCTCGCGCTGACCCCGAACGTCCAGTTCATCCAGACCACCAACGTGGGCGAAAGCCAGGTCCATATTCGCGGTATCATTCAACCGCGCGATGCCGAGCCGCCCTTTGCCTATGTGGTTGATGGCGTACTGGTGCCGAACCCAAGCGCCTTCAATGGCGAGCTTGTGGATATCGATCAGATCGAAGTCATCAAGGGGCCCATCGGCTCGATTTACGGCCGCAACGCCGTCGGCGGGGCCATTCTGGTGTCGACCAAAAAGCCAGGCAATGAGTTTGAAGGCAAGGTCAAGGGCAGCTATGAGGTCGAAGGCCAGGAATGGAGCGTCAACGGCTTTGTCTCGGGTCCGGTCGTCAAGGACAAGCTCTATGCCCGTCTGACCGCGGGTTACCTTGACCGCAAGGGCTATTACGACAATGTCACCCTGCATGAAAAGGAAGACCCGTTCAGAGAAGGCCAGGTGCGCGGCCGGGTGGTCTGGGATGCGACCGACAACATCCAGTTCGATTTTTCGGGCGGCTATGCCAAGGTCAAGGGCTATGCCTTCAACTTCAACAACCAGACGGCGGGCACGCCGGGGTTCCGCGATGGTGTCGATATCAATGACACCAGCATTCAGAATGCCGGAAACGTGCGCTCTTTCAATAATCAGAAGCGCTATGACGCCACGGCAAAAATGGATTGGAACAGTGAATATGGCACGCTGTCGATCTATGGCGCTTATCACAAGCTGAACGAAGATATGGGCGGTGAGGGCGCGGTAGATTTGGCGCTGTTTGGCTTCTATCCCTCTTTCTCGCCCGTCAATTTTTTCATCGACCCGACGCTTTATGAGGGTTATGGCCCGACACCGCGTGACGGCACTCAGTATCAGGCCCGCAACCAGACCGATAAAAGCGCTGAAATCCGCTTCACCTCGCCGGGGGATAAACGGCTCCGCTATATCGCCGGAGCTTATTACATCGTCTTCGATCGGGCGATCATTTTGAACCGTGCCGATGATATGGGCAATGGGGTTGTGGTGGCCAATCCGCTTGGGGATCCGGTGACCAATCCGGTCACGGCGCTGACCTGGACTGACAACCACAACAAGGCTTATGCCCTGTTCGGTCAGCTGGCGTTCGATATCACGGAAAAGGTCGAACTTTCGGCGGCCGCGCGTTGGGACAAGGAAGAACGCGGTACGACCAATTTGACGCCTGCGAATTATGTCACCCTGGCCGGTGATTCCGGGCGCAAGCGCAACGCCAATTTCAGCAAGGTGCAGCCGCGCGTGTCCCTGCGTTACAAGCCGACGGAGGACACGTCCTTTTATGCGACCTATGGCGAAGGCTTCCGGTCGGGCGGGTTTAATCCGCTTGGCAGTCGGTTCAATATTATCAATATCGATGGGGTGACTAACACCACGGTTCAGGATGCCTTTGACAAGGAAACCTCGAAATCCATGGAGCTTGGGTTCAAGGCCTCTCTGTTGGATCATCGTTTCAGCATCAATGGCGCCGCCTTCGCCTCGACTGTGCATAATGCCCAGTATTTCCAGTTCTTCCCCTTTTCGCTGTCGCGGGTGATTTCGATCGTCGATAAAAACCAGATCTGGGGCTTTGAATTCGACGTCAATGCGCGGGTGACCGACGGGCTCAACCTATTCGGCGGGTTTGGCTATCTGCATTCGACCATCAAGGCCAATGCCGAAAATCCGGAAACGATCGGCAATAGCATGCCGTTCACACCGGAATATAACGTCATCCTCGGGGCGCAATATAGCAAGCCGATCACGGACGGGATCAATGGCGTGGTGCGGGTGGAGTATACCCGCACCGGTCCGCTTTATTATGACACCCTGAATACCCCTGGCACCCGCCGCGATGCCTTGAATCTCGTCAATGCCCGGCTTGGGGTGGAGGGGGAGACCTGGACCGCCACGCTGTGGTCGCGCAACCTGTTCAACAAACATTACAACGTGGACGGTGTGGTGCTGGTGGTGCCGAACGTGACGGTGTTCGATTTCGTCACCAAGGGCGCACCGCGCACCTTTGGTCTGGAGGTTGCCTATAAATTCTGAGTTTGACGCCTGTGTTGCCGCGTTGCCTACCCCCGGTCAAGAGTCTCTGGCCGGGGGTTTTCTGTTGAAAGACTGAGGTCTGGATTGCTTCGGCTACGCCTCGCAATGACGGGAGTGGGTGTGGTCGTCATCGCGAGCCGCGTAAGCGGCGTGGCGATCCAGGAAGGGGCCGGGTTGTTGCGGTTTTGCCGTTGATCTTGGGGGGAAAGGGGTTAGGTTTGGGGCGTGCATTGTAAAGGATCATTGCTGACGTCATGACGTCACTGCGTCTTATACCCCCCGCGCTGGACTGGACGGCCGAAGGCGCGCCGCGGTCGCGAGGGTTTGATGATATTTATTATGCCCCGGAGGCGGGGTTTGCGGAAACGCGTCATGTGTTTCTGGATGGCATTGGCGCGCCTGAAGTCTGGGCGGGGCGGGCGCGATTTACTCTGGGCGAGACCGGGTTCGGCACCGGGTTGAATTTTCTCGCTGCCTGGGATCTGTGGCGGCGCACGGCGGCGGCCGATGCGCGGCTGGATTATCTGGCGGTCGAAGCCTACCCCTTGCAACGTGATGATCTGCGCCGGGCGCTTGCGCTCTGGCCGGAGTTGCAGCCCTTGGCCGATCAATTGATTGCGGCATGGCCCCATGGGGTGGCGGGCAGCCATCTGCTCAGCCTCGATGGCGGCCGGGTGCGGCTTCTGCTGCTGTTCGGTGACGCTGCGTCCATGCTGGCGGCGACTGAGGCGCAGGTGGACGCCTGGTTTCTCGACGGATTTGCCCCAAGCAAGAACCCTGACATGTGGAGTCCGGCGTTGTTTGCCGCCGTTGCCCGTCTGTCCAAGCCGGGGGCGCGGCTTGCGACCTTTACGGTGGCGGGGGTGGTGCGGCGCGGACTTGCGGCGACCGGGTTCACATGTGAAAAACGTCCGGGCTTTGGGACCAAGCGGGGTTGTCTGGCGGCGCGATTTGAGGGGCCTGCGCCGGTGGTCAAGGATGCAACGCCCTGGTTTGCTCCGCCGGTTGCAGTTCCAGTGCGACGGATTGCGGTGATTGGCGGCGGCATTGCCGGGCTGACGATGGCCCGGGTGCTGATGTCGCGGGGTGTTGCGGTGACGCTCTATGAAAAAGCCGGGAGTTTGCTGCCGGAGGCGTCGGGCAATCCGGTGGCGGTTCTCGAACCCTGGATTGATCTGGGCGAGGCTCCGGCCGGGCGCTTCAGTCTGGCGGCGACCCTCCATGCGCTCCGCTGGTATCGCGATTATGCGGGTGACGGTTTCGAGCCTTGCGGGGTGCTGGCGCAGGAGGACCGCGCCTGGCAGGAACGGGTGGCGGCGGGCGGTTATCTGCCGCCCGAAGACGTGAGTTTACAGGCGGATGGCCTGTTGTTTCCGCGTGCCGGAATGATTCACACCGCCCGCCTCGCGATGCGGCTGGCCGACGGGGTCGACCTGCGTCTTGGACAAGATATCGCCCGGCTTGAGGATCTGGACGCCGATGCGGTGGTGCTGGCGGCGTCTTTCGGGTCGGAGGCGCTCGGCGGTTTCCCGCTGTCGCTTGCGGTCCGGCGCGGGCAGGTGAGCTTGCTGGAAGGCGGCGCGCCGCTTGGC
Organism: Govania unica; assembly: GCF_027920805.1. Classification (GTDB taxonomy): domain Bacteria; phylum Pseudomonadota; class Alphaproteobacteria; order Sphingomonadales; family Govanellaceae; genus Govanella; species Govanella unica. The sequence goes on from NZ_JANWOI010000004.1 coordinate 14,315, forward strand.
CAGGTTCTGAGTGGCAAGGGCTATGTCACCCCGGTGTTCGTGACCCCGGAAGGATTGCGTCATCTTGCGGGGGCGAGCTTCGCCGCCGCTGACCCGTCGACCGAGGACTGGCGCGCGCTGGCGGAAGCCGATCAGCAGGCCAATCTGGAGATTTTTCAAAATCTGCTGCCCGGTAGTCCGGCCCGTCTGGTGGGAGGGCGCACCGGTCTTCGTGCCGCGAGCGTCGATCACTTGCCGATCATGGGGGCGTTGCCGGTCGCGGATTATGCGGCGGATTATGGCGGGCTGGCCCATGGGCGGCGCGGGGATTATCCGCAGGCCCGCTATCAGCCGGGGCGATATGTGCTGACGGGGCTTGGGGCGCGCGGCTACCTCACAGCGCCGCTGTTGGCGGAAACGCTGGCGGCGCAAATTCTCGGGGCCCCGGTGCCTTTGCCGCGTTCGCTGCTTGATGCGCTGCATCCCGGGCGGGCGGCGATCCGGGCCATTCGGCGGGCAAAAAAAACGGGCTGACATAACCACGTCAGCCCGAGGGATAGGCCCCAATAGAACTTTAGAAATCTTTACGCGTCATAGTCGAGCACGACCTTATCGGTCAGCGGCCGCGACTGGCAGGTGAGCACGAAACCGGCTTCGACCTCATGGGGTTCGAGGGCGTAATTGACCGCCATGTCGACCTTGCCTTCGATGACCTTGGCGCGGCAGGTGCAGCAGACCCCGCCCTTGCAGGAGAACGGTACGTCGGCCCCGTGAGTTTCAGCCGCGTCCAACACCGTCCCGCCATTGAAGGCGAGGTTGAATTCGGTCGAGATACCATGAACGATGACGGTCACGCGGGACGTGTCCATCTTGCTTTCGACCTGGATCGGCCGGGCGGCGGCACGCGGCGCGTCGTCCGTATAGAACAGCTCGAAATGAATGTGATCCTTGCTCATGCCAAGCTCGATGAGGGTCTTCGAGACATCCTCGATCATGGCTTGCGGGCCGCAGAGGAACACGTCGTCGATCTGGCTCACGGGGCAGAGCGCGGCGAGCAGCGCCTTGGCCTTCTTGCCATCGATGCGGCCCATCAGAATGTCAATATCCTGGGCTTCGCGGCTCAGGATATTGGTCACGCTGAAGCGGGTCATGTGGCGGTTCTTGATATCCTCAAGTTCCTCCCGGAACATGATTGAGGCCACCGAACGGTTGCCGAAGAAAAGATGGAAATTGCTGTTGGGTTCGCGGGCGAGGGTGGTCTTGATGATCGACAGCATGGGCGTGATGCCGCTGCCGGCCGCGAAGGCCACATAGGTTTTGGCCTGCGCCGGGTCCAGCGGGGTCGAGAACTTGCCCATGGGGGTCATGACCTCAAGCTCGCTGCCGACCGTGAGCGCGCTGTTGGCATAGGATGAAAAGATCCCGTCCGGAATCTGCTTGATGGCGACCCGCAACTGATTGTCGTCGACGCCCGAACAGATCGAATAGGAACGCCGCACATCCTTGCCGTCGATAAGGCTGCGCAACGTCAGATGCTGCCCTTGGATGAAGCGATAGTCGTCCCGCAAGTTGTCCGGCACGGCAAAGGTGACGGCGATACTGTCATCCGTCTGCTTCTCAAGATCGGCGATTGTCAGGCGATGAAACTGGACCATGATGTTTCCGTCAAAGACATTTGAAATAATCGAAGGGTTCAAGACAGGCGTTGCAGGCATAATGCGCCTTGCAGGGCGTCGATCCGAAATTGCTCACCTTGCGGGTGTCGTGGGAACCGCAAAGCGGGCAGGGCACGTCGGGGTCTTCCCCAAGGAGCACATGGGCTTTGCGGGCCAGTCGGTCGTCGCTGCCGGTGTGCGTCGCGGATTTGACCGGAGGGGCGATGCCATATTCCCGCAGTTTCTCGCGCCCGCGCTCGCTCAGCCAGTCCGTGGTCCAGGCCGGGGACAGCACGGTTTTGACCTTTGCGTTCGGATAGCCGTTGCGCTTGAGCGCGGTCAGGATATCGACCTCGATCACAAGCGTCGCCGGGCAGCCGGAATAGGTCGGCGTCACGCTGACCGTGACGTTGTCGCCCGCAATCTCGACCCCGCGCACGATGCCGAGATCAACCACCGACAACACCGGGACTTCGGGATCCGGTACCGCGTCAAGCACGGCCCAGATCGCCTTTTCCTCCCTGGTCTTTGCAAGTGATATGATGTCGCTCATGAGGTTTACCAGGTCATATCCGGATAGGTGCGCTGCATATATTGCAGCTCGGTGAGGATGAAGCCCATATATTCCGTATGCCTGCCGCTGCGACCGCCGGACGCCATCCAGCCATCGGCGGGGCGGGTCAGGGTGGCGTCGTCAAGCACGTTGCCGACCGCGTCATTGAAGGCCGGACGCAGGCTGTCAAGATCGACGCCGATGCCAAGCGCCAGCAGGCGACGGTCAATGTCGTCCATGACGAACATCTCGCCGGTATACATCCACAGGGCGTCGATGGCCGCCTGCATGCGGGCGTGACTTTCGGCGGTGCCGTCGCCCAAACGAATGACCCACTGGGCCGCATGGCTCAGGTGATAGCGCACTTCCTTGACGGCTTTTTCGGCGACGCCGCGTAGCGTGTCGTCGGTGGAGCTGGCCAGCGCTTCGAAAAACGGCAGGCTCATGGCCGAGAACAGGAACTGGCGGGCGATCACATGGGCGAAATCTTCGTTCGGCTGTTCCAGCAGCAGAAGATTGCGGTAGTCGCGTTCTTCGCGCAGGAAGGCGATCTTGTCTTCGTCCCGGCCCTTGTTCTCAAGTTCGGCGGCGTAGGAATAGAGCACCCGGGTCTGCCCGATCAGATCAAGGGCGATGTTGGTCAGGGCGATGTCTTCCTCAAGCTCCGGCGCATGGGCGCACATCTCGGCCAGACGATGGCTGAGGATCAGCGCGTCGTCGCCGATGCGGGTGGAATAGGCGATCAGAGCCTCGGTATCTGCTGCGGATAACTGGGCCATTACATATTCTTCACTTCTTCGGGGATGTCGTAATAGGTGGCGTGACGATAGCCTTTGTCCAGCGCCGGTTCGTACATCGTGGCCTTGTCCGACGGATCGGAGGCGATGATCGACGCCGATGGCACGGCCCAGATGCTTACGCCTTCGCCGCGGCGGGTATAGGCGTCGCGGGCATTGGCGATGGCCATTTCAGCGTCGGGCGCATGCAGGCTGCCCACATGCTTGTGGCTGAGGCCATTGCGGCTGCGGAGGAAGATTTCATACAAAGGCCAGGCTTTATGGTCGGTCATACTGTCGGTTCCTGAATTAGGCGGCGGCTTTGCGGGCGCGCTGTTTGGCGGCATGGGCAAGCGCCGCGTCGCGGACCCAGGCGCCGTTTTCATGGGCGGCGCGGCGGGTGGCCACACGTTTTTTGTTGCAGGGGCCATTGCCGGCGATGATGTCGTTCAGTTCGGCCCAGTCGATGGCGCCGAAATCGTAATGGCCGCGTTCGGCATTCCATTTGAGATCGGCGTCCGGCACGGTGAGGCCGAGATATTCCGCCTGCGGCACCGTCACATCGACGAATTTCTGGCGCAGGTCATCGTTTGAAATGCGCTTGATGTTCCATTTCATCGACTGCCCCGAATGGGCGGAGGCGCGGTCGCTCGGCCCGAACATCATCAGGCTTGGCCACCACCAGCGATTGAAGGCGTCCTGCATCATGGCTTTCTGTTCGGGAGTGCCGCGCGACAGCGTCAGCATGATTTCGTAGCCCTGGCGCTGATGGAAGCTTTCTTCCTTGCAGACGCGGATCATGGCGCGGGCATAGGGGCCGTAGGAACAGCGGCAAAGCGGGATCTGGTTCATGATCGCCGCCCCGTCCACCAGCCAGCCAATGGCGCCGATATCGGCCCAGGTCAGGGTCGGATAGTTGAAGATGCTGGAATATTTCGAGGTCCCGGCGATCAGTTGCTCGACCATTTCCTCGCGGCTGATGCCAAGCGTTTCGGCGGCGCTATAAAGATAAAGCCCATGCCCGGCTTCGTCCTGCACCTTGGCCATCAGCACCGCCTTGCGGCGCAGCGACGGCGCGCGGGTGATCCAGTTGCCTTCGGGCTGCATGCCGATCACTTCGGAATGGGCATGCTGGGAAATCTGGCGGATCAGCGTCTTGCGGTAGGCCGCCGGCATCCAGTCACGCGCTTCGATGCGATCATCGGCATCAATACGGGCCTGAAAATGCAGCGCCTCAGCCGAATCGTCGACGGCCGTAGGGGTTGGCTTTTCGCCGGTTGGAATGTCGAGGCCTTGAGTATACACGGCGGAGCTCTCCTCATGGGTGGGGGACTGAGCGGATTTTTTCTTATTATGCCACAAAATTTCTGTATCTGAAGATATTTTTGTATCATGTTTTGGAGGAGTGGATTTTGGGCATTAATAATAATATAAATCAATGAGTTGGTGATTTTTTTATGGTTCGGGGAGGAGGTGGATTATTCAAAAACGATGCATCAGATGATGGGACGGCCAGGATTCGCGTGACATGTTGTGCGAATGGCGCCGACGGTCTGGATCCTCGCGTGCGCGGGGATGACGGTTTAATGATGTTTAGTGATGTGTCATTGCCGGGCTTGACCCGGCAATCCATGCTTCAACCAGCAGTGTGGCGGTGAAATGGATTGCCGGGTCAAGCCCGGCAATGACAGTTGCTGTTTAAGGCTAATCCGGAATCAAACCGCAGCAGGCGGAGGGTGTTTCCTGTTGCCGGGCAATCGGCTAAAAGAAGCCAGCGGCATAAAAGGGAGCATGTCTGTGAAAGTTCTGGTAACCGGCGGTGCGGGGTATATCGGCAGTCATGCCGCTGTGGAGCTTCTGGCGGCGGGGCATGAGATTGTGATCATTGACAGTCTGGTCAACGCCAAGGCCGCGGCGCTGGCCCGGATTGGGGAAATCACCCAGACAAAAATCTCCTTCATCGAGGCCGATATCCGCGATCGGAGCCTGGTATCAGATCTGTTCGCGGCCGAGCGGTTCGATGCCGTCATGCATTTCGCCGGGTTGAAGGCGGTCGGCGAATCCGTGGCCGAGCCCATGCGCTATTACGAGAATAATATCGGCGGCTCCCTCGCGCTGTTCGAGGTCATGGCCGACCATGGCGTGAAGACTTTGGTGTTTTCCTCATCGGCGACGGTGTATGGCGACCCGGCCAGCGTGCCGATCCGCGAAGATTTTCCGCTCTCGGTCACCAATCCCTACGGCCAGACCAAGCTGATGATCGAAAACATGCTGCGCGACTTGGCCGCCGCCGACCCGGGTTGGCGCATCGCGCTCCTGCGGTATTTCAATCCGGTCGGCGCCCATGCCTCGGGCATGATCGGTGAAGACCCGAACGGCATCCCCAACAATCTCGTGCCCTATATCACCCAGGTGGCCATCGGCAAGCGGCCGCGCCTTCAGGTCTATGGCGGCGATTACCCGACCGCGGACGGCACCGGGGTGCGCGATTATATTCATGTGGTCGATCTGGTGCGCGGCCATTTGCGGGCGCTCGATTATCTCGCGCAGACCCCCGGCCTTGTCACCGCCAATCTCGGCACCGGGCAGGGCTATAGCGTGCTCGACATGGTCCGCGCGTTCGAGGCTGCCTCCGGCCGCCCTATCCCCTATGACATCGTCGCCCGCCGCCCCGGCGACGTCGCCCAATGCTATGCCGACCCCTCCTTCGCTGCCGAACATCTCAACTGGCGCGCGGAAAAAACCCTTGCCGACATGTGCGCCGACAGCTGGCGCTGGCAAAGCATGAACCCGGATGGTTATCCGGACTGAGGGTGAGCCCGCGAGCTTGGGCCCGGAGCGTATAACCGCTCGGCCGAAATCCGCTAAAATCGGGAAAAGAAACTGGTGCCGCCTAGGTGACTCGAACACCTGACCCCCGCATTACGAATGCGGTGCTCTACCAACTGAGCTAAGGCGGCTTGGCAGACATTGTGCTGCGAAGACGGCGGCACCTTACTGTCAATGATTGCGTTTGTGAAGCCCCCTCCGAGCCCCTTTTTTGTTTTAGCCGGCGAGGAGGCCGAAGGTTTCCCGGCGGGTGGCGGCGAGCGGTAGATCGCCCGGGGTCTGCCAGTCGAGGGTGCCGAGCCCGCCGCAGGAGGTGCAGACGGCGGCCCAGTGGGGCCGGGTCGCGCCGCAGTCGCCGCAGGTCCAGTGTTTGTCATGGGTGGCCGTGCGGGCCGTGCGTTGCCATTCGGCGGCACGGATGCTGTCACCATGCTCGGCGGTCTCGAGGGTCGCGAGCAGTTCATAGACTTCGGCGCTTGGGTGTCCGGCGCGCAACAGGGCGTCGAGTTCGAGCCGGGCCGCGTCCCAGTCTTCGTCCTCAAGGGCGAGGGTCGCGCGCATCAGCCGAGCTTCGGGCAGGATGGAGTCCGGTCCGGTGATCTCGGCGAGACGATGCAGTTTGGTCGCCGGGATTTCGTTTTCGATGCCCTGAAGGGCGGCGCGCAACAGGTCGGGATGTGGGCGGGCGATCCAGGCGTCCTTCAGGATGCTGTCGCGCATGCCACTCCGCCCGGCGCCACGGGCGAGGCGGGCGGCGAGCACGGCCGCCGGGGTCAGCCTCGGGTCTAGCTTGAGCGCCTCGCGGGCGAAGTCCAGCGCCTCGGTGCCATTGCCGGCGAGATCGGCTTCGACGGCTTCGGCTTGGGCGAGGGCGGCTTCCTGGCGGTCGGCCTCGGTGGGCTCGATGGCTTTCAGGCGGCGCAGGTCCTTGAGGGCGGCGCGGGCTTCGGTCCAGCGGCCTTCCCGGACGGCGAGCTTGTTGCTCAGCTCGCGCACCCACAGGCTGTCGGTGTCACGGGTCTGGGCGGCGGCGAGCAGGGCCCGCGCCTCGGCCAGGTCATTGTTCTGGAGCGCGAGCGCCACCAGACCGCGAAAGCCGAGAACGCCACTGTCTTCGCGTTCGGCCAACGCACTCAGGGCCTCATGGGCGCCATGGAGATCTTTCTTGAGATGGGCAGCTTCGGCGCGCAGAAGCAGCGTGAGCGGCGTGGCGCCGAGGTTTTTGATGGCATCTTCGGCATTGCGGGTGGCATCGCGTCCGCGTCCACCGCCCAAAGCCGCAAGCGCTTCATGCACGGCCTCCATGCCTTTTCTCTGGCGTCGGGCGCGGCGCTGTTCGGGCGCGAACGGGGTATCGCGGAACAGCCAGATCAGCAGCCGGAACAACAGCAGCATCACAAAGGTGAGGCCCATGATCAACAGCGTCAGCGTCACCGCCGACATCTCGATGCGCCAGTCCTGCCAGTCGATGACGGCATGGCCCGGGTGATCGGCAAGCCAGGCGGCGGCGACAGCGGCCACGAAGGCCAGGATCATGATCAGCAATAAGCGGCGCATGGGTCAGGCTCCGCTATCTGGAGAGATGGCCGGGCGGCTTTTGCCTGTCTGTGCGGGGGCAGCATCATTATGGTCGGTGCCGAGCGCGGTGGCATGGATCAGCACGCTGGCGAAGCGGGACAGGGCCTCGTCGACGGCGAGCCGGGCTTCGGCTCCGCGCAACCAGGGGGCTGCGGCGGCGGCGGCCGGTTTCGGCAAGGTTTTCAATTCGCGGACGGCCGCGGCGAGATCATTCTGGCCAAGCCGCTGTTCGGTCCGGGCGATGATGGCGTCCGGGGTTGTGCCACTCACGTCGCCGGTCGGGCGGATGGTGACGAGGGATTTGAATTCGGCGATGGCGCGACGCCACCAGTTCGCCCCCTCGGGGATGGCGGCGGCGTGGAGAATGGCGGCGGCGGCTTCGTCGAAGCTTGTGCGCAGGCTTGAGAATGACGGGGCGCCGGACGGTGCATAGGCGGCCACGGTCTGAAGCTCGCTTGCAAGTTCGGGCTGGTTCGATTCGGCGAGCAGGCCGCTTAAGGCATCATATTCGGCGGCGAACGGGCGGCCGCGATTGGCGATCTCCCGCAGGGCAGCGAAGGACAGGGCGATCAGCGTGCCACGGCGGTCTCCGGCAGCGGAATGTTCAAGCGTCTGCAGGCGGTCTTCAAGGGTTGTGATGCTGCTGGCAAGTTGGGCCTGCCCGGCGAGGATTTCTTTCTGGCTGCGGGCGGATTCGATGGCTTTGGTGGCGCGTTCGCTCAAAGGCACGAAGGCCGATTCAAGCTGGCCGATGCGGAGTGTCAGCATCTCAAGCCGCGCCGCTGCCGAGCCGCCGGTTTTGGGCGAGCCACCTTCATCCAGGACATTCAGGCGGTTTTCCATGTCGGCGATGGCCGTCCCCTGGGCGGCGGTTTCGTCGCTGAGGGCGGTGACGCGGCTGGTCTGCGCCTCAAGCCGGCGCTTCAGCGCGGTCAGGACATTGTCCTGGGCCGCGAGTTCGGCGTTCAGGTCATCGACCAGATCGGCAGTGCCGCCGGGGAAAACACGGCCAAGCGCCGGGATCGCCTGCACGAGACGCGGGATGGCCACCTCGGCCAAGACGACAGCGAGAACCACAAGACCAAAAATGCTGACGCCGGTTTTCAGGCGGTGTCTGCCTGCGGCTGCCGCGACGCTGTCAGATGTGACGGTTTCGGCAATGGCGGGGTCAGCGGGAATTGGCTGCGGGGGGGTGTCCGGGCCCGGGGTCACGTGTCGAAATCTCCCTTGGAAGTCAGAAGGTCGAGTGCGCCGAGAAGCGCCACCTCAGCCGGTTCAGCTGCTGTCACTATACGATGCCAGAGCGGTGATTGTAAGGGCCAAGACCCTGATTCGAGGGCCTTTGTCACCGCTTCGCTCAAAGCGCCCGCGGTGATGTTCTGAAGACGGTTGAGACGCCCGGCCGTGTCGACAAGGTCCATGAAAATGCGGGCCGTGCGCGGCGAATAAAAAAGCGCGATGTCCGGTTGGTCGTGGTCGAGCGCCTTGATGGCCGGAGCGGGAAGGGCCGTCACCGCTTCGGCGCGATAGAGCACCTGCCGCCTCAGGGTGAAGCCATGGGGTTGCAAAAGCCCGCCGAGGTCGCCAGCGACGATATGTCCGGCCGCGTGAAACAGCGGGCCCTTGGCCGGGTCGCGGGTATCAATGATGAGCGCGGCGAGGCTATGGACCTCGCCCGCGGCGGTGTCGATCTGGGTAAACCCCGCGGCGCGTGCGGTGCGGGCGGTGGCGTCGCCGACTGCGATCACCGGCAGCGCGCGGTCGGCGGAGATGGCGGCGAAGGCGCGCACGCCATTCGCGCTCGTGAACACCAGCGCCTGACAGCCTTCGAGATTGATGGTCGTCACCGGCTCCGGCCGGATGATCATCATAGGGGCGAGGGTGACGCGGTGTCCCGCGGCCTCAAGCGTTCGCGTCAGCGCCGCCGCATCTTCGGCTGGACGGGTGACGAGGATATGCATCAGAGCGACCCGAACAATGTCGCGAAAAACGCGTCCCCGGCACGGGATTTGAGTTCCAATCCGGCATCGGCGCCAAGGGCGGCGGCGTCGTTCACATGGCCTTCGCGCCGGGTTTCGAACATCTGGGTGCCGTCAACCGATAACAGACGGGCGATGAGCGTCAGATGTTCACCCGCGACTTCGGCATGGGCGGCGATCGGCGTGCGGCAGGAGCCTTCGAGGGTAGCGAGCAGCGCGCGTTCGGCGGTGACAGCGATTTCCGTCGGGCGGTGATTGAGGGGGGCGAGAAACTCGCGCACAAGCTCGTCCTCGATACGGGTTTCGAGGGCGATCGCCCCTTGCGAGACGGCGGGCAGCATGTCGACGGGATCGAGCACGGCGGTGACACGGTCGGCGAGCCCGAGTCGCTTCAGCCCGGCGAGCGCCAGCAGGGTCGCGTCCACTTCGCCCGCCGCAAGTTTGCGCAGGCGGGTTTCCACATTGCCACGAAAGGTGATGACCTCAAGATCGGGACGAAGTGCCTTGATCTGAGCCTGACGGCGTAGCGAGGCCGTGCCGACCACCGCACCCGGCGGCAGCTCAGCCAGGCTTTTGGCGCGTGGGCTGATGAAGGCGTCGCGCGGATCTTCGCGTTCGAGAAAGGCGCTGAGCATCAAGCCGTCCGGCAGGCTGGTCGGCATGTCTTTCAGGGAATGGACGGCGAGATCGATGCTGCCATCAAGCAGTCCGGCTTCGATTTCCTCGGTGAACAGCCCCTTACCGCCGATTTCCGATAGCGGACGGTCGAGAATACGGTCGCCTTTGGTGGAAATGACCACGATTTCAATGTCCTCGGCCCTGAGGCCGGGATGAGCGAACAGTAAACGACGCTTCACTTCCTCGGTCTGGGCGAGGGCGAGGCGGCTTCCGCGAGTGCCGATACGAACGGGTTTCGATTGCAACGGGCCGTGTCCTGATGTTAGAGCCAGAGCATGTTAAGTCATTTATAGACATTCGGACATAATGGGCAACAGCAAGCCGCAGATTCTGGTCCTTGGTATCGAGACCAGTTGTGATGAAACCGCCGCCGCCGTGGTGGCCGCCGACGGCTGTATTCTGTCGAATGTGGTGTTGAGCCAGCTTGATGAACATCGCCCTTACGGTGGCGTGGTGCCGGAAATCGCTGCCCGCGCCCATATTGATCATCTGGATGGCCTGATCGCCCGCGCCATGATGGAAGCCGGAATTGGTTTTGACGATCTGTCCGCCGTGGCGGCGACCGCCGGACCGGGCCTGATCGGCGGGGTCATGGTTGGCCTGATGTCCGGCAAGGCCATCGCCGCGGCGCGTGGGCTGCCCTTTATCGGCGTCAATCATCTTGAGGGCCATGCGCTGTCGGTGCGACTCACCGAGGAGGTGCCTTTTCCCTATATGTTGCTGTTGGTCTCGGGCGGTCATTGTCAGCTGTTGCTGGTGCGCGGAGTTGGGGATTATCGGCGGCTTGGCACCACAATCGACGACGCGGCAGGCGAGGCTTTTGACAAGACCGCGAAAATTCTCGGTCTTGATTATCCTGGCGGCCCGGCGGTCGAACGTGCGGCGCGGGATGGCAATCCCAAGCGGTTTGCATTGCCGCGTCCGATGAAGGGGCGGCCTGGCGCGGATTTCTCTTTTTCAGGGCTGAAGACCGCCGTGCGCCGTGCGGTCGAGGCGCTTGACCGTCCCTTGACGGATGAGGACCAAGCCGATCTCGCCGCGTCCTTTCAGGAGGCTCTGACGGCCTCCCTCGTGGACCGCACAAGAAACGCCATCACCCTCGCACGGGCCGAAATCACCACGGCCAATCCGGCGCTGGTGGTGGCGGGCGGCGTTGCGGCCAACCAATATATCCGCACGGCGCTTGAGACGCTCGCGGCGGAACAGGGCTTTCGTCTGGTGGCTCCGCCCATGGCGCTTTGCACCGACAATGCGGCGATGATCGCCTGGGCCGGGTTGGAACGGTTCGCACTCGGGCTTGTGGACGGCCTCGATTGTCCAGCCCGCGCCCGCTGGCCCCTCGATCCCAACGCCGCACCCGCCATGGGAGCGGGGGTCAAGGCATAGGACAGTCATTTGTCAGCAATATCCTTGTCATGGCCGGGCCTGACCCGGCCATCCATCTTGCCGCCACTGCGGATGTGGCAGCATGGATACGCGGGTCAAGCCCGCGTATGACAATGTATTTAAATGATAATTATTTAAACCGCAGTCATTCAAATACCATTCTCCCGTTCCTTTAGAAACCGCTTCACGGCTTCGATGCTTTCCGGGTGGCGGGGCAGATATTGGTGCAGGCTGCGTACGATCAGGCGGTCGGGGCTGCCGTGGGGGAAGACTTCATGGACGGCGACAATGCCGTCGTCGTCGCCGCGCAGCAGCGGGTTGATGCCTTTGCCGGGGCGGGTGCTGCCGGCGATCAGGCGGTGGCGGCAGGTGATGGGGGGCAGTTTGCGGACGTTATTGGCCCTGAGATTCTGCCCGGCTTCGGTGGTGATGAGGCGAAACAATCGGTTGCTATGTAAAAGCCCGGCCATGCGCGCGCCGCGATTGGGCGTGCCCATCATAACGATGCCGTGGATCTTGATGTGTTGCTGCCAGGGTGCTTCGCGGGCGAGTACCACCCGCATGATCAATCCGCCCATGCTGTGGGCGACAATGGTCAGGTCGCTGACACCCTCAAGCCGGTTGAGCACGGTCTCGACATCGCTTGCGTGTTCTTCGATACTTTGCCGGGTGCTTGGGTAGCTGAGGAGAGTGGTGTCATAGCCCGCCTCGTTGAGGGCCCGCCTCATGGGGCCGAAGATGCTGCGAAACCCGCCGAGGCCGCCGATCATCAGCACGAGATGGCGGCCTTCCAAAACCTGAGGGAGCAGTTCGTCGAGTCGGGCCTGGCAATGAGCGTAGCTGCCCGAGCCGCGTTGCCGGTTGCCCGGATCGAGCAGGCGGTGGCGTCCGGTGATAAACTGTTCCTGGATGCGCCAGCCTGAGCGCAGCAGCCGATCTACCCAGACTTGCTGCCCGCCCATGGTGCGCACAGACAGAGCGCGCAAACGCTCGGTGATGAGCTTTCGCAGCTCGGCGGGTTGGACTGTTCGGGCCATGACCGGTATATGGTGAACTGTACGTGCAAAAACCAGAGGGCTTGAACTCGGGGGGCGCGGGCGGCATAAACGCCAGGTGATACAAGAAAGCAGGGGTCGGATGGCACAAACAATCGGCGTGGTTGGCGGAGGAGCCTGGGGCACAGCGCTCGCAACAGTGGCGGCGCGGGCCGGGCATGAGGTGATCCTCTGGGTGCGCGAGCCCGAGGTTGCCGAAGCCATCAACAGTCGGCATGAAAATAGCCTCTTCCTGCCGGGCGTGATCCTGCCGGACAGCATCCGTGCCTCAACCGATCCGCAGACCCTTGGTGCCGCCGACATTCTGTTATTGGTGGCGCCGGCTCAGCATATGCGCGGGGTTCTGACCATTCTTGCGCCGCATCTGAAGTCGGGTGCGCCCGTTGTGGTCTGCGCCAAGGGCATCGAGGAGTCGACGGGCGCACTGATGAGCGAAGTGACGTCGGAAATCCTGCCGAGTCATCCGCTTGCCGTGCTGTCAGGGCCGACCTTCGCTGCCGAAGTGGCGCGCGGCCAACCGGCAGCAGTGACGCTCGCGTCGAAATATCAGACTGTGATCGCCCGCATTACCGAGGCGCTCGGCCAGCCGACTTTCCGTCCCTATGGCTCAACCGATGTGGTGGGCGCGGAAATCGGCGGTGCGGTTAAGAATGTCATCGCCATCGCGGCCGGGATCGTGGATGGCTGCGAGCTTGGGGAAAATGCCCGGGCCGCTGTGATCACCCGTGGCATGGCGGAAATCCTCAGATTCGCCCAAAGTAGGGGTGCCGAGCGGGAGACCATGCTGGGCTTGTGTGGCCTTGGCGACATGATCCTGACCTGTGGCAGCCCGCAATCGCGGAATATGTCGCTCGGGCGGGATCTTGGCCGAGGCCGCAGCCTGGCCGATATTCTCGGCGAACGGAAATCGGTGGCCGAGGGGGTTTATACCGCCCGCGTGCTGGCGAACATTGCCCGCGAGCGCGGCATCGACATGCCCATCGTGCAGGCGGTGGCCGCCATCCTGCACGAGGGCCAAAGCGTCCAGGATGCCATCGAAGATTTGTTGCAACGGCCATTTCGTCCCGAATTACAGGGCTGAGGTAAGGGAACATCATGAGCAAATTATTTGTCATCATCGCCATCGACAATCCGGATTCACTGGCCTTGCGGCAGGCCACCCGCGCTGCCCATCTCGATCATGCGCGCTCGATCGGGGACAGGATGAAATATGGCGGGCCGTTCCTGACCGACAGCGACACGCCGGAACCGCGCGGCAGCCTGTTGATCCTTGAGGCCGATGATCTCGCCGCCGCCAAAGCTTTTGCTGCCGCCGACCCCTATGCCGAGGCCGGGCTTTTTGCCTCCGTCCGGGTCGAGCCGGTGGGCGCGGTGCTTGGCAGCTGGCTCGGCGCTGCGTGAGCTCAAAACCGCGTCCCGCGCCGCGTGATCTCGGCACTGTGCCCGGCGCCCCGTCCAAGGGGGCGCTGTTGTGCCGTGTGGATGAGATCGAGGATAACGGGTCGCGGGCCTTCACCTTCAGTGAGGGCGACAAGCGCTTCGAGATGTTTCTGCATCGGCTGGGGGAGACCGTCGTTGCTTATGAAAACAGCTGCCCGCATCTCTATCTGCCGCTCGACTGGCAGCCGGGGCGGTTTCTGAGTGCGGCGGGGGATGAGTTCATCTGCTCAAGCCATGGCGCGCGGTTTCGGCCCCTGGACGGATTTTGCACCCTTGGTCCCTGTGCCGGAGCCTGGTTGCGCGGCGTCTTGATCCATGTGGAAAATGGTGAAATTCGTGTGGCGTAATGCCCTGTTTTGTTTCTATGATCGCTCCAGTTCATCCTAAAAATCCTGAGGACCGCGACTGTCATGACCGCTTCCGAGATTTTCCCCGTTCCTGCCGAGCTTGCTGCAAGCGCTCATGTGAATGCCGCCCGCTATCAGGAGCTGTACGACCGCTCGCTGAGCGATCCGGAAGGCTATTGGGGCGAAGTCGGTCAGCGTCTCGACTGGATCAAGCCCTATACTGAGGTCAAGAGCACGAGCTTCAGCGGCGACGTCAAGATCAGATGGTATGAGGACGGCACGCTCAATGTGAGCGCCAATTGCCTCGACCGTCATCTGGCGACGCGCGGCGATCAGGTTGCTATCTTGTGGGAACCGGACAGCCCGGAGACGCCGCACCGTGCCATCACCTACCGCGAGATGCATGGCGAAGTCTGCCGCCTTGCCAATGTTTTGAAAGCGCGCGGCGTCAAGCGCGGCGATCGCGTCACCATTTATCTGCCCATGATCCCCGAGGCGGCCTATGCCATGCTGGCTTGCGCCCGCATCGGCGCGGTGCATTCGGTGGTGTTCGGCGGCTTCTCCCCCGAGGCGCTGGCCGGCCGGATCGAGGATTGCGGCTCGGCTTGCGTGATCACCAGCGACGAAGGTCTGCGCGGTGGCAAGCCGGTGCCGTTGAAGGCCAATGCGGATCAGGCGCTCAGCACGCATGCGGCCACAGCCCATGTGCATACGGTGCTGGTGGTGCGTCATACCGGCGGCAAGGTGGAGATGACCCCGGGCCGCGATGTCTGGTATGACGAGGAATGTGCCAAGGTTGCCGCAGATTGCCCGCCCGAGGAAATGAGCGCGGAAGATCCGCTGTTCATTCTCTATACCTCAGGCTCGACCGGCAAGCCGAAGGGGGTTCTGCACAGCTCGGGCGGCTATCTGGTTTATGCGGCGCTGACCCATGAACTGGTGTTCGATTACCGCCCCGGCGAGGTTTACTGGTGCACGGCGGATGTCGGTTGGGTCACCGGCCACAGTTACATCGTCTATGGGCCGCTCGCGAACGGAGCCACCAGTCTGATGTTTGAAGGCGTGCCGACCTATCCGGACGCCTCGCGCTTCTGGCAGGCGATCGACAAGCATCAGGTCAATATTTTCTATACCGCACCAACCGCCATCCGGGCGCTGATGCGGGAGGGCGACAGCCCGGTGACCTCGACCTCGCGGGCCAGTCTGCGGTTGTTGGGCAGTGTGGGGGAGCCGATCAATCCCGAAGCCTGGCTCTGGTATCATCGCGTGGTCGGCGACGGCCGTTGCCCCATCGTCGATACCTGGTGGCAGACCGAAACCGGCGGCATACTGATTTCGCCCTTGCCCGGCGCCATGGCCTTGAAGCCGGGCTCGGCCACCAAGCCGTTCTTTGGCATCAAGCCGGTGATTGTCGATGCCGAAGGCGTGCCGCTTGAGGGCGAGGCTGAAGGCAACCTTTGCATCGCCGAAAGCTGGCCCGGTCAGATGCGCACCATTTATGGCGATCACAAGCGCTTCGTGGAGACCTATTTTTCGACCTATAAGGGCATGTATTTTACCGGTGACGGCTGCCGCCGCGATGCCGATGGCTATTACTGGATCACCGGCCGGGTCGATGACGTCGTGAATGTGTCCGGTCATCGCATGGGCACGGCGGAAGTGGAAAGCGCGCTCGTCGCCCATCCCAAAGTGGCCGAGGCGGCGGTGGTCGGCTACCCCCATGACATCAAGGGGCAGGGCATTTATGCCTATGTGACCCTGATGGAGGGGGAAGAGGGCAGCGATGCCCTGCGCGCCGAGCTGGCCAAATGGGTGCGCCAGGAAATCGGCCCCATTGCCGTTCCGGATCTGTTGCAATTCGCGCCGGGTCTGCCGAAAACCCGCTCGGGCAAAATCATGCGCCGCATCTTGCGCAAGATTGCCGAAAATGATTATGCCAATCTCGGCGATATCTCGACCCTGGCCGATCCGGCCGTGGTGCAGAGCCTGATCGACAATCGTCAAAACCGCTAGGCCATGAGCTATCTGATGACAGGCCCTGTGAGCGGAGCCAGCAGATTGTTGCTGGCTCATGGCGCCGGTGCGCCCATGGACAGCCGGTTCATGGAGGCCTTTGCCGAGGGGCTTGGCACGCGCGGGGTGGCGGTGCTGCGGTTTGAATTTCCCTATATGACGGCGCGGCGGGAGACCGGTAACAAGCGTCCGCCCGATCGTGCGCCGGTTTTGCTTGAGTGCTTCAGGCGGGCCATTGCGGACTGCGGTCCGGCGGCGCGGCTGGTGATCGGCGGCAAGTCCATGGGCGGGCGCGTGGCCTCCATGCTGGCTGATGAGGCGGGGGTCGCGGGGCTGGTCTGTCTCGGCTATCCCTTTCAACCGCCGGGCAAGTCCGACAGCAACCGCACCGCGCATCTCAAGGGGCTGCGGACGCCGGGGCTGATTGTTCAGGGCACGCGCGATCCTTTCGGCGGACGGGCTCAGGTTCTGGGTTATGACCTCGCGCCGTCCCTTGAGCTCGGCTGGATTGAGGACGGTGACCATGACCTCAGTCCGCGCAAATCTTCGGGCCGCACAGAGACCGAGACATGGGCCCAAGCTATGGATATGATTGCCGCATTCATAATAAGGATCTGACATGGACTCAGCGATTTATCAGGTCGATGCCTTTGCCGACCGTCGTTTTGCCGGAAACCCCGCCGCCGTCATGCCCTTTGATGCCTGGCCCGGGGATGAGCTGTTGCAGGCCCTCGCGGGGGAAAACAATCTGGCCGAGACGGCCTTTTTTGTGGCGAGCCCGGCCGAGGACGCGGATTATGATCTGCGCTGGTTCACCCCGAAGGCTGAGGTTGATCTTTGTGGCCATGCGACGCTCGCATCGGCGCATATTTTGTTCACGGAACTCGGGTTCACGGGTGAGCTTGTGCGTTTCCAGACCAAAAGCGGCATCCTCACCGTGCGCCGGGAGGATGACCGGCTGGTGATGGATTTTCCAGCCCGCCCACCGCGTCCGGCGTTGTATGACGAGGCGGTGGCGACGGCCCTTGGCATCCGGCCCCGCTTGTTCGTGAAAGCGCGCGATCTGATCGCGGTTTATGAGGATGCGGCCGATGTGGCGGCGCTCCGTCCCGATATGCGGGCCTTGACGCGCTCCAAGCATTTCGCGGTGGTGGCGACGGCTCCGGGGGACGGTGAATTTGATTTCGTCAGCCGCTTTTTCGCTCCGGCGATCGGGGTCGATGAGGACCCGGTGACGGGCTCGGCTCATGCGGAATTGTTCCCCTATTGGGGGCAGATGCAGAAAAAAACGGAAATGACTGCCCGGCAGATTTCCGCTCGTGGCGGCACGGTCTGGGGTAAATTGATTGCGGGCGGCCGGGTTGAAATCGCCGGGGAAGCGGTGACGTTCTTCCGCGGACGGGCGGAGGTTTGAGGTCAGGCCTCCGGGTTCTGCTTACCGCTGGCACCATGGATACGCGGGTCAAGCCCGCGTATGACAGATGTTTGGGCCTGCGGTGACTGAAACCCAAAACCCTGTCATTGAACATCAAAACCCTGTCATTGCCGGGCTTGACCCGGCAATCCATCTTGCCGTCACCCGATCCGCTGCAGGCTCGCGCCGTAGCGTTTGAGCCAGGCTCGGGGGCGGCTGTGGGGGCCGTAGAGGGTTTCGACTTCGGCCCAGAAGCGCGGCGAATGGTTCATCTCGATAAGATGGGCGACCTCATGGGCGATGACGTAATCGACCACGGTTTCGGGCGCGCAGATGAGCCGCCAGGAAAAGGACAGGACGCCATCCGAGGTGCAGCTGCCCCAGCGGCTTTTCTGGTCGCCGATGCGGATTTGCTGTAGCGGGCGGTTGGCTTTGCTGGCCATGGCGCGGGTTTTCGGGCCGATCAGATCGGCGGCGAACTGGCGCAGAAAACGGCGTACCCGGTTCGGCAGTTCGCTGAGTTCCCCGCCCAAGGTCAATGTGCCGGCCGTCGGGTCATACTGTGGCCTGCGGCCTGCGGCCGGGTCATGGCGGATGGTGATGTCGGTGCCGAGAATGGGCACCACGCTGCCCGCCGTGAGCGCGGTTGAGGGCGGCAGCGCCGCGCGGGCACGGGCGATCCAGCCTTCATGACGGGCGACGAAGGCGTGGCCTTCGGCCAGCGGCACCCGCCAGGGCAGGGTGAGGACGGCAGCGCCGGTGCGCGGATCGACCCGGAGCAGCAACCGCTTCGCCTGACGCGAGCGGCGCACGACAAGATCAGGGCTGTCAGGGTTTGTGGGGCTTGAGGATGTCAATGATATGATCCTCCAGATCGCCGGCCTGACGTTCGGAAATGACCTGGCCGCGCACAGAAATTCCGGCTTCGATCACCGTGTCGGGGGTGCCTGAGACAAGGGGATGCCACCAGTCGAGGTCCTTGCCCTCGGCCAGCAGACGATAGGCACAGGTTTCCGGCATCCAGTAGAGTTCCGGGATGCGGTCCGGTGTCATGACCACGCAATCTGGCACGAGCCGCGCGCGCTCGGTATAGCGGGTGCAGCGGCAGGTGCCGAGATCGAACAGGCGGCAGACCACATTGGTGATGGCGATTTCGCCGCTGTCTTCATCTTCAAGCTTATGGAGGCAGCAACGACCGCAGCCGTCACAGAGCGATTCCCACTCCGCCGTCGTCATGGCGTTGAGCGGTTTTTCTTTCCAGAAAGGGGTCTCCGGGCTGCTCATCCGACGATATCTTGCAGTTTTTTCGCCATCATTTCGGGGCTCACACCGGCGGAGAAATGGGCGACATACTGGCCTTTCGGCCCCATGACAAAGACGATGGCGCTGTGATCCATCAGGTATTCTGTCTCGGTTCCCTCAACGGATTTCTGATAATAGACCCGGTAAGCACGGCTTGCGGCCTTGATTTCGTCTTCCGTACCAGTGAGGCCGATCAGCTTGGGCGAGAAGTTCTGCACGAACTCCGCCATGACCGGCACCGTGTCGCGGGTTGGGTCGACGGTGATGAAAATCGGCTGCACCTTGGCGGCGATGTTTTTCGGCAGCAGATCCATGGCTTCGGTCATGCTGCTCAATTCCATGGGGCAGACATCCGGGCAGAAGGTATAGCCGAAGAACACCAGCATATAGCGGCCGCGAAAATCCTGATCGGTCACGCGTTTGCCGGTCTGATCCACAAGCGAGAACGGACCGCCGACAAGGGCGGTGCCTCCCGGCGGTTCGTCACCGGCGGGGTTCGGCGTGAGTTTCCAGGCCAGCAGGCCTCCCACCAGCAGGATGGCGGCAACAATCAGGGGCAGATAGCGCGACGAGGATGTGGACACAGAACGTTACCTTGGCAGAATTCAGAAGGATTAATCCGGGCGAGGATTTGTCAAGCTCTCCCGAACCCCTTATATATGGAACCCGCCGAACTCGCAAACATCGCCCCAAGTCGGGCCCCCCTCATAGAGTTTGCGGTCGAACGACACAGGAGAGCGACGGTTGATGCGAGTGATCTATCGGGTAACGGCGGCCTTGGCCGTGTGCAGTATTCTGTTTCTGAGCCAGGGTGCGATGGCGCAGTTCTCGCCCTCCTATGAATTGATCCAGGGCTTGAAGAAGCGCGATTTTTACAAGATCAAGACCAGTGTCCTCAAAGGCGGCAACGTCAATGCCCGCGACGACGATGGTGTGCCGGCCCTGTCCATGGCGGTGGATATCGGCGATGCGTCGATCGTCAAGTTCCTGCTTGAGCAGGGCGCTTTTGTCGATATGAACGATGAGAAGAAAACCACGCCTCTGATGCGCGCGGCGGCCAATGGCGACAAAATGTCGGCGGCGGTGCTGTTATATTACAAGGCCAATCCCAACACCGGCGACAGCCTCGGCGAGACGCCGCTCATGAAGGCGTCCCGGGCCGGGAATGAGGAGCTGGTGAAGCTCCTGATCGACAGCGGGGCCGAGGTCAATGTCGAGGACAACACCGGCCACACTGCCCTCGAATACGCCCAACGCGCTCGCAAACGGGCCGTGGAAGCCGTGCTCAAGAAAGCCGGCGCGGAATAGAGCGGCTGGTCGTTGGGATGTCCACACCAAACTGTCATTGCCGGGCTTGACCCGGCAATTCATTTCGCCGCCGTGCTGCCCGGCCATGGATTACCGGGTCAAGCCCGGTAATGACAATGAGTGGGTGTGCTGGTGGTTTGAGCTCAGTCCGGCATGACGAGAGTGATGGGGTTCTACAGAAACCTTGGATTGCCGGGCTTGACCCGGCAATCCATTTCGCCGCCGTGCTGCCCAATCATGGATTACCGGGTCAAGCCCGGTAATGACAGTTCGGTGTGAGGGGCTGGCTTTAAATTAGGTCGTGTTCACACCCGGGTCGTGGCTTCGATCTGGGGGCCCTGGAACAGCAAAAGGCCGTAACGCTGCCCGAAGGCCAGGGCTTCGGGGCTGCTGCAGTCTGACAGCAACACCTTGGTGGCGCCGGTTCGGCGCACGGATTCCCGGAGGGCGGCGCCCCAGTCGCTTCTGATGCCGCCGATCAACAGCGGCGTCCATGAAATCTTGTGGAAATGGATTTCAAGCAATGACGGGTTCATCATGGCGAAAAGATGCGGGTTCCAGCTGGACAGGCAGAGCTTGTGGCCAAGTCCGATGATGCGGTCACGGGCGGCCAGAAAGCGCGCCGGGTCCCGTAAAAAGTCCTGGGCGGTGAATTCAAACACCACGCTGCCGCGGGTCAGCTGCCGGTAGGCTTTGGTGAAATCCTGAAATTCCGTGCTGTCCACCGTTTCGACCAGAACAGGCAGGCTGAAGGCGGTTGGCAGCGGGCTTGTGGTGATGAGCTCGGCGATGATTTTTTCATCCAGATGATCGCTAAGCGCCCGCAACAGCCAGCGATCGTTCGGCAGCGTGCGTCCGCTTCGGACCATCACGCGGAGACTGTCGACCCGCACATGAAGTTCCGTCAGGATCGGCGTTGCCAGTCCGTCCCGGCTGAGAGCCGAGACCGTTGCCGGTGAGATGTTACGGGCAAGGGCGCTCGCATCCTCGCGGGGGGCGGATCTTAAGGGCGGCAGGGGATAGGAGTTGACAAGCGGCAGGGCGGCAAAGGACACAACGGCTGGATCTATGTCATCCGCATCCGGAAGGCTGTCGAGCATGCGGTCCGCGCAGGCGAGAAAGGCGTCGGCCTCCTGCTCCAGATCGTAAAAGGTGCAGAAGTCGTCCGTACCCGCAGCACTCCGCACGCCACTGTCGAGCAGGCGATAGGCCGGATCGTCGCGAAAAAGATGCCGCACCTTGAGCACGGCTTCATCGAGGGCGGCAAAGCTCAGACCCTTGGCGACCAGGATGATGTCATGATTGGCCAGGCGGAACAGCCGGCCTTCGAACTTGCGCACGAGCGGGCCGAGCGCCTCCACGGCCTGACGCAAGTCATGGGCATGGAGCCGGTACCGGCTCAGCCGCGACAGATGCAGATGTATGGCGCGGCGACCCTTGCGATGAATGCGCAGACTGCGGGCGAGATCGGCCAGAAGCTCTTCCTGGGCGGGCAATTGTCCGGGGGGCGTGGGTTTGCGGCTTTTGAGCATGGCGTCTGGCAATTATCTCCTTGCGAGGAGGGTGCCATGGGCGGATTGCGAAAGGGTTAATTCACCGGATTGCGATGGTACCACCAGGCACTTTCATTAATCGAATAGATCGGTTTGTAATGAAGGATGCTTGAGGCCTTGACCGGCCCCGGCAGCTGATTGTCGAGAATAAGCGGAACGCCCTTGTCGGCCCCGGCTTCATAGACTGCGAGCACGGCATGGGGGGTTTTAAGGTTCATATCCTCGACAATGACGATGCGCATGCTGTCGGCCGGGACCCCAAGCGCTTTCAGCGAGAAATATTTGGCGATGGCATAGTCCTCGCAATCGCCGTCCTTCTGCATGAATTCGCGCGTGGTGGCCCAGTAATCGGGCACGCCCCAATTGACCATGTCGGTCACATAGGGGGCGAGATTCATGAAATGATTGATGGCCACGATCTGTTCAGAGCGCGGTCGGCCGGCAAGCTTGCTCAGCAGATCCTTCAGGTCATCCTGACGGCAGCGCATGGTGGCGCTCAGGCGGCAGGGCTGCTTGAGGTCGCGGCGGCTTTCTTCCCACTGATAGCGGGCGAGCATGTCGGTCCATTTTTGAAATGCCGTGAGGTTTTCGCCGCGCGTCTCGAGCGTGCCGAACAATCCCGGGGCTGCGGCCAGAGCGGGCGTGGCGCAAAGGAGTGCGGGCGTGACGCAGAGGAGTGCGAGCGCGAGCAGCGTCGCTGCCAGCGATATGCGCGCTTCCTCCCTGCCCGTGGCCTGCACTTTGATCCTCCGGCTAATTTGCCTGCTATGGATGACAGTCTGTAAGCCATTCTTAACGCTCTTGATTGCGCATAGACATAGCATCGTGAATGGGCATAGTCTCGGAAAACTGCGGTTGGGTCAGAGGATTACGGGATTATGAGCGAGGATGGGCCGGGACAGGACGGGGCAGCGCGGCGCTTGCGACGGGCGGCGATCCTGCTTGGGGCAGGGGTGGTGCTGGCCGCCATCATCGGCTTTGTGCTGGTGTTTCGCTTTGCCGAAGCCAATCGCGACCGCGATCTCGGGATCTGGCGCGATCGTCTGACCATCAGCGCTGACGCTCGGGCTGCGGCCGTCGATGACTGGATCAGTGCCGAGCGCGACATGGTGGCGACGGTGGCACGCAATCCGACCCTTGAATTTTATCTGACCGAACGCGCCGCCGTGGGTGCTGCGGACAGGGTGACGGACGGTGCGGCGCGGCTTGAAATGATCCGCACCTACCTGCTGTTCAGCGCTGATCAAAGCGGCTTCAACCCGCCGCCCGGCGGAGCCGAGATCGCCGCCAATATCCCCCGTGCGCGGCGCGGCGGGCTCGCCCTTGTGGATATGACCGGGCGGTTGTTGAGCGGCACCTCCTGGATGCCGTCCTATGAGGCGCTGCTTACGGCCTATAAAGCCGCACCGCCGGAAAAGGGCGCGGTTTATATCCATGATATTTATGCTGGCGAGGCGGGGGAGCCGACCCTAGCTTTGGTCGCTCCGGTTTATGCCCTTGAAGGGGCGGCCGATGGGGTGACGGGCGCGCCGCTTGGCTATGTGATTGCGGTGCGGCCTGCGGCCGATCTTTATAGCCGGTTGAGCCAGCCGGGGGACGTCAAGGCGGGCATTGAGACAGTTTTGCTGCGCTCCAAAGCCGGGCGGATCGAGGATCTGTCGGCCTTGGGCAAATCGGTGCCAGCCGATGACAGGACGTTGGCGGCGTCGCAGGCGCTTGCCGATCCCGGATTATTTGTGCGCGGCCGTGATGGACAGGGGCACGATGTGCTCGCAACGGCCACGCCGCTCAAGACCATACCGGCCCTGATCATGAGCAGTGTCGAGGCGGGGACGGCCTTGAATGACATCACCGCGCGCCGAAACGCCACCCTGACCATTTTCGGGCTGGTTATTCTGTGTCTCGCGGCGGCGGCCTTGTTGCTGTGGCGCTATGGTGCGTCCTTGCGGGCGTCAGCGTCGGCTGCCCGGGCCACGGCCATGGCGGCGCGTTATGAACGGCTGTCGGCGTTCTTGCGGGGGGTCAGCGATGCGCAGCCGACCGGGATTCTGGCCTTTGACGCCGACGGCCACTGTCGTTTCGCCAATGAACGGGCGGCGGCGGCGGCCGGGATCTCCGACAGCGACCTGAGCGGCAAAACGGCGCGGGCCATTTTCGGCCCCACGCTCGGCACCGGGATCGAGGCTGATAATAGAGCGGCGCTTACAAGCAGCAGTCCCGTGAGCCGCAGCCATACGCTCGCACTCGCGGACGGCAAACGCCAGATTCTGAAAGCCGATCATATGCCGCTTGGGAATATGGAGGGCGATCAGGGCCACCGACCGGGCGTGCTTGTGGTGCTTGAGGATGTGACCGCGCTTGTGAGCGAACGGGAACGCCGGGAGGACAATCTGCGTCAGCTCGTGAGCACGCTGACCGGGGTGATCGACAGTCGCGATCCCTATGCCGCCCGTCATTCGCGCTGGGTTGCCGATCTTGCCAAAGTCCTGGCCCGGGATATGGGGCTTGATGACGTGATGGTCGAGACGGCGGAGGTGGCGGGGGCGCTTCTCAATCTTGGCAAGGTGCTGGTGCCACGTGCGCTCTTGACCAAAAACGAAGCCTTGAGCGCGGCCGAGCTTGAGGACGTGCGGCTGAACATTCAGAAAAGCGCTGATCTGTTGCAAGGCGTGGCCTTTAACGGACCGGTGGTGGCGACCATCCGTCAGGCCCAGGCCCATTGGGATGGGAGCGGCCTGCCCGCAGGACTTGCTGGGAGCGATATTTTGGTCACCGCCCGCATTCTCGCAGTTGCCAACGCCTTTGTCGGCATGATCAGCGCCCGCTCTCACCGCGCGGCGCTGCCGCTTGAAACGGTGATTGATCTGCTGCTCGGGCAGGCCGGGACGCTCTATGACCGCCGTCCGGTGGCGGCGTTGGTGAATTATCTTGAAAATCAGGGCGGGCGTGCCCTATGGGCCGCCCGCGCGCTGGAGCCGGGGGAGTAAGGCTGGAGCCAGCTTTATCTTACAGGCTGCCGCCGGGGACATCCCAGGCGTAGCTCATGAGGCCATCGGTGACATAGCTGAAGGCCTCGTCGATGGAATCCGTCACATAGAGCAGATCGAGATCCTCAGCGCTGATGGTGCCATAGCGTACGAGCGCCTGAAGATTGATCACGTCGTTCCAGAATTGTTTGCCGAACAACACGATGGGCACGACCTTGGTCATTTTGCGGGTTTGCAGCAGGGTCAGGATTTCCATTAATTCATCAAGGGTGCCGAACCCGCCCGGCATGACCACGAAGGCCTTGGCGAGATAGGCGAACCAGAACTTGCGCATGAAGAAGTAATGGAACTCGAAATTGAGCTCCTCGGTGATATAGGGGTTGTGCGACTGTTCGAACGGCAGCGAGATGTTGAAGCCGACACTGGCGCCGCCTGCCTCGCGCGCCCCTCTGTTGGCCGCTTCCATGATGCCGGGGCCACCGCCGGAACAGACGACAAAGCGATGGCTTGAGCCCTCAAGATTGAGCGACCATTCGGTCAGTCGCCGGGCGAGCTCCCGCGTGGCCTCATAATACTGCGACATTTCGACCATCAGCTGGCCGCGTGCGATGCCGGTTGCTTCTCCGGCGGCTTCGGCGTTACGCAGGCCGGCCTCGGCCACATCGCGCGGCTGTAATCGGGCCGAGCCGAAGATGACCACCGTATCCTCAATATTATGCTGTTCGAGATAGGTTTTCGGGCCGAGATATTCGGACATGATGCGTAACGGCCGGGCCGCCGGGCTGTTGATGAAATTGGGGTCCTTGTAGGATTTGTTGGATGGCGGCGCACCGAGCGGCGATTTGGGATTCATGGTGATCCTTTTCTGCAAACGGGGGGTTACGGTATGGATAAACTCCCCTTATGACGGTTGCAGTCTAGCAGATGCGATGCGCGCATGAAAAAAAACCCTGCATCCAGTCAGAGATGCAGGGCCGCCAAGTCGACTTAAACGTCCCTGGAGCAAAGCTGCCAGGGTAAGTCATCATGGCGCGCGCAAAGCTCAATATCCTTGATCTCGATCAAGAATATTGAGCTTTGTCCTGCTAATCAGGGGGGTAATCAGGGGGTTAGCGGCTCGCCACGAAGCGGACGTTCGGGGTCGGCTCCTGATAGAACACATGCTGGCCGACCTTGACGGTCTGCTTCAGGGTCATGGCCCATTCGGGTTCGACGCTGCGGGCGTGGAAATGGGTCGAGGCCCGGGTGGCATCCTTGCTGGCCCCGGTCAACGCCTCAAGGGCGACCTTGAGCGACTGGCGCCAGGCCCATTTGTCGTTCGGCTTGTCCGAGCGGCCGTCACAGGCAAAGGAGAACTGGCAGCGATTGGGCTGGTTCTTGTTCTGATAGACCACGCCGCAGATGGTGCTTGGATAGCGGCCATCGCGCAGGCGGTTCAGAACCACATGGGCCACGGCCTGCTGACCGGCCTTGGTTTCGCCACGGGCTTCGAAATAGACGGCCTGGGCGAGACAGCGGTATTGGCTGGCTACGGCGATTTCCTGTTGGCTGACGTCGCTCGCATCCTTCGAGAGGACGGAGACATAGGTGCCAACCCGGTGCAAACCACCGATCATCGAGCCAAGACGGTCGAGCGAGGAGGGCACGGCAGGGGATTGGGCAGCCGGGGATGAGGCCGGGATAACCGGAGCCGACGCTGAAGGTGACGCGCCATGCGCGACCGACATCAGCGGCAGACTTGTTAGCAAGATCATGAGGCCAGAGGCCAAGTTACGTCGCATATGTTCGTACTCTCCACTCGCGCTTTTCTTGAAGTTCGAGATGGACCTCAAATTTCAAGCCGATGCCAAAATTCACGGGAACGGCACAAATAACACTGTGCAACATGTTCCAAATTCCGGCCTCTTGCGCGTTTGAACGGCTGTTTTTGCCGTCTCAAGACTGAAGCTTTGCACGTCAAAATCGACGAGAATAAGGCAACAACGCAAGTTAAAATTTAATATAATTGGCGGAATTCCGCTTAACTTCTTGATATCCAAGAGATTGTTGTTAGCCTTTTCTTAACCATTTGAACCGGGGAGACGGACGATGCGCAAAGTTTTTGGGACAATATTTGTCAGTTTGGGATTCGTTGTCGCAGTTTCGGCGGGTCTTATGCCGCTCGCGAAACCGGCCTATTCGGCCGACATGACCGCACGCCTGACCGAGCTTGCGAACGGCTCATGGCGGAGCGAGGCGGATAAAGCCCGCAACGACTATCGCCATCCCGTTGAAACCTTGAATTTCTTCGGGATCAACGACCATATGAGCGTGGTGGAACTCAGCCCCAGCGGTGGATGGTATATGGAGATCCTGGCGCCGCTTCTCAAGGACCGGGGCATATATTATGCGGCCGGATTTTCGCGCAGCGACACGTCGGACTATGCGAAGCGTATGATCAAGGTGATGGATGACAAGATCGCCAGCCATCCGGATCTTTACGGCAAGGTGCGGATAACCCCCCTGAGGCCGCCCGCGACCGAGACGGCGGCAGACCCGATTGCGCCGGAGGGCAGCGCCGATATGGTGCTGACCTTCCGCAATATCCATAACTGGCTGGCGTCAGGCACGTTTCCTGAGATTCTGGCCCGGGCCCATAAGGCGCTGAAGCCGGGCGGGGTGCTTGGAGTCGTTGAACATCGTGCCGATCCGGCGGCTCCGGTCGATGAAAAGGCCAAAAGCGGTTATGTCAACGAAGCCTATATCATCGGCGTGATCGAAAAGGCCGGGTTCAAACTTGAAGCCGCATCCGAGATCAATGCCAATCCCAAGGATGATCATAATCATCCGAAAGGCGTCTGGACCCTGCCACCAACCTATTCGCTCGGCGATCAGGACCGGGCCAAATATCAGGCCATCGGCGAAAGCGACCGCATGACTCTGAAGTTCCGCAAGATTTAAGCTACAAAAAAACCGGGCTTTGATCATCAAAGCCCGGTTTTTATTGTGATCAGTCTGAGGTCAGGCCTCGGTTTTTTCGCTGCTCTCGGTACCCGTGATGCCGAGTGAGCTCATCAGGCCCAGAGTGCCGCCCTTGATGTAAGGCAGCAGCCCGAGGGTCAGCGCCGCAGTCAGCGGCAGCCAGATCAGGGAATGGGCCAGCAGGGAAATGGCATAATATTTCTCGGCCAGGAACATCAGCGGAATGACGATATGACCGACGATGACAATGGTGAAATAAGGCGGGGCATCATCGGCCCGCACCTTGCCAAGGGCAGCGTTACAATGGCTGCAGGAGGGGGCGACCTTGAGATATCCGACAAAAGCCGCGCCAACACCACAAACCGGACATTTGCGGCGCAAGCCACGCCAGACAGCCTGACCTAACGAGGGACGTTCAAGGGATACGGGGGACAGCTCGATCATGCAGTTTATCCTTCGGTAGACCCGAGGTTAGACCGTGAGGCGTAAGGCCTCCTGGCGAAGATATTCAGATGCTGGGAGGCTTCTAGCATAAAAACAGTCAAAGACCCATACCAACGCCGCCATGGCCGTCATGTGCGGGGAGCATACCCCCCAGAGGTATTTTGGCCACAGGTATTTTTTGAAAGGGATTCTGATGTCACGCGAGGCTTTTCGTTATTCCTATCCGCTGCGGGTCCGCTATTCGGAGATTGATGGCCAAGGCATTGTCTATAATGCCCATTACATGACCTATTGCGATATCGCCACGACCGAATATATGCGGGCGCTCGGCATCGCGCTTGATGTGGAGACCGCGCGGGCGAGCGGCGCCGATGTGCATCTTGTGAAGGCGACCTTTGAATGGAAAGCCCCGGCGCTGGCCGATCAGGAGCTTGATATTCTGGTGCGGACCGAGCGAATCGGTCGCTCCAGCCTGACGCTCGTGATCGAAATCCATCCGCGCGACGAGGACAGTCTGCTGCTGCGGTCTGAAATTGTTTATGTCTATACCGATCAGACCACGCGGCGGTCGACCCCGCTGCCCGAAGACTGGATCGCCCGCATCCAGGCGTTTGACGGCGTTATGGCATCATCCTAAAAACCCCCTCAGCGTCATCGCGAGCCGCATAAGCGGCGTGGCGATCCAGATTCTTGATCAAGGGACGGAAGGGCTGGATTGCTTCGGCGTGCGCCTCGCAATGACGGGGATGGGTGTTTGTTTCTGCAGTCGGGCGATCAGGCTTGAGCCGGACAGCCCGCTGCTGCCGCGCCATCCTAAAAGCCGTCATCGCGAGCCGCGTAAGCGGCGTGGCGATCCAGACTCTTGGTCGGGGACAAAGGACTGGATTGCTTTGGCTTTGCCTCGCAATGACGATGTGTCTTGGTGGGGGTGTTTATTTCTGTAGCCGGGCGATCAGGCTTGAGGTGTCGAAGCGCTGTCCGCCCATGGCCTGAACCTCGCCATAGAATTGATCGACGAGGGCGGTCAGCGGCAGATTGGCTCCGTTTCGTCGCGCTTCGTCGAGGGTGATGCCGAGGTCCTTGCGCATCCAGTCGACGGCGAAGCCGAAATCGAATTTGCCGGTAACCATGGTGGCGGCGCGGTTTTCCATCTGCCAGGACTGGGCGGCACCCTTGGAGATCACCTCGACCACGGCGAGCGGGTCGAGCCCTGCTTTTTGGGCGAAATGAAGCCCTTCGGCCAATCCTTCGACAATACCGGCGATGCAGATCTGATTGACCATCTTGGCCAGCTGCCCGCTGCCCGAGGGGCCGAGCAGGCGGGTGAAGCGGGCGTAACAGGCCATCACCGGCTCGGCGCGGGCGAAGGGCTCAGGGTTGCCGCCGACCATGATGGTGAGCTTGCCGCCTTCGGCACCGGCCTGCCCGCCGGACACCGGGGCGTCGAGGAACTGGAGGCCAAGACCAAGCGCCGCTTCATGCAGCTCGCGGGCGACGCTGGCGGACGCGGTGGTGTGATCGATGAAAATCGCCCCGGGCTTCATGGCTCCGAAAGCGCCCCCCGCTCCGGTGGTGACGGTGCGGAGGTCGTGATCATTGCCGACGCAGGCAAACACCATGTCGGCCTCACGCACCGCCTCGGCCGGGCTGCGGGCGGCATGGCCCTTGTGGGTGACGGCCCAATGGTCGGCCTTCGACAGCGTGCGGTTGAACACTGTGACCTTATGTCCGGCGGCGGCAAGATGACCGGCCATGGGATAGCCCATGATGCCAAGACCGATGAAGGCGAGGTTCAATGTCATGCCGGAACTCCAGTGAGAAGATTGGTGATTAAAATCCCAAACAATCCGCAGGCTTGCAAGAGAGGATAAGAATCTCATGGTGGCCGCCGCGCGGGGATGCTAAATCTCGGCCTTATTCGTGAATGTGAGCCTAGCAACAGGGACCAGCGACCGTGGACGATACCGAACTTCTGAAGCTGCAGAAATATATGAACGATCTGTTTGGCACGCGCGGCATCCGCGTCAAGAAAGGCCGGACCACGGGCGCCGCCGAAGTCGAGATGAAGGATGAATTCATCGGCACGATTTATCGGGATGAGGACGAGGGTGAAGTGTCCTACAGCTTCACCATGTCGATTCTGGATATTGACCTCGGGGCTGAATAACAAAACGGCCTGGCCCCCGATCTTATGGGGGCCAGGCCGTTTTTAAACCGGATGAATCAGGCCCGTGCTTTGGGCTGCCGGATGCCGCGTGCTTCTAGGAGCGGCAGAACACTATCGCGGAAATAGGGAAATTCCGCGGCGTCCCGATCAGGGGATAGCCGCCATGCCTCATGGTTATGCGGTCGCGAGTGAGCGCCTGAAGATCATGGGAGAAGGCTGGGCATGGGCGAATTGCTGGCGCACAAGACAAACTGTCGACGATTTTTCTCTGTTTTTCCGTGCGGCAATATGCTGATGTGACCCGACCTTGTAACGGCCATAGGACCGATCATGATTTTTTCCCTGGGAGAGCGTCGGCTCAAGACCGATACGGAGCAGCATTTTATCGCCCCGACCGCAAGCGTCGTCGGCTCGGTGGAGCTTGGCGACTGGGCCAGTGTCTGGTTCGGCACCGTCATGCGGGCCGACCATGATGTTATTCGTCTCGGCGCGCGCACCAATGTGCAGGATGGCTGCGTGCTGCATGTGGGGGAAAATGAACCCTGCATTCTTGGCGATCAGGTCACTGTCGGCCATATGGTCATGCTGCACAGCGTCCATGTGGGCGACAATTCGCTGATCGGCAACGGCGCGATCCTTCTGGACAACGCACGCATCGGCAAAAACGTTATTATCGCCGCGAATACTCTCATTCCGCCGGGCAAGGAGATTCCGGACGGCGTGGTGGTCATGGGCTCGCCGTATAAAATTGTACGTGAGGTGACCGAGAAGGACCTCTGGCTCATTGATATGAGCTGGCGGCATTATGTGGAGAATGCCCAAAGGTTTTGCCGCGATTTGCAGGCCGAGAGCTGAAAATTGTTGAACCCGCGTCCGCCTCTCAGTAACAAGGAACCCGGCTGGACTATAAAAACATCCTAATCCGGCCGGATGAGTTCAACGGGAATCCGCCGCAGGGCGGTCGAAGGGGCGCGGCGTCATGGCGAAAACAATCATCATCATCGGGGCGGGACAGGCCGCAGCGCAGGCCATTCAAACCCTGCGCGCGAAGGGCAGCGATGAGCGCATTATCCTCATCGGCGACGAGCCCTATCTGCCCTATGACCGCCCGCCGCTGTCCAAAGGATTGCTCGCCGGGGATATCGAGCTTGAGCGCCTTTATTTCAAAAAACCGGCGTTTTATGAGGACAAGGCAGTCGATCTGCATCTCCGCACCCGGGTTGAAGCCATTGACCGCGCGGCGAAAACCGTAACATTGTCCGATGGCGCGCCGCTCGCCTATGACGATCTGATCATCGCGACCGGGGCGCGGGTGCGCAAACTGTCGCTGCCGGGGTCGGACCTTAAAGGCATTCATTACCTGCGCTCCATTGACGATGTGCTGGGCATTCGCGATGAGATGACGCCGGGCAGCAGGCTTGCCATCGTCGGCGCCGGTTATATCGGGCTTGAGGTTGCGGCGGTGGCGCGCAAGCTTGGGGTCGAGGTGACGGTGCTTGAGGCGCTCGACCGGGTCATGACCCGTGTGGTGGCAGCCCCGGTTTCGCATTTTTATGAGGGCGTGCATCGCGAGGCCGGAGTCGATCTCCGGCTAGGCATCGGCATTTCGGGCTTTGAGGGTGGGGCCGGAGACGGCGGGCGCGTGACCTCGGTGCGGCTTGCTGACGGCTCTCATCTGCCCTGCGACCTTGCCATCGTCGGTATTGGCGTGGTGCCCAATGTGGAACTGGCCGAAGACGCCGGGCTTGAGGTCGGCAACGGGATTGTGGTCGATGATTGCGCGCGGACGAGCGACCCGCATATCTATGCCGCCGGGGATTGCACCAATCATCCGAACGCGCTCCTGGGCGCGCGCATCCGGCTTGAATCGGTGCAGAACGCGGTCAGTCAGGGCAAGGCGGCGGCGCTCGCCATCCTTGGCATGGCGGAATCCTATGCTGAAGTGCCGTGGTTCTGGTCTGATCAATATGATCTTAAATTGCAGATTGCCGGACTTTGGGAACCCACCGACGAGTTGGTCTTGCGCGGTGACCCCCAAAGCCGTAAGTTTTCCGCCGTTTATGTGAGGGATGGTGCAATTGCGGCCATCAATGTTGTCAATAACCTCAAGGATTTCCTGCCGGCTAAAAAGCTGATCGGCGAACGGCGGGTGGTGGATCGGGCAAAGCTCAGCGACCCCGAAATTTCGCTCAAGGACCTTTGAGACTAAAGTAAAGCCCGAGGAAACAGACATTATGGCCAAGTTGATTGTAACGAACCGCGACGGGGAAACCTCCACCATCGAAGCCGATACCGGCATTTCCTTGATGGAAAACCTGCGCGACAATGATTTTGAACTGGCCGCCATTTGCGGCGGCATGTGCTCCTGCGCGACCTGCCATGTTTTCATCGATGAAGACTGGATGGCCAAGGTCGGTCCGCGCAGCGAGGACGAAAACGATCTTCTGGGCGAACTTGACAGCTTCAACGACGCCAGTTCGCGGCTGAGCTGTCAGATCGAAGTGACGAAGGAACTCGATGGCCTGATGGTCACCATTGCTCCGGACGAATAATCGCTTTTTGCCGGACGACATTTAAAGCCGCCCATTCCGCTGCAATCTGCAGATGAAGGAGTGGGCGGCTTTTTGTCGTCTATAAGAAAGATGTGAAGGTTTTGTGACAAGGGCGCCCTGTTAAGTCGGTGTTAAACAGCTGCCCGTTACATGGCACAGGCAATTCCCGCCGCCTATTCCGAGTGTGAACCATGTCCGAGAAGATCCAGAGGCTGGCCCTGCCGATCGACCCGACAACGGACAGCACGCAATGCCATGATCTTTATGAGCGTTTTTCTGCTGATCCCGACTTGCTGGCGATCCCGGTGCTGGCTGGCCGGTCTCCGGTCGGGCTGGTGAACCGGGAGGACTTCATGGTGGCGCTCGCCAATAAATATGGCCGGGCGCTTTATGAGGGCAAGCCGGTATCGGTGCTGATGGATGCCCGCCCGCTGATCGTCGAAGGTTATAACAGTCTCGATTTTGTCAGCCAGTATGTGGCCAGCGAACGGCCGAGCGCCTTGTTGAAGGGCTTCATCATCACCCTCGAAGGCGCCTATATCGGCGTTGTCTCGGGGCTCAGTCTGGTGCAGGCGACCACCGAACGGCTGCGCCGCCAGACCATCGAACTTGAGGAGGCGCGGGCCGCCGCCGAAGACGCGAGCCGGGCCAAATCGACCTTTCTCGCCACCGTCAGCCATGAATTGCGCACGCCTTTGAACGCCATCATCGGCTTCGCCACCTTCATGCTGTCGGAGCCCTACGGCCCGGTGCAGCCCGATCGCTATGGCGGATATGTGAAGGATATCGCCACCAGCGGCGAGCATCTTCTCAGGCTTATCAACGATATTCTCGATATGTCGCGCATCGAGGCCGGACGGCTTGAACTCAGATGCAGCCTGTTCGATCCGATCGAGGTGGTTGTGGCCTCGCTCCGCATGTTGCGGCCGCAGATCGACAAGGCCGGTCATAATGTGACGCTCGATCTTGACGACAAGCTTGGTGAGATCAGGGGGGATGATCGGGCGCTCAAGCAGATTTTTGTCAATTTGCTGGCGAACGCTATCAAATTCACCCCGCCGGGCGGCCGGATCAGTGTGCATGCCACGGCAGAGGGCCCGGATCATATCCGCTTTGACGTGCGCGACAGCGGCATTGGAATGGCGGCCGATCAGATCACCACCGCCCTCAAACCCTTTGGCCAGATTGATTCGTCGCTCAGCCGTCAACATGCCGGTACCGGCCTTGGCCTGCCGCTGGTGCTGGCCTTTGTCGAGGCCCATGGCGGCAATCTGCAGATTGATAGCAAACCCAGTGAGGGCACCCGGATCAGCGTCATCCTGCCGCGCAATCTCGAAGGCGACGGGTTGGACGAGCTTGATGCCGGCGTCAGCGAGGCCCGGGCGTCAGCCTAACACGCGCAACGTCTCCACCGGGATGCGTTCACGGACGGCGCGGACGGCGGCCTTGTCGATGGTTGCGATCAGAATG
The DNA here is from genome assembly GCF_027920805.1 of Govania unica. Taxonomy (GTDB): domain Bacteria; phylum Pseudomonadota; class Alphaproteobacteria; order Sphingomonadales; family Govanellaceae; genus Govanella; species Govanella unica. The sequence goes on from NZ_JANWOI010000004.1 coordinate 48,741, forward strand.
GCTTCGTCCGCTCGGGCTTCGGCGAGCACGGCGCCCCAGGGGTCGACCATCAGGGAATGGCCCCAATTGGCCTTGGCGCCATTGTCAAAGCCGCCATGCTGGTTCGGGGCGATCATATAGCACTGATTTTCAATGGCGCGGGCGCGGATGAGCACGTTCCAATGGGCTTCGCCGGTGACATGGGTGAAGGCGCTCGGGATGACGATCACATCCGCGCCGCGTGAGCGGAGGGCGGTGAATAATTCGCCGAAGCGCAGATCGAAACAGATGGCGCAACCGAAGGTGAGGCCGTCAAGCTCATAGGTCACAATGTCCCGGCCGCCGCCGACCACGGCGGATTCGTGATAGGCGGTGCCGTCCGGGGCAGTGATGTCGAAGCGGTGAATCTTGCGATAGCGTGCGATCTCGCGGCCGTCGCGATCAAACACGACGCTGGTGTTGAAGGGCTTGTCCGCCGTGCGTTCGCTCATGCTGCCGGCATGGACGGCGACCTTGTGGGTCCGGGCGAATGCGGCCAGCGCTTCATAAGCCGGGCCGCCGGGCATGGCTTCGGCATTGGCGGCCATGATGGCGGCGTCGGTCGAATAGCAGGTAAAATTTTCCGGCAACACGATGAGATCGGGGGCATGAAGGGTCTTGGCCTCGGTCATGAGGCGGAGCGCGCGGGCCAGATTGGCGGCTTTGTCGGTTTGCGCGTTCATCTGGATGACGGCGATTTTCATGCGGGCCTCCTTATGGTGACGTTCAGGGCCGCGCGGGCGCTGGTTATGACCTCGGCGATTGTGCCTGCACCATCGATCCGGGTCCAGTGAATGGCTCCGAGATCGGCGGTCTGCTGGCTTCGCAGCACCGTGAGGGTGGCGTCCGAGGCATCATGAACGCGGCCGTTGATGCGGCTTTCAAGACGGGCGTCGGGGACATCGAGCCAGAGGCCCTGAAAGGTTACCCCGCAATCGCGGGCGATGCGTTCGGCCCGGGCCCGTCCCCGTGGCGACATATGGGTGGCGTCGAGAATGACGCTGAGCCCGGCCTTGAGGGTCGTGCGGGCGTCGGCCTCCAGGCGGTCGAACATAGCGCGAGTGACGGCGGGGGCATAAGCGCTTTCCGGCAGTTTGACTTCGGGGGCGACGCCTTCCATGCGTTTGCGGATTTCGTCGCTGCGGAGCAGGATCGCGCCGGGCCCGGGCCCAAGATTGGGCGCGAGGGCGCGGGCCACGGTGGATTTTCCCGACCCGGACAGGCCGCCGACTGCGAGCAGACAAGGGACGGCCGGGCTCAGCACGGCATCGGCCACCGCGAGATAGCGCAGGGCGCGGTCGTCGGCGCCGGTCATCAGTTCGCTCATCACGCGGATGAGGGCGCGGGTGCCGAGATAAAGCGGCAGAAGATCAAGCCCGTCGTAGTCCCGTGTGGCGGCGAGATAGCGGTTCAGCAGCAGATTGGCGTGATCGGGAAGGTCATGGGCCAGCAGATCCATGACGGCGAAGGCGAGATCGAACAGGACGTCGATGGTGGCGATGGCGTCGCTGAATTCGATGCCGTCAAAGGGCCGGGGGATGCCATCAAGCATGACGATATTGCCGAGATGGAGATCGCCATGGCAGAGCCGCACTTTGCCCTGAGTCCGGCGGGCGTCGATCCGCGCCGCTTTGACCTCGGTCAGGGTCAGCAGCCGGTCGGCCAAGGCCTGGCCACGCGCGGCAAGCTCCCGGTTGCGGCTGTGGTCGAGCGTCTGGCGCAAGTCGGTGATGGCGACCTTGAGCGCGTCGGGGCTGCCCTGGGTTTGATCGGGGGCGAGGCTCCCATGGAAAGCGGCGATGACATCGGCAAGTTCGGCGGCATGACGGAGGGTGAAGCTGCCGGATGCGGCCATGCGGCTTGCCAGCGCCTCGTCGGGGAAGCGGTTCATGACGATGAGCCAGTCCACGGGTTCGCCCGATCCGTCGAGTGCAAGTTTACCGTCTGCCTCCCGGGTGACGGCGACGACGCCAAGATAGAGACCGGGGGCCAGACGGCGGTTCAGCTCCATTTCATGGCGGCAGGCGGTGGCGCGGGCGTCAAGGGGCGCGTAATCAAGAAACGGTAAGGTGACGGGGCGCTTTAATTTATAGGCACGGTCCGGGGTCAGAAACAGGTGCGAGATCTGGGTGGTGATGACGCGGACCGCTGCGCCGCCGTGGCTCGCCGGGTCGGCGAGGAAGGCGATGACGTCCTGTTGCGTTTTCTCATGCGGCTGCATGCTGCCAGCCGTCTTCAAGGGCGGCGATCACGATGGCGGCGCAGGCGCGGGAATCCGAATCGGCCCGGTGATGATCCAGCGGAATGGCCAGATAGCGGCAGACATCCGGCAGTTTGGTGGGTCGGAGATTCCACATCTTGCGGGCCAGATCGACGGTGCAGAGATAAGGTAGCGGCGGCGGTGTGAGGCCATAGGTGTCACAGCAGCCCTCAAGCACGCCGCGATCAAAGCGGGCGTTATGGGCGGAGATGAAATCGACGCCCTCGAAAAACGGGGCGATCTCGGGCCAGAGGGTGGCGAAGTCGGGGGCGTCGGCCACATCGTCCCGGGTGATGCCATGGACCCAGGTAAAGCGGAATTCGAGGCTTGGGGGGCGGATGAGATGCACCGCCTCGGCGACAATCTTTCCCTGTTCAACGCGCACGAGGCCAATGGCGCAGGCACTGTCGCGGGCATTGTTGGCGGTTTCGAAATCGATGGCTGTGAATGTCGTCATTTGCGGCGATCCTTGCATGAGAGCGCGCAAGGATCAATCCTTCTTGAGGGCGGATTCCAGCCGGTCGGCAATCAGGCCCAAGGTGCGCGCCCGTGCTACCGGTTTGTTGTCGGACGGGATCACTGTCCAGGGTGCGAGATCCGTATGGGTATAGGTGAGCATGTCGGCAAGCGCCTTTTCATAGCTCGTCCGTTTGCGGCGGTTGCGCCAGTCATCCTCGGTGATTTTGAAGTTTTTCCAGGGCGTATCCTCGCGCTCCTTGAAGCGGCGGGACTGTTCGGCCGAGGAGATATCGAGCCAGATCTTGACCAGAATCACCCCGTGGCGGCTGATCTCGGATTCGAAATCATTGATTTCCCCATAGGCGCGGGACCATTCCGCGGGTTTGGCAAAACCTTCGACCCGTTCCACCAGCACCCGGCCGTACCAGGTGCGATCGAAAATGGTGACATCGTTTTTCGCCGGCAGCGCCTTCCAGAAGCGCCACAGATAGGGATAAAGCAATTCCTCCGAACTCGGGGCGGCGATCGGCACCACATTGCGGCGGCGCGGGTCGATGCCATGCACGAGATAGCGGATGGTGCCGCCTTTTCCAGCGGCGTCATAGCCTTCGAAGGCGACCACAAGGGCGCGATCATGGAAGGCTTTGCTGTCCGTCAGGCTGCGGATGCGGCGTTGGGCGTCGAGAATCATGGCCTCCGGATCAGCCGGTTGCTGCTCCGGCGGATACTGGCCGCGATATGTCAGCAAGGCGGGGGCCATTTTGAGGGGGGGTAGATCCGGGCCAGCCTCGGGGACCGGCGGCTTGTGCAGGGCATCGAGAATGGCGTGGCACAGGCTGTCGGTGGGCGCGGTTTTGTCTGTGTCCTCCGCATCCATATCGATGCGGGTCCAATCGCATCTCGTGGCGCTGGTCTCCAGTTCCGGATCGATGCGTTTGCGGTATGTCTTATAGCCTGCAAGCGTGACACGGTCACGGTCACTGATCTGCCAGCGGGTCTCCTTGCTGCTGTCGAGGTCGTGGAGGCGCGCCTTCATCGAGGCCTTCGAGCGGTCGAGCCAGACCTTCATCACGCGCACGCGTTCATTGGTCAGAAAGCGCTCGCTATGGTCGCGCCGGGCCAGTTTGGCGACGAGATCCTTCGGCGGTTTTCGCGTTGGATCGAATAAGAAATGGTACCAGCCTTCAATCAGGATGGTGATGGTGCCGCGCGCGGGCGTGCGCATCCAGAACCGCCGGGCGGAGGGAAACAGTTTCAGCTCCATGCGGTCCATCTGATCAACCTGGGCATCGAGTGCGTGCACCCGGATATTGCGCGGGTCCATGCGGACATTCAGCTGATTGATGATGGTCTCGATATCCGCCGACAGCATGCCGGCGAGCACAATGACAAGGCCATGGGTCTGCTGCTCGCTGAAATGAAACTGGCTGTCGAGAAGGGATGTGCGGAGGGCCTCCCCCGTGGGCAGGCTAGTGGCTTTCGAGGGGGTGCGCTTTGCGGCCATGGTCCGAGTATGATCTACCGGGCCACGGCCTGACAAGAGCCAGAATCTAGAGCCAGAATCTAGAGCTTGTCTTCAGGCCAGGACTCGATGACCTCGACCAGCCGGGTGAGGAAGCTGTTGGTCTGATAACCGTCGAGCACGCGATGGTCGATGGTCAGTGTCACATAGGCTTTCTGCCGGATCTGGATGCTGTCCTGGCCATCCTGGGTGACGACGGTGAGTCGCTTTTCCAGTTTACCGATGCCGAGGATCGCCGACTGCGGCTGATTGATAATGATCGGGGTGGCGAGCAGGCTGCCCGAGACGCCATGGTTTGAAATGGTGAAGGTGCCGCCGCGCACGTCCTGCGGCTCAAGCTTGCCGGTGCGGGCTTTGTCGGTCAGGGCCTGCAACTGCCCGGCGATGCCAAGGAGATTGAGCGTCTGGGCCCGCTGGATCACCGGCACGATCAGGCCCTTGTCCTCAAGCGCGGTGCCGACGCCGATATTGGCGTCATGAAACAGTTCAAGCCCGTCATCATGATAGCGCGAATTGACCGTTGGCACGGCGGCGATGGCGTCGCAGCAGGCGGCGACGAAATAGGCGGTCAGGGTCAATTTGACGCCCTGTTGGGCAAAGGTGTCCTTATGCCGCTTGCGATGGGCGATGATGCGGCTGAAATCGGCCTCGAACACGCTGGTCACATGGGGCGCGGTATGGAGCAGGCTTTCGACCATATGGGCGGCAATGCGCTGACGCATGTTGTCATGGGGGACGAAGCTTGTGCCCGCGCTGCGCGCGAGCGGGGGCTTGGCTATGGCTTTGGGCGCGGCTTTGGCGGTCGGCGTTTCCCGGCCTTTGACATAGCCAAGCACATCGTCACGGCGCAGGCGGCCGCCGATACCGGTGCCCTCAATGGCGGCCGGATCGAGATCGTGGAGGCTGAGGAGACGGCGCACCAGCGGGCTCAGTTTCTGGCTGCGTTCAGCCTGAGCGGCGATCGGTTTATCGGTGGCGGCTGCGTGGGTTTCCGCTTTAGCCGGTGCCGCCACAGCCCCGCTGTCGATGCGGGCGAGCAGCGTGCCGGGATCGACGTCGGTGCCTTCGGCCACAAGAATGTCACCGAGAATGCCGGACGCCGGAGCGGACACTTCCATGGCCACTTTGTCGGTTTCAAGCTCCACCAGCGGTTCATGGATGGTGACCTGATCGCCCGGCTGCTTGAGCCAGCGGGCAACGCGGGAGCGGGTGCCTTCGTCCTGACCTTCAGGGGCCTTGACGTCGATGCGGGTGAGGGTGGTCATGATCGTTTCTCCCTCAGAACCGGGTCAGGGTTTCGAGGCGCTCGGCGATCAGCTCGACGCTCGGCACTACGGCATTCAACAGAAGCGGGCTGTGCGGACTTGGGATGTCGGGCATGGCCAAACGCTCCACCGGGGCGTCGAGATCGAAGAAGGCTTCGGTCATCAGCGTGGCAACGATTTCCGCGCCGAAGCCCGCCGTCATATTGTCCTCATGGACCACGAGACAACGGTTGGTGCGTTTGACGGATTCGAGTACGGCGGCCTTGTCCCACGGCATGAGGGTGCGGAGGTCGAGAATATCGGCCTCAACCCCGGCCTTGTCGGCGGCGGCTTCGCAGCGCGCGACCATGGCCCCCCAGGTGACGATGGTGACGGCGTCGCCGCTCCGCACCTGTTTGGCGCGGCCGAACGGCAGCAGATAATGATCGCCCGGATAGGGCCTGCGGGCCGAGGCGTCGTCGAGCATGGCGCGATGTTCGAAGAAAATGGTCGGGTTGTTGGACCGGAGGGCAGCGCGCAGCAGGCCGACGGCGTCTTCGGCGTTCGACGGCACGGCTACCTGCCAGCCGATGGCATGAACCCATTTCACCTCGTTGGTCTGGCTGTGCCAGGGGTCGCCGCATTTGAAGAACCCGCCCGGAATGCGCACCACCATGGGGGCGGCAAAGCGGTTGTTGGTGCGCCAGCGCATGGTGCCGCAATCGTTCAGCTGTTCTTCGGCCGGATCGGCATATTTGCGGAACTGGATTTCCGGCACCGGCAACAGCCCGGCCAGGCTCATGCCGACCGAGCGGCCGATGATGCCTTCTTCCGAGAGCGAAGTGTCAAACACCCGGCCTTCGCCATATTTGGCTTGCAGGCCCATGGTCGCGGCATGAACGCCGCCCTTCGCGCCGACGTCTTCGCCGAACACCACCATTTTGGGGTTGGTTGAAAGTTCGAAATCCAGGGTGCGGCGGATGGCCGTCACCATGGTGATGCGGCTGGCTTCGGGTTCCGGCACGTCGCTTGATTTCGGGAACACATGACCGAGCGGGAGCAGGCCGCCCTGATGTTGCTGCTCGCCATCCTCGGCGAACACATGGCGGGTGATTCCGGCCGGGTCGGGATCGGGCAGGGTGAGGCCTATGGCGATGGCCGCTTCGGCGTCGGCGCGGGCTTTCTCGGCGAGGCCGTCCCATTCGTCCTTGGTCAGTAACGCGGGCACCAGATACTGTTCAAGCTTCGGCAGCGGATCGCGAGCGCGTTCGGAGGCGAGCACGTCTTCCGGCTTATAAGTCTGGGTATCCTGATAGGAATGTCCGGTAAGACGCGGCACGGTCAGACGCAGAAGGACGGGGCCCTGGCGCTCTCGCACATGGGCGAAGGCCTGATCCACATAATCGGCGGTCTGGGCCGGGTCGGTGCCGTCGCCGTCAAAAATCTTGAGGTTTTTGAAGGACGCGAGATTGGCGGCGATATTCGCGCCGGGGGTCTGTTTGTCGGACGGCACGGAAATGCCGAAGCCGTTGTCCTCCACATAAAACAGCATGGGCAGCTTGAGCGTGGTGGCCATGGTGAGTGCGGCCCAGAAGCCGTTGGTGGCGCAAGACCCATCGCCGCCAAGCACGACGCCGATCGAGTCCTTATAACGCTCGTCACCCAGCACGTTCGCGTGATAGTCGACCGCCTGGGCCCAACCGGCCACCGGGGTATATTGCGCGCCAACGCCGCCCGACATGGGCAGCGCCGCCGGGCCGTCGAGATTGGGGTAATTGAACACCACGCCGATATCGCGGCCGTCACTATAGCCACCGGCGCGGGCAAGCGGGCTGCGGATGGCCTCGACCAGATCGACGCCGAGCGTCAGCATGGTCGGGCGCGAGCGGTAATATCCGGCGACGCCATCCCGGGCCTTGGTGATGCGGCTCGCCATGATGATCTGGGCCACGTCATGACCGCGGGCGGAGAACTGGTACAGCACCTTTTTTTCGGGGACGAGGCGGGTTTCCTCGATGTCATCAATGGCGCGCGAAAGCTGAACAAGATAGGCAATGCGCTGCCAATCAAAGTCCGGATGAAGGCCGCTTTCCGACGGTTGCTGCTGTTTGCGCGCGGCTTGACCCATGACTGTCCCTCTCGACGATATGCTTGTGCGATTTTCATCAAGCGTAAGGCCGGAAGGCAGGGAACGTCCTTGTTATTTTGCGCGAATTCAGGGGAGTGGAGACAGAAATCAGATCGATATTGCCGAATTGAAGCAAGATATTGCCTCATTTCCAGAAAATGCCCGCAAGGCTCTGTCAGATGACATGATCGCCGGGGCTGGCTCAGGTCCGTCCCCATTTGTCATTGCCGGGCTTGACCCGGCAATCCATGGTTCAACCAATAATGTCGCGGCCAGATGGATTGCCGGGTCAAGCCCGGCAATGACAAATGGGGATGAGGGCGGCGTGACTGCAAGGTTTCAGTCGTCATCGCGAGCCGCGAAAGGGGCGTGGCGATCCAGACTTGGGGCGGATACTGTGGGGCGGCAGGACTGGATTGCTTCGGCTTCGCCTCGCAATGACGGTAGGCAGCACCATAACCCGGGCAGGTATGATTTATAAGTGTCATTGCCGGGCTTGACCCGGTAATCCATGGCTCAACCAATAATGCCGCGACCAGATGGATTGCAGGGTCAAGCCCGGCAATGACAAATGGGGATGGGGGCGGCGCGATTGCAAGGTCTCAGTCGTCATCGCGAGCCGCGAAAGCGGCGCGGCGATCCAGGCTTGGGGCGGGTACTGTGGGGCGGCAGGGCTGGATTGCTTCGGCTTCGCCTCGCAATGACGGATGGGGGCTCCATCATAAACCGGGCAGCTTTGGGGAAGCTCAGGCGTCATCCTCATCAGGGATGGGTTCAGGCACCTGTTCGGCGTCGGGGATGGCGTAGCTTTCTTTCAGCCAGCGGCCGAGATCGATGTTGGCGCAGCGGGACGAGCAGAAGGGTTGGAATTTCGGCTCGGCGGGCTTGTGGCAAATGGGGCAGGTTGACATGTGCGTTGTCCTTCTCGGTGACAGTTTAAACCGAAAATCGGCCGAGGGTTAGGGCCGGGTCGGCCAGAACCGTCATATGCGCGCCGCTGTCCTTCGCAAAGACCGTTGCCATGTCGTGGGCGGCGATCCAGTCGGCGACGGCGGGGGCGCAGGTGAGGGTGAGGGGTTGGCCGGGCCGGGCATTGACACGGGCGGCGCGCAGGGCCTGACGGGCGGCCGTGGCGACGGTGGGCTTGCCTTGCGTGCCAAGATCGCGGGCGAGCGGGCGGCCGAGGCGCGGGCGTTTCAGTTCGAACAGCCCGGCGCGGCTGAAGCCGATGATTTCGGACGGGATGGGGTCGGGCTTGAGGGCTGCCGTCAGCCGCTCGGTCAAGATGAGGCGGGCTGCCTTGTCGGGCAGGCGCAGGAAATCGATGATGATCAGCCCGCCGAGACGACGCAGGCGCAGCTGGCGGGCGATCTCGCTCACGGCGCGGTCATTGACGGCGCGGGCGGTGGCGAGGCTGGCGCGGCCTTCACCGGCGCTTCCGGAATCGATGTCGATGGCGGTGAGGGCGCGGGTGTCCTCGATCCACAGGCGGGCGCCGTTGCCGAACGGCACCTCGGCGCTGATCAGGCTGTCGATGTCGTCATCAAGCCCGAGCTCCCGGAACGGGTCGGCATGTTGCAGGGTGACGGCGCGGCCCTCGGCGCGGAGGATCTGGGCGATATCGGGGGCGGCGGTGATGATCGGCTGGTCACCGAGATGGCGGAGCCAGGGCCACGCGTCCTGATCAAGCCGGGCCGGGTGATCCGGCAGTGTATCCGGGACGGTGCGGGTTATGGTCAGGCTGGCGATGGGCAGTTTGCCGGTGCCGCCCTCGGCGCGGATCTCGACGGTGACGAGACTGCCTTCGGACGGCGGGTTGCGGGTTTTGAGAAAGGCCTCGTGCCCATTGCCGAGGTCGAGGAAGGCGCCGTCGAGCGCCGGAGCCACGCGGCGCACACGGGCACGGTGGACGGTCCCCGTGAGGTCTGGGTCCTCGTCACGATAAAGATACAGATCGGTCAATTGGTCGTCGGTCAGGAAGGCGAGGCGGGTCTCGCCGAAGCTGCGGTCGATGAGGACCGTGTCAGCCATGACCCTCACCCGTCTGCGGCACCGGATAACCGGCCGATTTCAACAGCGTCGCCACCTCGTAAAGCGGCAGGCCGACCACATTGGTATAGGACCCGTTGATGCGTTTGATGAAGGCGGCGGCGTGGCCCTGAATGGCATAGCCGCCCGCCTTGCCGTGCCATTCCCCGCTGGCGAGGTAAGCAGCAATTTCATGCGCCTCAAGGCGTTTGACGGTGACCACGGTTTCAACGACCCGGGTGCGGATGGTGAGGTCAGGCAGCAGCAGCACGGCGGCGGTGAGCACGCGGTGACGGCGGCCGGACAACAGCGTGAGGCAGTCCCGGGCTTCGTCTTCCGTCTCGGCCTTTGGCAGCACGCGGGCGGCGCAGGCGACGACGGTATCGGCCCCAAGCACCAGCGTGCCGGGATGAAGGGCGGCGACCGCTTGGGCCTTTTCCAGCGCCAATCGCAGGGCAAGGTCTTGCGGGCCTTCGCCGCGTTGCGGCGTTTCGTCGATATCCGCCGCGACCACAAGCGCCGGTACAACGCCGATCTGCGCCAGCAATTGCTGACGGCGCGGCGAAGCGGAGGCCAAGGTCAAGGCAGGGTGAGAGCGCAGGTCAGCGACCGCCACGTCAGGACGGCCCGGCTTACTTGAAGCGATAAGTGATACGGCCCTTGGTCAGGTCGTAGGGCGTCAGTTCAACCAGAACTTCATCCCCGGCGAGGACGCGAATGCGGTTCTTGCGCATTTTGCCGGCGGTGTGGCCCAGCACTTCATGCCCGTTTTCGAGCCGGACGCGGAACATGGCATTGGGGAGGAGTTCCTCCACCTTGCCGCGCATCTCAAGAATTTCCTCTTTCGGCATCAAAGCTCCTAAGGTCAAATTGGTTGCTAGATAGATATTCGGAAATGCGCAAAATGCAAGCTTTTCCGCTTGGAGAGGATGGAATCCGGTTTTCTCTCTGTCATTGCCGGGCTTGACTCGGCAATCCATCTGGCCCGTATCCTGGCGGTTGGCATGGATTACCGGGTCAAGCCCGGTAATGACAAAGAGGGGCCTATTGTCGTTATGGTACTCCTATAGCCACCCCAGACACCCTCATTGCCACCTCGCACTTCATTGTCATCCCTGCGAAAGCGGGGATCCAGCTTTGCTGCAGGTTAGGAGGGAGAGGGGCTGCCAGTCTAGCGCGGCGCCATCGCGGACAGCGAGATTCACACCCCGGATGGCGGCGCGATGCCGAAGCGGGTGCGGATGCGGTCCATCAGGAGATCGCGGACCTGACGATAGGCGGCGAGCCGGGCTTCGCGGCTGCCTTCGACGGCGGTGGGGTCCGGAGTCGGCCAATATTCGACTTCGCAGGCCATATGGCGGGTCAGCTCGACGGCGTTGTGCTGGGCTTCCGGGCTAAGGGAAATCACGAGATCGAAGGAGGCGTCCTGAAGCTCGTCGAAGGTCTTCGAACGATGGCGGCTGAGATCGAGCCCGATTTCATCAAGGACGGCGAGGCAAAGGGGATCGGGCTCGACCTCGCCTTTGCGCACGCCGACCGAGTCGATGAAGATGCGCTTGCCGAGCAGATATTTGGCGATGGCCTCGGCCATGGGTGAGCGGACGCGGTTCATGCTGCAGGCAAACAGCACGCTCGTGGGGTTGGAAGTTGGCCGGGACGGGCCGTCGAAGTTCATCATCAGCCCGTCACATGCGGATCTGGAGCACGCAGAGCAGCGTGAACAGGCGGCGCGCGGTGTCGCTGTCGATGGTGATGCGGTCGGCCAGCCGCTCGCGCAGGATGTCCGAGCCTTCGTTATGGATGCCGCGGCGGCCCATGTCGATGGCTTCGATCTGGCGCGGGGAGGCGCTTTTGATGGCCTTGAAATAGCTGTCGCAGATCAGGAAATATTCTTTGATCACGCGGCGGAACGGCGTGAGCGGCAGAACTACGGTCTCAAGCGCGGCGCTGTCGATGGTCTTGATATCAATGGCGAGCCGGTTGTCCTCCATGCGCAGGAGGACATGATAGGGGCCCACATAGTTTTCGGGGTAGCGGGTGGCGGGGACGAACAGATTGTCTTCGATCAGGTCGAAAATGGCGACTCGCCGTTCGTGCTCGATATCCGGGTTGCGGCGTAGGATCGACCGCTCGTCGAGTTTGAGATCGGTGATGCGCTGGCGATCGTCCTGCCTCGGGTCTTGCGCTTCATCACCGCTCATGCCCTTGGGCTCCTATTGCTGCAGGCGGAGCGCCACCGACAGCGCGTGCGCCCCAAGCCCTTCGGCTTCGGCCAGCGTGACGGCGGCGGGGCCGATTTCGCGGATACTTTGGGCGTCGCAACGAACCATAGTCGTGCGCTTGAGGAAGTCATAGACCGACAGCCCCGACGAGAACCGCGCGCTGCGGGAGGTGGGCAGCACATGGTTCGGCCCGGCCACGTAATCGCCGATGGCTTCCGGGGTATGACGGCCCATGAAGATGGCACCGGCATTGCGCACACGGGCGGCGAGCGCGTCGGGATCGGCCACCGCAAGCTCAAGATGCTCGGGCGCGATGGCGTCGATGAGCGGCACGGCGTCCATGAGGTCCGGCACCAGAATGACTGCGCCATGGGTGGTCCAGCTCGCGCGGGCGATGGCCTCGCGCGGGAGGACGGACAGATGGCGCTCGACGGCGGCGATGACGGCAGTGGCGAAATCCGCGTCATCGGTGATCAGGATGGATTGCGCCGCTTCGTCATGTTCGGCCTGCGACAACAGGTCGGCGGCGATCCAGGACGGGTCGCTGTCGCGGTCGGAGACCACGAGGATTTCGGACGGCCCGGCGATCATGTCGATGCCGACCACCCCGAACACCTGCCGCTTGGCCTCGGCCACATAGGCGTTGCCGGGGCCGGTGATTTTATCGACCGGGGTGATGGTCGCGGTGCCATAGGCGAGCGCGGCCACCGCCTGCGCCCCGCCGATGCGGTAAACTTCGTCCACGCCGGAGATTTCGGCGGCGACCAGCACCAGCGGATTGACGATGCCGTCCGGGGTCGGCACCACCATAACCAGACGCGGTACACCGGCGACCTTGGCCGGGATGGCGTTCATCAGCACGGAGGACGGATAATTGGCCTTGCCGCCCGGCACATAAAGCCCGGCCGCGCCAAGCGAGGTCCAGCGCGCGCCAAGGCCCACACCGGCGGCGTCGGTATAGCTGAAATCTTCGGGCATCTGGCGTTCGTGGAAGGCGCGGATGCGCGCCGCTGCAAGTTCAAGGGCGGCCACGGTTTCCGGCGTGGCGAGCTTGCGCGCGGCCTTGATCTCGGCATCGGGGATGCGCAGCGTCTCGGCGGTCAGGGTCTGACGGTCGAAGCGGGCGGTATAGTCGATGACGGCGTCGTCGCCGCGCGTGCGCACGTCGCTGATGATGCTGCTGACGGCCGCGCCGACTTGTGTGCCTTCTTCCCGCAAGCCCTCAAGCAGCGCACGGAACGCGGCCGCGAAGCCGGGATCCCGGCTGTCGAGGCGCTTCGGGCCCACCTCAGGCTGTGACATTCACCGCCTCCTCGAACCGGGTCAGCCAGTCGCCGATCTCGCGCGAGCGGGTCTTGAAGGCGGCGCGGTTGATGATCAGGCGTGACGTGACCTCGGCGATTTTTTCGATTTCCACCAGGCCGTTGGCCTTGAGGGTGGCCCCGGATGACACCAGATCGACGATACGTTTGCAGAGCCCAAGCGTCGGGGCAAGCTCCATGGCGCCGTTCAATTTGATGCATTCGGCCTGCACCCCGCGGGCGGCGAAATGCTTGCGCGTGATATTCGGGTATTTGGTGGCGACCCGCACATGGCTCCATTGCCGGGGGTCGTCATGTTCGCTCAGTTCGCGCGGCTCGGCCACCGACAGGCGGCAATGGCCGATGCCGAGATCGAGCGGGGCATAAATTTCCGAATAGTCGAATTCCATCAGCACGTCATTGCCGGCAATGCCAAGCTGGGCCGCGCCAAAGGCGACGAAGGTCGCGACGTCAAAGCTGCGGACGCGGATGATGCGCAGGTTCGGATGATTGGTGGCAAAAGACAGCGCCCGCGACTTCGGGTCGTGAAACGCGTCTTCGGGATGAATGCCGGCGCGCGCGATGATCGGCAGCGCTTCATCGAGAATACGGCCCTTCGGTACGGCGAGGACCAGCGGATCAGCAGCGGTCACCTTGTAGTCTCCTTCGTGTCGGCGGTGACACCCGTCGGAACTGGGTGGCAGTATCAGGCTTATTTAAGGGGAGTTGCGGCGTTATGCCAGTTCTGAATCGCGATGATGGGGCCGGAGCTTGCACACCCAGGGCTCGCCGATGTCGCTGAGATAGCTGTCAATGCATTCGACTTCGAGCCGAACCGCGCCGCCGCCCGCGAACAACAGATATATGACGTCTGAGCCATCGGTCAGGGTTTCGCTGTGAACAGCCAGAAGATCAAGGGGATGATCCTTGGCTGTCGGTGCAAGATCGCGGCTGCGCACCGACAGCACGCCGTCGAAATGCAGGCCGCAGCGGATGCGGTGGAGGCTTTCGCGGTTGCCTTCAGCGTCCTCTTCCCAGACGAAGCGGTTGAGCATGAGGACGAATCGCCGTTCCACCGGGCGATAGGCCATGTCGTCGGTAATGGTCACCGCGTCCTGCAACACGGCTGAAAAAACCACAAGATCCTCGGCTGTCTCGGCCCGGAGGCGAAGACTGGTGCTTGGAATTGGGGTGACAGTCGCCGTGCCGTCGTCGGTCATTTGGCCCTCTGTCCTTTGAAATCAGGTCTTGATGCGCTCGATATCCGCACCGCAGGCCCTGAGTTTATCTTCAAGCCGTTCATAGCCGCGATCAAGGTGATAAACACGGTTTACCGTAGTCGTGCCGGTGGCGGCAAGCCCGGCGAGAACAAGCCCCATGGAAGCGCGCAGATCGGTTGCCATGACCGGCGCGCCAGTCAGCTGACGGACGCCGCGAATCATCGCCGATGAGCCGTGAACCGTGATGTCGGCCCCCATGCGGGTCAGTTCCGGCACATGCATGAAGCGGTTTTCAAAGATGGTCTCGGTGATCATGCAGGCGCTGTCGCAGAGCGTCATCAGTGCCATGACCTGGGCCTGCATGTCGGTGGGAAAGCCCGGGAACGGCTGGGTCACCACGTCGATACCGCGGATGCGGCCGGTGCTATGGGCAATGGTCAGGCCTTCCGCGCCATGGTCGGTTATCTCGGCCCCGGCGTTGCGCAAAACATCAAGGGTTGCCAGCATGATATCGGGGCGCGCGCCGTGCAGGGTGATTTTGCCCCCGGTGATGGCGGCAGCCACCGCATAGGACCCGGCCTCGATGCGATCGGGCATGACGGCATGGGTGGCGGGACGGAGGCTCGTGACCCCTTCGATCACCAGCCGGTCGGTGCCGAGGCCGTCGATCTGCGCGCCCATGGCCATCAGACAATAGGCGAGATCTGCGATTTCTGGCTCGCGGGCGGCGTTTTCGATGATGGTGGTGCCACGTGCGAGGCAGGCGGCCATCAGAATATTCTCGGTCGCGCCCACCGAGACGATGGGGAAATTGACGACCCCGCCAACCAGGCCGTTCGGGGCCTTGGCATGGACATAACCGTCCTCAAGGATGATGTCGGCCCCAAGATCCTTCAACCCCTTCAGATGAAGGTCGATGGGCCGGTTGCCGATGGCGCAGCCGCCGGGCAGCGAGACCTTGGCCTCACCATGGCGGGCGACGATGGGGCCCAGCACCAGAATGGAGGCCCGCATCTTGCGGACGATGTCATAGGGCGCCAGAATCTCGGTGATGCGCGGGGTGCGAAGGGTAAGCTGAAGACTGCCGTTTGCGTCAACGCCTTCGGTCACTTCGGTGCCATGCTGGGCCAACAGGCTTGTGAGCGTGCCGATATCGGCCAGGCGCGGCAGATTGGTGAGCGTCAAGGGGGCATCGCTCAAAAGCGTCGCCGCCATCAGGGGCAGGGCCGCGTTCTTCGCGCCGCTGATTTGAATGCTGCCACGGAGCGGATTGCCGCCACGGATCTGGATTGCATCAAGTGCCATGGGGTCTGGTCCTCAAAGCCGCGGCAGGGTGACGCCCTGCTGGCCCATATATTTGCCTGCCCGGTCGGCATAGGAGACTTCGCAGGGCTCGTTTCCTTGCAGAAACAGGAACTGGCAAGCGCCCTCATTGGCGTAGATCTTGGCCGGCAGTGGCGTGGTGTTGGAAAATTCGAGCGTCACATGACCTTCCCAACCCGGCTCAAGGGGGGTCACATTGACGATGATGCCGCAGCGAGCATAGGTGGACTTGCCAAGGCAGATCACCAGCACATCGCGCGGGATGCGGAAATATTCAACCGTGCGGGCAAGCGCAAAGGAGTTCGGCGGGATGATGCAGACATCGCCCGGGCGGTCGACAAAACTGTTTGACGCGAAGTTCTTCGGGTCGACCACGGCCGAGTCCACATTGGTGAAGATCTTGAATTCATGGGAAACCCGGGCGTCATAGCCATAGGACGACAGGCCATAGGAAATCGTGCCATCGCGCTGCTGGCGGTCGACGAAGGGCTCGATCATATTGGTTTTGAGAGCCTGTTCGCGAATCCATTTGTCGGACATGATGGCCATGGAGGGTCCTTACTACCAGGGTGGCGTTACTGGTCTTTTACAAGAGGGGCCGCGTCGTCGCCACTGGATTTATCAGCTGTGTCCGAAGCGGTGGCGCGGGTTTGCGCCCGCGCCTGATCCTTGCGGCGGCGCAGATTGGCACGCAACGCCGCGCCCAGGCGGGCCTGACGTTGGTCGGGATTTGAGGGGCTCGTGATTTTCTTGCTCATGAGGTTCTCATGCCATGCTGAATCGCGCGATGCAAGACGCCTTGAAAATTCTGCCGATAAAGCTCTTGCGCCCCTGCAATCTCTGTGGCAGTTTCACGCCCGATTTGATGCCCTGGCGGGACGTTGTTTCCGCCGCCATCGTGCTGCTGTAGCTCAGGGGTAGAGCACGTCCTTGGTAAGGACGGGGTCGGAGGTTCGATTCCTCTCAGCAGCACCATTCTCTCTCCCGAAAAGTCATTTTTGTCGACGCAGGGTTGCTCCCTGCGGTCGGGCGCGATGTTTTGCATATTTTTCCGAATCCATCAGCCATGACGTTTAATGTCTAAATTTAAGGACCTTCGAGGTTAAGCTCTTCTACGCTCGCGAATATATTAAGCGATGCCCTCTCACATTGCGGTCAGTAGAGTGGAGTAGAGTATTTGAAAATATTTGCGCATTCGGTTCCTGGTTCCGCAGAATCGGACTGGGAGACATTGACGGAACATCTGAGTGCTGTGGGCGCAACAGCCGGCAGGTTCGCCGCCTCATTCGGGGCCGAGACGGCCGGCAAGGCCATGGGGCTTCTGCATGATATTGGCAAACGCTCTCTCGCCTATCAGTCGTATATCCGGACGCCCCTGGGCCATCCGGGTCTGAAGGGCCCGGATCATAGCAGCGCCGGGGCGAAAGAGGCCCTGGCTGTTTACGGTCCGCAGTACGGGCGCTTGCTGGCTTTTGGCATTGCGGGTCATCACTCCGGTTTGATGGACGGCGCGGGTTACGAGGGTAAGGGGTCATCCCTGAGGGATCGTCTTGAAAAAACCGTGGAGCCTTATGACGGTTGGCAAGATCATGTTGTGGATCTGCCCAGCCTTCAGCAGCTGAAGGATGGTCTGCTGCGTCCAAAGCCCAATGCGATTGGAAAAGGGTTTCCGTACGCTTTTCTCATGCGCATGATGTTTTCCTGCCTCGTGGATGCGGATTTTCTGGAGACCGAGCGCTTCTATGCGACATCCTCCGGCGCGGAGCCGCCGGCGCGGGGCGGTGTCATCGGCCTGCGGCATCTCGAAGCGATCCGGGCGCATATGGCGCGCCACCGCAAGGACGACAGCGAGGTCAATTGCCTGCGTTCGGAAATTCTGGATTATGCGAACGGCAAGGCTGCGCTTTCTCCGGGCCTGTTCACGCTGACGGTGCCGACGGGGGGCGGCAAGACGCTGACCTCCCTCAGCTTCGCTCTTGAACATGCCTTGCGGCATGATCTGCGGCGCATTGTTTATGTCATTCCCTTCACGTCGATCATTGAACAGACCGCAGAGGTCTTCCGAGACGCGCTCAAGACGCCCGATGATATTCTCGAACATCATTCAAACTTCGATTGGGACCGCAAGGAGGTCGCAAGCAACGACGTCGAACATGAAGGTGCCGCAGGTCTCGCCAAGCTTCGCCGGGATGCGGAGAATTGGGACGCGCCGATTGTCGTCACCACGGCCGTCCAGTTTTTCGAGAGCCTGTTTGCCGCCCGCACGAGCCGCGCGCGCAAGCTGCATAATCTGGCCAAAAGCGTGATCATTCTTGATGAGGCGCAATCGATTCCGGTGAAGCTGTTGCGGCCCTCGATGGCGGTGATTGATGAACTGGCGCGCAATTACGGCGCCACGGTTATTCTCTGCACCGCGACGCAGCCAGCGCTGCGTTTGCAGGATGAGGCGCTGCCGCTGACAAAAACGAAGGCCCTCGAAGGATTGGACATCAGTGACGAGCGCGAACTCGCGCCCGATCCGCGCGGGCTTTACACCAAGCTCAAGCGCGTGAAACTGGACTGGCGACGCGAACCGCTCTCTGACGCCGACATCGCCGCAGGGTTTGCCGAGCAGCCGCAGATGCTCTGTATCGTCAACAGCCGGGCTCATGCGCGCGATCTCTTCACCCTGTTGCGCGATCAGGAGCAGATGGGGGCGGTGCATCTGACCACGCTGATGTGCGCGAAACATCGCCGCACTGTGCTCGCCAAGGTGCGGGAAGATTTAAAAGCAGGGCACCCCGTGCGGCTTGTTGCCACCAGTCTTATCGAGGCGGGTGTCGATGTGGATTTTCCCGAAGTCTGGCGCGCGGCGACAGGGCTTTCCTCGATTGCGCAGGCTGCAGGGCGTTGCAATCGTGAAGGACGGCTTCCGGGGCTCGGACGGACAGTGGTGTTCGAGTCCGCCGAGCACAAGACGCCGCCGGTGATCGAAGCTTTCTATGGCCCGGCCCGGGAAATGTTGCGGCGAAAAGGGGAGGATGCACTGAGCCTTGAAAGCATCACCGCTTATTATCGTTTACTTTATTCACAGCACGGAATTGAGGGACTTGATGCCGCGTCGCTGAATGAGGCGAAGTTCCCGATAATTCCAGCGATCGACGCCACCGTGAGCAATCTCAACTTCCCCTTTTCTCAGATCGAGCAAGCCTTCCGCATGATCGACGATGTGATGGAGCCGGTGATCGTGCCATGGGATGAGGATGCGGTGGCAGCCATAAACGCTCTCCAACATGCAGAGTTTCCGCCCGCGGGTGTACAGCGGAAGCTTCAGCAATATGTTGTCCCGGTACCGGCCAAGGCGCGGGCAGCGATGCTGGCCGTCGGCGCCGTGCAAGCCGTTCGCCCGGAGGATTATGGTGCCCGCTTCGTCGTCCTCGAAAACCTGTCGCTCTATGATTCCGCGCTTGGACTGAAGCTGGACGACCCCACCTGGCGGTCGAGTGAGAGCAATATATTCAGTTGAAATTCTACTTTTTATAAAAAATTTACGTCTTGATATTCTCGTAAATATAAAGACATACTTATCTGCAAGGGGGGCTGTATGAGTATCAGGTTGCATGTCTGGGGGGACCGCGCCTGTTTCACGCGGCCGGAAATGAAGGCGGAGCGCGTCAGTTATGATGTGATGACGCCGTCGGCGGCACGCGGAATATTGGAGGCGCTGCATTGGAAGCCGGCCATCCGCTGGCACATCGATCGCCTCCATGTGTTGAAGCCCATTCGGTTCCAGTCCCTGCGCCGCAACGAGGTTGGAGTGAAGGCGAGTGCCGGCAGCGCGGCCTCGGCCATGAAGCGCGGCACCACTGAAGGGCTGGGCATTCTGGTCGACGAGAACAGACAGCAACGGGCGTCGCTGGTGCTGGTCGATGTGGCCTATGTGATCGAAGCGCATTTCACCCTGACCAGCAAGGCCGGACCGGAGGATACGCCGGCCAAACATATCAATATGTTCAACCGGCGCGCGGCCCAGGGGCAGTGCTTCCATCGGCCCTGCCTTGGCACGCGGGAATTCGCGGCAGAGTTCGAATTGATCCCCGATGGGGCGTCGCTGCCGTTTTCGCAGCTTGATGCGGACAAGCGCAATGCGGATTTCGGCTGGATGCTGCATGACATCGATTTCGCCCGTGACAATGCCTCACGCTTTTTTCGTGCACAGATGAAAGACGGTGTGATCGAGGTGCCGCCCTTTGAGTCCGAAGGGGTGGTGGGATGACCATCCTGCAGGCGCTTGACGGGTATTACCAACGGTTGAGCCAACGCGGAGAGGTTTCGGCTGCTGGCTGGAGCCCGGAAAAATTCGGCTGGTGCATCATTCTCGGCAAAAACGGAGAGCCGATCGACGTGCAGAATTTGCACGATATGAGCGACAAAAAGCCCAAGTCCAAGCTCTACAGGGTTCCCGCTTCTTTCCCTCGACCCGGCGTGACGCCGCGCGCCTTTTTTCTTTGGGACAAGACGGCTTTTTCCTTGGGGGTGACTAAGCCCGAAAGTGGAACAGGTTGGCAGCACGCCGATAAGCAACATGAAGCATTCCGCACGTTGCATTTCGCTCGCCTCGCCGGTCAGAATGATGAAGGCTTGGTCGCACTACACCTATTCCTCGAAAAATGGCGACCAGAGCGATTTGATGAAGCGCCCTTCGGACCCGATATGCTGGACGCCAATATTATGTTTCGGCTCGATGGGGAGCTGAACTATCTGCATGAACGCCCGGCAGCTCGTGCTTTGGTTGACAGAGGGCCGAATGAGGAGACAAAAGGTGAAGATGTCTTTTGTCTGATTACAGGGGAGCGTGGCGCGGTGGCCCGGCTCCATCCGACGATCAAGAATGTGGAGGGGGCGCAGTCTTCGGGTGCGGCGCTTGTGTCGTTCAATCTCGATGCCTTCACCTCGCTTGGCAAGGGACAGGGAGATAACGCTCCAACCAGCGAAGCGGCGGCCTTCCGCTATGGTGCGGCGCTCAACCAAATGTTGATCCGTGGCGGACCCAATCGTGTTCGCCGCCCCATCGGTGATGCCACGGTGGTGTTCTGGGCCGATGCGAGCAAAAGCACGGTTGCCGAAGCGGCGGACAGTTTCTTCGCTGACGCCATGGATCCCGATACGCTTGAGGATGCAGCGCGGTATGAGCTTGCCGGTCTTATGGCGGCTGTGGCAAAGGGCCGCACGCTCGCAAGCCTCCGGCCTGATATCGCGGAGGGCACCCGTTTTCATGTCCTTGGTCTGTCGCCAAACGCGGCCCGGCTTTCGGTGCGCTATTGGATGTCGGACGATATTGAGCTGTTCGCCGGCAGGCTCGCACGCCACTATGCCGATATGACCATCCTCCCTGAGCCACTGGGCTGGGGCGGTGCGCCTTCGGTCAACCGCTTGCTGGCGCGCAGTACGGCGCTGCAGGAAAAATACGAAAATATCCCGCCAGTGCTCGCCGGAGAGGTGATGCGCGCCATCCTGTCGGGCGGGTGCTATCCGCGAAGTCTGCTCGCCGCAGCGGTGATCCGCCTGCGCGCGGGCGACGATCCCTTGAGCGGCTGGCATGTGGCTGTCATACGCGCGGTGTTGAGCCGCGACCATCATAAAGGCTTACTACAGGAGGACGTGCCTATGAGCCTTGCGCCGGACGAACCTAACAAGGCCTATCAACTGGGCCGCCTGTTCGCGGTGCTGGAGACGGCACAGCGAATGGCCCTCGGCAAACTCAACGCCACCATTCGTGACCGGTATTTCGGCGCGGCTTCGGCGACGCCGGCCAGGGTTTTCCCGCTGTTGCTGCGCGGCGTGCAGAACCATCTCGGCAAGCTGCGCAAGGACGGCAAGGGCGGTTGGATCGAGCGTGAGATCGAGAATATTCTGGATAAGCTCTCGCTCGATCTTCCGCGTGCTCTGCCGCTCACCGAACAGGGGCGCTTTGCCATCGGTTATTACCATCAGCGCAAGGAACAGTTCAAAGGCCGCCCAGCTGAGGCTGCCGCATTGGACGCCAGCGAAACCAGTGAAGAGGGGACCGAAGAATGAGCACTCCCGTGAACAAGCGTCATGAATTCGTCCTCTATTTCGACGTAACGAATGGCAACCCGAATGGCGATCCGGATGCAGGCAATATGCCGCGGCTCGATCCTGAGACCAACCATGGGCTGGTGTCGGATGTGGCGCTCAAACGCAAGGTGCGCAATTATGTGGCGTTGGTTGGTGGGGAGACCCCAGGACAGGAAATTTATATGTCCGAGGGTGCCACACTGAACAAGCAGCATAAGAAAAGTTGGGCAGCCGTCGTCCCGGAAGTCACCAACGAAAAAGAAATGACCCGTCTGCCAAAGGACGAAGCCAAGGCGCGCAAGCTTACGGCATGGATGTGCGCCAATTTCTGGGACATCCGTAGTTTCGGCGCGGTGATGTCCACGGGCGTCAATGCGGGGCAGGTGCGTGGGCCGGTGCAGTTTAGTTTCGCCCAATCAGTCGAGCCGATCCTGCCGCTTGAAATCTCGATCACCCGCATGGCCGCCACCACGGAAAAGGACGCCGAGGAAAAGGGCGGCCGCACCATGGGCCGCAAGCATATCGTGCCCTATGGTCTGTACCGTGTGCATGGCTATGTCTCCGCGCCGCTTGCCTCGCACGCTACCAAAGGCACCGGCTTTTCCGAGGATGATCTTGAGCTGTTCTGGCAGGCGCTTGGTAATATGTTCGACCATGATCGGTCGGCCGCCCGGGGCGAGATGGCAAGCCGCAAGCTCATTATTTTCCGTCATGACAGCGCGCTCGGCAACGCCCAGGCGCAGAGCCTGTTCAATCGTGTGAACACATTGCGCACGCATCAGGGATCGACACAGAAGATCGGCAGCCCGGCAACCGACAATTGGCCGCCCGCGCGCAAATGGGAGGATTACAGCGTGACCATCGACCACGCCGGTTTGCCGAACGGGGTCGAGATCATCGAGCGCTGATCGGGGATGAAGACGCCGCCGCCACCGGATCCCGCCGCCGAGGATGCGTTGGTGCCGGTGTCGGCCTTGCAGCATTATCTTTTTTGCCCGCGACAATGCGCGCTCATTCATGTTGAACGCTTGTGGGCCGAGGATGGCGCGACGGCCGAGGGACGGTTGCTGCATGAACGCGTCGATGGCGGCAAACCGGACCGGCGGCGGGGTGTGCGCACTGTGCGTGGTCTGCTGCTGCGCAGTTATGCGCTCGGTCTCGCTGGGAAGGCCGATGCGGTCGAGTTCCACGGCACCACGCCCTATCCCGTCGAATACAAGCGCGGCCGCCCCAAAGCGCATCGTGCTGACGAGCTGCAGCTTTGTGCTCAGGCCATGTGCCTTGAGGAGATGTTTGCCGTGCCTGTGCCGGAGGGCGCTCTCTTTTACGGCCAGACCAAAAAACGTCATGTTGTCGCCATCGATGATGAGTTGCGTATGCTCACGCGGCGCATCGCTGCCGAGACGCGGACGATGATCGCGGAGGCCCGTACGCCGCCGCCACGTTTCATGCCCGGCTGTCGTCATTGCTCGCTAGCCGGGCAATGCCGCCCGAAACCGCTCGAAAAGCCGCCCGCCATCCGCCGCTGGCTTACCGCGCAACTGGGCGATTGATTGTAGGGGACAAGGATCATGCGTCATCATCTCAACACCATCTATGTGACGAGCGAAGATGCCTGGCTGAGGAAGGACGGGGCAAATATCGTTGTCGAGGTGGCTGGGGCTGAGCGTGGCCGCGTGCCGTTGCACATGGTTGGCGGCGTGGTCTGTTTCGCCCGCCCCGGCGCTTCGCCCGCAGTGATGGCAGCCTGCGCCGAGGCGGGGATCGCACTGTCTTTTCTCACGCCCGAAGGACGTTTTCTGGCCCGGGTCGAAGGACCGCGCACGGGCAATGTGCTGTTGCGGCGGACGCAGTATCGGCTGGCAGACGATGCTGTGCGTGTCGTGCCGATCGTGCGCGGCATTGTCACTGCCAAGGCGGCGAACCAGCGGACGGTGCTGCGTCGGGCGTTGCGGGATCATGGGGAGCGCATGGGCGGGGACGCCAAGACTGCACTCGAAGCAGCGGAAGCCCGGCTTGCCAATGTCGCACGTCGGGCCGCCGAGGCTGAGGGCGTCGCCATTCTGCGCGGCATCGAAGGCGAGGCAGCACATGTCTATTTCGGCGTGTTTGACAGAATGATCCAAGGGGATCGCGCGGCCTTTTCCTTTAACGGGCGGTCGCGGCGGCCGCCGCTTGATCGGGTAAACGCGCTTATGTCCTTTTTATATGCGCTGCTTGGACATGATTGCCGGGCCGCGCTTGAGGGTGTCGGTTTCGATCCGCAGGTCGGCTTTCTCCATGCGGACCGTCCAGGCCGGGCGAGCCTGGCGCTTGATCTGATGGAAGAACTACGTCCCGTGCTTGCCGACCGTTTGGCGTTGACGCTGATCAATCGCGGGCAGCTCAAGGCGCGGGATTTCAAGCTGGATGAGGGCGGGGCCGTCTCGCTGGCCGATGACGGACGGAAGGCGGTGCTGGTCGCCTGGCAGGATCGCAAGAAGCGCGAGCTGCGTCATCCGTTTCTCGGTGAAGCCATGCCAATGGGCCTTATTCCGCATATTCAGGCGCTGCTGCTATCTCGTCATTTGCGCGGAGACCTTGACGGCTATCCCGCCTTTATCTGGAAGTGAGTCATGCTGATGCTTGTGACCTATGACGTGAGCACGGTGGACCCCGCCGGCCGCCGCCGATTGCGCCGCGTGGCAAAAGCCTGCCAGGATCTCGGTCAGCGGGTGCAGAACTCGGTTTTCGAATGCGAACTCAATCCAGCGCAATGGGTCGATTTGCGCGCGCGACTGATTGCGGAAATCGATCCGGAGAAGGACAGCCTGCGGTTTTACCGTCTGGGCGCCGACGGTATGCGGCGGGTAGAGCACGTGGGTGCCAAAGCCGCCTTGGATCTCGAAGGCCCACTTGTCTTCTGATTTCCCCGCGAACCCCAATTGGTTGGCCAACCCCCGGCCGGTTCGCAAGCGATTTTTCCACATATTTTGCAATAAGTTGACGGCTTTCACAGCCTGCAACGCGCTTCTCTGTAACCAAAACCCCCGCAGTTCGCGCAAAAGCGCCAATTAACATTTGCGGTTCAACATGTTAAGAATACCACAGTCGCCTCCCGCGCGGAGGCGTGGATTGAAACGGCCATCACATGCTGTGGGAGATCCCGATCGCCCGTCGCCTCCCGCGCGGAGGCGTGGATTGAAACTCGGAAAGGGGATGGCGGCAGAAGCCGTGATGGCCGTGTCGCCTCCCGCGCGGAGGCGTGGATTGAAACCTCAAGCCCGAACAGTGTCACGCCGTTCGTCGCGTCGCCTCCCGCGCGGAGGCGTGGATTGAAACCTGTTCGGCGCTCACCAGACGGGGGCTCAATAGGGTCGCCTCCCGCGCGGAGGCGTGGATTGAAACTCCTCATCCGACAAGGACGTGTATTCCCGCCCCGTCGCCTCCCGCGCGGAGGCGTGGATTGAAACCGTTGTTCACTGATCGCCGGGCTGATGAAAATGCGTCGCCTCCCGCGCGGAGGCGTGGATTGAAACCTCTTTTTCGATGACTGAAGAACTGTCGAACCTGGTCGCCTCCCGCGCGGAGGCGTGGATTGAAACCCACATGGCGGTGGTCGGCAGGGTCTGATAGCTCGTCGCCTCCCGCGCGGAGGCGTGGATTGAAACGCGTCACGGTGGCTGTTGCTTGGTCGCGGATAACGTCGCCTCCCGCGCGGAGGCGTGGATTGAAACGCGCTGTCACGCCCCTTGCAGCGGGGCTCGATGCGTCGCCTCCCGCGCGGAGGCGTGGATTGAAACTTGGAGATGATATGCCGCCTCGCGACTTTGCCCAAGTCGCCTCCCGCGCGGAGGCGTGGATTGAAACTTGTATGGTGTATCCTGTAAATCCTTGCTCCTCGGTCGCCTCCCGCGCGGAGGCGTGGATTGAAACACGGTGTATGGACGGGTTAATGGCTTTGCCGAAGCGTCGCCTCCCGCGCGGAGGCGTGGATTGAAACTGTTTTGTCCGCCGCCATTGGCCATGCTAAAGAATGTCGCCTCCCGCGCGGAGGCGTGGATTGAAACTGTTCCAAACAGGCTGGCTGTCGGGAGGTTCAGAAGTCGCCTCCCGCGCGGAGGCGTGGATTGAAACGCTGCCGATCACGCCGAGCAGCCTGGTCAAGCTTGTCGCCTCCCGCGCGGAGGCGTGGATTGAAACACCCTCGTGACCGGCAGCGTGCTGCGTTATACGTGTCGCCTCCCGCGCGGAGGCGTGGATTGAAACTTGAGACTGGGTTTCCGAATGCCGAATTTCATGAGTCGCCTCCCGCGCGGAGGCGTGGATTGAAACTCGCGACCGTCCCAGCGCTGCACGGCATAAATCGTCGCCTCCCGCGCGGAGGCGTGGATTGAAACGAGCTCGACGCGGCTCAGGCCGACATCATCGATGTGTCGCCTCCCGCGCGGAGGCGTGGATTGAAACCGCTCTTGAAGGGTGAAACGGTCGGCAATGGCCGGGTCGCCTCCCGCGCGGAGGCGTGGATTGAAACCCGCCCCTACCGCGAGGGACGGCTGGTACTCTGGGTCGCCTCCCGCGCGGAGGCGTGGATTGAAACGATCTCGGCGGCAAGGCGATTGCGGATCTGGTGCGTCGCCTCCCGCGCGGAGGCGTGGATTGAAACACCAAAATCCACTCCGTCGATCTCATCGTCGAGCCGTCGCCTCCCGCGCGGAGGCGTGGATTGAAACTTGCCGAAATGTCCAAAAAAGGGCGCCTGACCGAAGGTCGCCTCCCGCGCGGAGGCGTGGATTGAAACAAGTTGGGCGGGAATGACGATCCATGGCCGTATGGTCGCCTCCCGCGCGGAGGCGTGGATTGAAACTTCGCGTGGATCGCGCGGGGGTGGTAAATCCCCTGTCGCCTCCCGCGCGGAGGCGTGGATTGAAACTCCTGCTCTATCATTCCTCACCCCTCCCGTCCCCGGTCGCCTCCCGCGCGGAGGCGTGGATTGAAACCCATTGCTTTGCCCACTGGGCTCCGAGACTGGAAGTCGCCTCCCGCGCGGAGGCGTGGATTGAAACCTTGCGTGACGCCTTGCCATCAATCTGGATGATGCGTCGCCTCCCGCGCGGAGGCGTGGATTGAAACTATCTTGATGATGACGTGATCACGATTTCCGGCAATGTCGCCTCCCGCGCGGAGGCGTGGATTGAAACATTCCTGCGCAGTCTATCGGCGACCGGGGCGGGGACGTCGCCTCCCGCGCGGAGGCGTGGATTGAAACACCAAGGGCGGCGAGCTTTATGCGCTGGAACCGAGTCGCCTCCCGCGCGGAGGCGTGGATTGAAACGCCGAACTGCTGGCCACCATCAGAGACATCGCTGGTCGCCTCCCGCGCGGAGGCGTGGATTGAAACATATATATGGGCATAATGCTGATCGGTGTGCCGCTAGTCGCCTCCCGCGCGGAGGCGTGGATTGAAACTGCAAACTCTCAGGGCATTCAATCGTACTCCATTGTCGCCTCCCGCGCGGAGGCGTGGATTGAAACCCACATGGCGGTGGTCGGCAGGGTCTGATAGCTCGTCGCCTCCCGCGCGGAGGCGTGGATTGAAACCCCCATTGTGCACCGTTCCCCGAGTTTCCGCCTTGTCGCCTCCCGCGCGGAGGCGTGGATTGAAACATATATATGGGCATAATGCTGATCGGTGTGCCGCGTCGCCTCCCGCGCGGAGGCGTGGATTGAAACCTGCATCAGGCCAAGCGCACCGGCCTTGATCCTCGTCGCCTCCCGCGCGGAGGCGTGGATTGAAACCCCCGAGGCGCTGCCGAGCGGATAATCCTCAGCCTTGTCGCCTCCCGCGCGGAGGCGTGGATTGAAACTACCAGCTACACCTATGAGGCTGCCGTGATGATGTCGCCTCCCGCGCGGAGGCGTGGATTGAAACGAGTATGCCGGTTTAACACTCACGGATATTGCGCGGTCGCCTCCCGCGCGGAGGCGTGGATTGAAACAGCTTGACCGTAACCGAAAAATGGGCAGGCCAAAGTCGCCTCCCGCGCGGAGGCGTGGATTGAAACCGAGCATTTATGTCAGTTTCTCGGCGGGCAAGGGTCGCCTCCCGCGCGGAGGCGTGGATTGAAACGTTTTTGGCGGTGACCCCTATGACACCGATACCCGCGTCGCCTCCCGCGCGGAGGCGTGGATTGAAACATGCTCCTAGTTATAGGAGTATGAGATGGTACAAGTCGCCTCCCGCGCGGAGGCGTGGATTGAAACCGCCTCCACCGCAAAGGTCGCCGTCACGATGGCGGTCGCCTCCCGCGCGGAGGCGTGGATTGAAACCGACTAAGCGGATGCTTGGGCTGTCGGTCCTTGAGTCGCCTCCCGCGCGGAGGCGTGGATTGAAACGGCGTGTTTGTGATCGTCACCGGCTGACCCGCGCGTCGCCTCCCGCGCGGAGGCGTGGATTGAAACGCATGTCAGGGTGGCCGGAACGGTTTCTTCGGCAGTCGCCTCCCGCGCGGAGGCGTGGATTGAAACGTGAGAGTGAAGGCGCTGGCATGGAATTGCCGGGTCGCCTCCCGCGCGGAGGCGTGGATTGAAACGACTTTCGGGCAATAGTGCTTAAATCGTCTCCCGGTCGCCTCCCGCGCGGAGGCGTGGATTGAAACACCAAGCAAATCGTTAAGCCGGGGCGGCTTGACTTGTCGCCTCCCGCGCGGAGGCGTGGATTGAAACGGGCGTCATTGGTAATCTCCTGTTGCACGGCATAGGTCGCCTCCCGCGCGGAGGCGTGGATTGAAACCAGGCATAGATGCTCGCGTCATCCTCTTTGAGCCGTCGCCTCCCGCGCGGAGGCGTGGATTGAAACCATGCGATCATATGCCGCAAGGCTCAGGTCCCGAGTCGCCTCCCGCGCGGAGGCGTGGATTGAAACACGTTCGGCATCTGTGGGACGTAATCAAAACCTTGTCGCCTCCCGCGCGGAGGCGTGGATTGAAACCGCAAACAGGAGCGGACCCGCTTTGGTGGCTATGGTCGCCTCCCGCGCGGAGGCGTGGATTGAAACATTGGTGCAGGCCCACGATGGCCTCACGCTTAGTGTCGCCTCCCGCGCGGAGGCGTGGATTGAAACGGCGAATCGCACGCTCAATACCGGCGATACGCTCGTCGCCTCCCGCGCGGAGGCGTGGATTGAAACACGGACCAGTTTGCCGCGACTTTCGGCAGCGCGTTGTCGCCTCCCGCGCGGAGGCGTGGATTGAAACGGGCTTCAAGGATCGTCGTCGCAACTTCGGTCGCGGTCGCCTCCCGCGCGGAGGCGTGGATTGAAACTGCTGCGACGCATCAATGAGCGCCTTGAAGCAGCGTCGCCTCCCGCGCGGAGGCGTGGATTGAAACGCGCTGGACGAGGCGGTCATGGCATGGCTTGCACCAGTCGCCTCCCGCGCGGAGGCGTGGATTGAAACTGATTGTCAGATCCATGGCCCTGCGCAAAAACCAGCGGTCGCCTCCCGCGCGGAGGCGTGGATTGAAACATCTGTCCCGTCTGAATATCGCCATCGCCAAAGCGTCGCCTCCCGCGCGGAGGCGTGGATTGAAACCGTATATGCCTCGCGGTCCATCAGATGCTCCCCAGTCGCCTCCCGCGCGGAGGCGTGGATTGAAACAAGCGTGATGCCCGTGTCCCGATCATCGACCGTCGTCGCCTCCCGCGCGGAGGCGTGGATTGAAACCCTTCACCCGCTCCATGATTTCAATGACTTAGAAGTCGCCTCCCGCGCGGAGGCGTGGATTGAAACATTGACCCGCCGTCCACCCTCAGCAGCAGCATCGTCGCCTCCCGCGCGGAGGCGTGGATTGAAACCGCAAGTGTCACGGATAATGTGCTGACGATTTCGGTCGCCTCCCGCGCGGAGGCGTGGATTGAAACCGACTAAGCGGATGCTTGGGCTGTCGGTCCTTGAGTCGCCTCCCGCGCGGAGGCGTGGATTGAAACAGTTGGCGCGGGCTTAGTCGATTTGCCAAAAATGTCGCCTCCCGCGCGGAGGCGTGGATTGAAACCACGCCAAAACTGTTGCGCTGTCGTTGGTGTTGGCCAGTCGCCTCCCGCGCGGAGGCGTGGATTGAAACTCTGCCTTGAGCAATCCTGACTTCCGCGAAATCGTGTCGCCTCCCGCGCGGAGGCGTGGATTGAAACCTTTGTAGGGGTTGGTGCGAAAGAGAAAAGAGGAGTCGCCTCCCGCGCGGAGGCGTGGATTGAAACAAGCGCGCTCGCGCAGGAGAGCGGAGATTGTGGCGTCGCCTCCCGCGCGGAGGCGTGGATTGAAACGGCAAGCAGGGCTTCGCTGTTGGCGGATGTTGGTGTCGCCTCCCGCGCGGAGGCGTGGATTGAAACAACGTTTATCTCCATGACATTGTCCGGTCAGACGAGTCGCCTCCCGCGCGGAGGCGTGGATTGAAACAACAAGTTCGAAGCGTCTTTCTCAAGGATCGGGGGTCGCCTCCCGCGCGGAGGCGTGGATTGAAACTCGACCTTGCGCGCCTCATCCGTTTCTTTCTCGGGTCGCCTCCCGCGCGGAGGCGTGGATTGAAACCGTATCTCCCTGCAACCGGCTCGCAGGCACGGACGTCGCCTCCCGCGCGGAGGCGTGGATTGAAACACAGGACAGCGCGAGGGCGACATGCTCAAAATGACGTCGCCTCCCGCGCGGAGGCGTGGATTGAAACGCGGAGCACCCTGAGCGTCCGGCCTGCTGACCTCGTCGCCTCCCGCGCGGAGGCGTGGATTGAAACCACCTCAGAAGAATTGAGGACTTGTTTGTCACCACGTCGCCTCCCGCGCGGAGGCGTGGATTGAAACAGCCCGGTTGGCGGCATGTGGGCTTGATCTCGCCGGTCGCCTCCCGCGCGGAGGCGTGGATTGAAACCTGAGATTGACTGAACCACAGACATCAATCACTCGTCGCCTCCCGCGCGGAGGCGTGGATTGAAACGCGGCCAACGGCACCGCCATGCTGCAACTGCCGAGTCGCCTCCCGCGCGGAGGCGTGGATTGAAACGCGTGCAAAACAACCCTGAACATGTGCACCGACGTCGCCTCCCGCGCGGAGGCGTGGATTGAAACGGGCCAGAATGGCCCCGGTGCGGCGCAGGCGCCAGTCGCCTCCCGCGCGGAGGCGTGGATTGAAACGCGAGCACGGGCTGATCCACAGCCAGAGAACGCCGTCGCCTCCCGCGCGGAGGCGTGGATTGAAACATGTATAGCGTCATTGTGTTGATCACCGTTCCATGTCGCCTCCCGCGCGGAGGCGTGGATTGAAACTCGAGATGTCCCTCGAAGACAAAGTTGATTGCATCGTCGCCTCCCGCGCGGAGGCGTGGATTGAAACAAATTCAACGGTCAACCGGGAACTGACCGTGCTGGTCGCCTCCCGCGCGGAGGCGTGGATTGAAACACGAATACCTCGGCCGCACCACTGTGGTTGAGGTGCGTCGCCTCCCGCGCGGAGGCGTGGATTGAAACCAAAGATGCGAGCGCTTCGTGAGCATATCTGGTTGTCGCCTCCCGCGCGGAGGCGTGGATTGAAACCACGCCAAAACTGTTGCGCTGTCGCTGGTGTTGGGTCGCCTCCCGCGCGGAGGCGTGGATTGAAACACCCATGTCACCACGGCCAGCGCAATCTTCGATCAGGTCGCCTCCCGCGCGGAGGCGTGGATTGAAACCGTGCGAGTCGAGATAGGGTCCCTCGGTTACGGTGGTCGCCTCCCGCGCGGAGGCGTGGATTGAAACCTTATGTGGGCTTCGAGAGCGTCATCCTGGGTGTGTCGCCTCCCGCGCGGAGGCGTGGATTGAAACTTTGTCCGTCAGCCCGGCGCGCCAGCCGATCAAAGTCGCCTCCCGCGCGGAGGCGTGGATTGAAACAATTTTGAGGTGCCGTTTACCGGCTTTCGTCTCGTCGCCTCCCGCGCGGAGGCGTGGATTGAAACACCGCGTGGCCGTGAACCCGGTATTTCATTTCTCGTCGCCTCCCGCGCGGAGGCGTGGATTGAAACCGATTAGCCACGGGGTACAGCCCCGAAGAAAGCGGTCGCCTCCCGCGCGGAGGCGTGGATTGAAACTTTGCGTCCGATCACGTCAAGGCGTGGGGCATCGAGTCGCCTCCCGCGCGGAGGCGTGGATTGAAACGCGTCCCGCGCGGATCGGCTCTTGACTGAATCAAGTCGCCTCCCGCGCGGAGGCGTGGATTGAAACATGTTCGCCGCCCGCCGCGACTTTTTGCAACAGCCACGTCGCCTCCCGCGCGGAGGCGTGGATTGAAACAAATCATCATTTACGTGTACCACCATGAGTCAGGCGTCGCCTCCCGCGCGGAGGCGTGGATTGAAACCTCGAAACGGGGATGGTGCTGAAAGAATCTGCCGTGTCGCCTCCCGCGCGGAGGCGTGGATTGAAACTGGGAATGTGCGGTTCGGGGGGGTGGCTGCGTGAGGTCGCCTCCCGCGCGGAGGCGTGGATTGAAACCGGTCTCTTGTACAATGCCCTTAGCTATAGAGGTGTCGCCTCCCGCGCGGAGGCGTGGATTGAAACAGGATGTCGCCGAGTTGCCTCATCGTGTATCCGCGGTCGCCTCCCGCGCGGAGGCGTGGATTGAAACACCAAGGCGGTGTTGCGTTTCATGGCATATGACGTCGCCTCCCGCGCGGAGGCGTGGATTGAAACTGCGTCATGATCCCGGCAAACCCCTTTTCAGAGTGTCGCCTCCCGCGCGGAGGCGTGGATTGAAACGCTCTCTGCGCGGTTGATGGCATCCTGTTTGCGTGGTCGCCTCCCGCGCGGAGGCGTGGATTGAAACCTCCCGGTGCTCCTCTGAAATTTTTGGTCAGTGTGTCGCCTCCCGCGCGGAGGCGTGGATTGAAACATCAAATTGATCGGGAGACGCTGATATGCCCGCGTCGCCTCCCGCGCGGAGGCGTGGATTGAAACGATCCGATCGATGAATACCACCAAGACGGCCTGGTCGCCTCCCGCGCGGAGGCGTGGATTGAAACTAGATCGTGCTGCAATGCTTCACTTTCATCGGCCGTCGCCTCCCGCGCGGAGGCGTGGATTGAAACTCGCGTGCCTCAAGAACCACATTTTCAAGGGCGGTCGCCTCCCGCGCGGAGGCGTGGATTGAAACTTGATATATGCTAGCGCTCGTTCGATGTCTTGGTGTCGCCTCCCGCGCGGAGGCGTGGATTGAAACAATCGATTGGTAGCTGAAGGATTTATTTCACCATTGTCGCCTCCCGCGCGGAGGCGTGGATTGAAACTCACATCTGCTGGCGGAAATAATCGGTTTCCCGAAGTCGCCTCCCGCGCGGAGGCGTGGATTGAAACTTAAACTCTCGCACGATAAGGTTCGACCCGATGTGTCGCCTCCCGCGCGGAGGCGTGGATTGAAACAAACAGGAAGGTGACGTACTCGAATTGACCGCGCCGGTCGCCTCCCGCGCGGAGGCGTGGATTGAAACCGCCATTCCTTCTAGCGGCTCATCGCGCGTGATGACGTCGCCTCCCGCGCGGAGGCGTGGATTGAAACATGAATGGCGAGCAGGAACCGCGCCTTGAATCCCGTCGCCTCCCGCGCGGAGGCGTGGATTGAAACATAGACGTCGTTGCCGGCGTAATTGGCATGGCCGGTCGCCTCCCGCGCGGAGGCGTGGATTGAAACCTGTTTGAAATTACGTGCCATGTTGAAATCTCCTGTCGCCTCCCGCGCGGAGGCGTGGATTGAAACTCGTGACCACGGGGAATCTAATTGTGGCTTCAATAGTCGCCTCCCGCGCGGAGGCGTGGATTGAAACGTTATAGAGGCCATAGCTGACCCCTCCCGTCTGGGTCGCCTCCCGCGCGGAGGCGTGGATTGAAACTCCGTTAGCTTTGGTGCCTACAAGCCGCGAAGTGCGGTCGCCTCCCGCGCGGAGGCGTGGATTGAAACTTCCACCCAGTCGGCCGCTTTCGCGACTGGCGGCGGTCGCCTCCCGCGCGGAGGCGTGGATTGAAACACGTTCAAATCAGCCGGGGCATGGGCAAAACAATCGTCGCCTCCCGCGCGGAGGCGTGGATTGAAACACAAGCTATCTGAGTGGATTCTAACGGCGCAGAAGTCGCCTCCCGCGCGGAGGCGTGGATTGAAACCGGCAGGCGGGGCCGCGTCCGCAGCTACTTTCTTGTCGCCTCCCGCGCGGAGGCGTGGATTGAAACACCGCCTTCAACACTTTCGGCGGCGGCGAACAGGAGTCGCCTCCCGCGCGGAGGCGTGGATTGAAACGGGGCGCAGAGGCGGTGGCGCTCAGAAAAAAGATGTCGCCTCCCGCGCGGAGGCGTGGATTGAAACCACCAGTTGTCAATCTACAATTGATGGCGTATGCGTCGCCTCCCGCACGGAGGCGTGGATTGAAACTCGACCCAGTAATCCAAGCCTATGTCGCCACCCGGTCGCCTCCCGCACGGAGGCGTGGATTGAAACGGTGGTGAAAAGGTCCGCGTTGGTTACGACATCCGTCGCCTCCCGTGCGGAGGCGTGGGTTGAAACAGTACTGCTAGTCGGTGTCTGGGGTATCTACACCGTCACCTCTCGTGTGGCTGTCCGGATTGAAATTTCATATGGGTAAAATCAGTCGTAGGCGTTTGGTGTACGACTGAGTGATGAGAGGCAGAAGATGACAGTTTCGGGGATGCGATGGCTGATATGAAGCTGTGTGTTCAGCGGTTTTAGTCAGTGCTGTATGTCGCCGGTCTGCGAGCATCGATGGGGCATTTTTAAATCATTCATCTGATCTTTGTCGAGCCGAGGGAGCTCAGGCCATTCATGGCTTTATACAGCGCTCTGTCCGTCCTTGGGGCGTCCGATAGGGCGGGGCATGGGGGCCTGTCAGGTTGTCCTGTCCGGGGTCATGATTCGGATGGAATTATGACGGTATCGTCACTCTTTCGCGGCATCGTCGAAAGGAAATGTTCTTAAACAGAATTCTTCGTTCATGGTTATGATGCGGTTCATGACGCGGTTGGCGGCGATGGTGTCCCGTGTCTGCAGCGCCCCTAGAAGCGCCTCATGGTTCTTCATTTGATTGGCGACATATTCGGTCTGCCCGCGCGGGCTGCTCCAGCGGTAGATGAGAACGACGGGTTGGGGAATCATGGCGCCAAATCTGAGCCACACCATTTCGATGAGATCGCTGAGATGTGGCGATTGGGCCGCTTTGTAAATTGAAAAATAGAATTTCAGATTGCACAGGATACTCTCTTCAAGAGCGCTATTGGCGATGGCTTGTACGAGGTCGCGTTGACAGGCGGCGATCTGCTCAAGATCCTGATCGGTGACATGCTTGGTCGCCCGCTCACAGGCAATGGGTTCAAGCCTCTGACGAATATCAATGAGTTCGAGAAATTCGGCGCGTGTCGGCTTGGGAATGCTGACACGGCCATTCGGAAGATTGATGAGCGCACCCGCCAGCACCATACGCTGCACGGCTTCACGCATGGGCATGATGGTGAACTTCAGTTGATCGGCCAAGGCTCGGACGGTGACCTGATCGCCTGGCGTGAAACGGCCCGCCATCAAGGCAAGTTTGAGCTCGGTGCTGCAATGCTCCTTCAGGGTGTCGCGTTGCGGACCGCCGGTGGCGGGAATGGACAGTGGGGTTTCATCGGTCATGGCTTAGGGTGTCCGGGCGTGAATTTGATGAGCGTTTGCGTGGAACGTGCGACGGCGGCGCGCGAATAGAGCAGGGGAACATATTGGCCGTTCAGCCACAGCGGAAAGAGATCCCGGTAATGGGGATCGAACGGATTCCCTGACTGGCCCGGGGTGTTGATGGTGACGCTGTTGTCCCACTCTCCAACGTCCAGCACCATGCGGAAAGATGCGCCGTGCACTTGACGGAAGTCGGAGATGTCATAGGGGCTCAGATTGACCGTAGTGGTGCCGCCGGATTTCTGCATCGGGCCGACATTGAGTTGTGCGCGGAGGGCACTGTCGGCGGTCGGTGACAAGACATGGTCGAATTGGGCGTGATGCAGTTGCCCCCAGCGCCATGTGGCGTGATCGGGCCCGAGTCTGGTTTGGAGATCTGTCATGGCTTCCTTGAGCGTTGACAGCAGCAGGGCATCGCGGGCGCGCGCCGGATCACGGCCGAGCGCCCGGTCCGGTTTTTCGAGATAGGAGACCACGGCATCGATGGCGCCTGATTTGATGATCGGTTCTACGGCGGGACTGACTTTGGCGACGGTTGCCTTGCCCAGATAGCCTATGGACCAGACTTCAAACAGGGCAGCGGCGGCGCTGTCGCGCTCGATATGGAGATTCCAGGATTTAAGGAGCGCAAGGCCGTTATGGATGACCGGGTCGTCCGAGATCAGGGGCGCAAGAAGTTTGGTCAGTCGCCGCGCCATGACGCTGTAATCATCCATCTGAAGGGCCATGGAATCGGCCAGCGATGTTTTGGCGGCACTGCCGAGTACGTCTTTCAGGCGGGTGGCGCGTGAGGCTTCGGCCCATTCAAAACCGGGCTTCATGTCGCGCAGGGGATAATCTGCCGGCAGGTTCATTTCATTGGCCGAGGCAAACCATCCGGCGCGGGGGTTGTAGCTTTGCGGCAGACGGTCAGCCGGGGCGAGACCGTTCCATTCATAGCGTCCGTCGCCGGGCACTGGCAGGAGGCCGTCCCAATTGGGGCGCAACGGCGCGCCTGCCGCCACGACCCAGCCGATGTTGCCGTTCTTGTCGGCATAGAGCAAATTTTCCGACGGCGTACGCCACTCGGCCACGGCAGCCTTGAAGGCGTCCCAGTCATGGGCCGTCATATAGCGCGAGGAGGCGAAATAGGCGGCCGCGCCGGGTTCGCTCCACAGTCCGCGGAGCGCGAACAGGCGCGCGCCCGCCGGGTCCTGATACAGCACAGGGCCGTGACGGGTGAAGCGCAGCTCGACGATCGCATCGGGTTGACCCTTGACGGGAATGGGCTCCTTGATGATCGTTACGTCTTCCCACTGTCCCTGATAGCGGTATTGTCCGGCATTGGCGGGGTTCAGATCATAGACATAGAGATCTTCCTGATCGATGGCGGAAATCGTCAGGCCGAAGGCGATGGTATCGTTATGGCCAATGGAGACGCCGGGCAGGAAAGGCTCGCCCGCGCCGATCACGGAAAACCCGGGGGCGTTCATATGGACGATATAGCGCAAAGACGGCACGGTGACGGCGCGATGCGGATCACTTGCGAGGATCGGGCGGCCGGTTGTGGTCCGTTCGGGGCCGATGATCCAGGCGTTTGATCCGGCGGCGGTGATGGGTTCTTCGGCGAAGGGCTCGTCATCAAGCGCAGTTTTGGTCGAAGGTTTGCCCAAGGTCACGCCATCGGTGCCGAGGCGATAATCGGTCAGGACCTCTTTCGGGATCTGACAGGGATCGAGCCCGGCTGGGATTTTTGTTGTCCAGTCCGGTTCGAGTTTCCGGCGCAGTCTGTCGGCTTGAAGTCCGGCTTTGCAGGCCACATGGGCGCGGGCGACTTCAGACGTCAGATTGCGGGTGAGACCGTGGCTGCGAATGCGCAGAATGTCTTCCGGAGACCAGAGGTCGGGCATGCTGCTGGCGGTGGTGAATTCCACCGGCAGGGGCCGCGCGCCGTTACGGATCTCTCCGACAAAGGCATTGACCCCGGCGACGAAGGCCTCGGTCTGGGATTTGGCATCGGGGCCATAGGCGGCCCATTCGCGAGCCATGTCGCCGCGATAGAGGAACAGGCGTGCGGCCCGATCCTGGGCGATATAGTCCGGGCCGAAATCCCGGGACAGCAGGCCAAGACCACGCTTGCGCCACAAGTCGATCTGCCACAAGCGGTCGCGGGCGGCATTATAGCCCTGCAGGAAAAACGCGTCATGGACGGTGCCGGCATAGATATGGGCGATGCCCCAATAATCGATCAGAATTTCGGCGGGCTGCTCAAGCCCTTGGGTGCTGCGCTCGACGACCCGCGCCGATCCCGGAATATCAGTTGCCTCCGCCTGGCCCCATACAATTGTCGCGAGAAACACTATGCCGCGCCCCATGTTCCCGTATCCTGTCATGTCAGTCCCTTTTCCCAGAACCTTGTTTTCCGGCGGTTTATTTGAGCAGTTTAGTCAAACGCTGCAGGGGGGTGAAGAGATCAAATAATTTGATCAAAGTCAATTAATCTCACCATAAACGGGCATGTCTGGCATATATGAAGCCTTCTTCATGGGGTGGAGTTTGCGGCCAGAAAATAGGTAATATACTGAATATATTTATATATTTTGAATATCTCTGGGCCCTTCTCAGGAGCGAATTTTGGGCATATTTATTTTGATCTTTTATTTTGATCAAAATACTTGCGGCCCGATTTATTCTATTCCATAGTGTGATCGCGCTAAGAGGCGAATAGGGCGTCTCTCAGTGCCAGCATGATAGATCCTTGGCGGGAAACAATGGATGCAACAGTCCGTTGCGTGGGGTGATCTCGTGCGGTCTGCCAAGACGGGGGAAACACTCCGTCATATCTCAACCCATGGGGGGACTTAGATGACTAAGATGTTGTGGATGTCAGGCATTGCCTCGGCGGCGCTTATGGCGACGTTCGGCGCGGCCGCTGCTGCTGAGACGAAATCCGATCTGGCGCTTGAAGAAATTATCGTCACCGCCACCAAAGCCGGGGCAACGCGGCTGCAGGACACGCCGCTCGCGGTGACGGCCTTGACGGGTGATCTGATCGCGAAGGCAGGATTGAATAATGTCAAGGATCTGATGTCTTTGACACCCAATCTGGTCATTGCGCAGAACGGCTCCTTTTCGCAGGTTTATATTCGCGGCATTGGCTCCAACAATGTCTTTGCGGGCTCCGATCCGAGCTCGACCCTGCATGTGGACGGCGTTTATATGGCGCGCCCGATTTCCTACCTGAATAATTTTCTCGATGTCGAACGGGTCGAAGTTCTGCGTGGGCCGCAGGGTACGCTTTATGGGCGCAACTCGGTCGGTGGCACGATCAATGTCATCAGTCGGTTACCGGATGATGAGTTCAGGGCCAAGCTGCAGTTCACTGGTGGCAATTACGATCTGATGCGGGCTGAAGGCTATATCAGCGGGCCGTTGATCGAGGGCAAGCTCGCGGGTAGTGTGTCGCTGTTGCGCAGCAAGCGTAACGGCTATCTGAAGAATATCGTGGACACCGGCAATGACGTCGACAACGAAAACGTCTGGGCCGGGCGCGTGCAGCTTCGCTTCACGCCGAACGAGCGTCTCGAATTCCGGCTGCGCGCCGATAATCTCCAGACAGATGATGCCGGTGGCGCTTATGTAAAACTGTTGCAGCTGTCGCCGACCGAGCCGATCGTCAACACGATTTATGGCGATTACGGGAAGGTGGCCTTGAATCTGAAGGGCCGCTCGCAACGCCGGACGCGGGGTCTCTCGGGCGAACTGCTCTATGATGTGACCGACAACATGAAGCTTTCGTCCTTGACCGCCTATCGGGAAAGCCGGTTGATCAGTTCGTCGGACAGCGATGCGACAGCGGCCAATGTCCGGCGCACGGACCAGCTTGAGGATCAATGGCAGTTCTCACAGGAATTCAATCTGACCGGGGCGATCGATGATCTGAGCTATGTGCTCGGTCTTTATTATTTCCGCGAGCATATTCTTGCCAATTCATCGGTCAATGCTTTCGCGACCAATACGGCGACCACGCCCAACCCAACGGTCAATACCAATGCCTGGGCCGGATATGGTCAGGGCACCTATCATGTGACCGACCAGATAGCGGTGACCGCCGGGATGCGTTACACGCGCGAAACCAAGGATTTCGATCAGAACTACAGCCAGCGGTCCCTGATCACCGGATTGCCCTTGGCCGGATATCCGCGACTTTATTCCTTGTCCAATACCTATGATGCCTGGACACCGAAACTGGGTCTTGAATTCCGTCCTGTGGACGATGTGCTGGTTTATGCGTCGATCTCACGCGGGTTCAAATCGGGCGGCTTCAATTTTTCAAGCGCCAATCCCCTGCAGGGATTTGATCCCGAAAAGCTGTGGAGCTATGAACTTGGTTTCAAAACCGATCTTCTCGAACGCCGCTTGCGCCTGAACGGCGCGGCCTTCCATTATAAATATACCGATCTTCAGGTGCAGTCGTTCCTCACGCCGGGTGTGGTCGATATCACCAATGCCTCGGATGCGAAGATCGACGGCGTTGAGCTGGAACTTGTCACGGCGCCGGTCGAAGGGCTTCAGATCGGCGGGCATCTTGCCTATCTCGATGCTGTTTATAAAAATTATCCGAATGCCTTGAAGGCGGGGAATATTCCTTTTGATGCATCCGGCAATATTTTGAACTTTGCTCCGAAATGGTCCTATTCGATCTATGCGCAGTATGATCAGGATTTGAACGGCAAGGGATCGTTGTTCGCCCGCGCGGAGTATGGCTGGAAGGACCGGCAATTTTTTACCGCGGAAAACAGAGCGCTTGAATCCCAGGGCTCGGTTGGTTTGGTCAATGCAAGCCTTGGCTACACCTCTCCGAATGAGCGCTGGCAGGTTCTGGCCTTTGGGCGCAACCTCACCAATAAGGCTTATCTCACGGGAACGGCCAATCTCGGTCTGATCAGCGGGCGCGTCGGTGAGCCGCGGACCTATGGGCTGCGCTTGACGGTCGATTATTAAATTTCGTTCGCTTTGAAAGCAGCATGATATGACGATGATTGAGGTCTGCCTTCAGGGAACATGCGATCCGCGGTTCTCGCATGTGAAGGACGCTTTTGCGGAAAATTTCCGTGACCGCGGTGAAGTTGGTGCGGCCGTTGCTGTCTATAAGGATGGACAAAAGATTGTCGATCTTTGGGGCGGCGTTGCCAACCCGGACACGGGCCAACTCTGGACAGAAGACAGCATCGTCTGCATGATGTCGGTTGGAAAATCGATGGCCGCGCTCTGCCTGCTGATGCTGGTGGATCGCGGCCATCTCGATCTCGACAAGACGGTGGCGCGATATTGGCCGGAATTTGGTCAGGCCGGCAAGGAAGCCATTACGGTTCGCACCCTTATGCAGGGCAAAGCCGGATTGCTTTATGCCGACCAGGCGCCGGACAATTCGCTTTACGACTGGCCGGCCATCATTCGCGCGCTTGAAATCCAGGCTCCCGAATGGGAACCTGGAACAAAGGGCGGCTATCACTCCATGACCTGCGGGTTTCTTCTTGGGGAGCTGGTGCGACGGATTGATGGTCGCAGCATAGATCTTTTCTTTGATCAGGAGGTTGCCGCGTCGCTTGGTATTGATTACCGGTTCGGGTTGAAGGGCGCGGATTACAGAAGGGTCGCACCGCTTATTGCCAATCCGAACAGTCAGACATTGCAGCAGGCCAGCAGTGAGACAACCAAGCTCGGCCGGGCCTGGCGGGTCAAACCGGCCGAACCCGAATTTCACTATAACAGTGATATTTTCCGCCGCGCCGTCATGCCATCGGGCAACGGTCATGGC
The DNA here is from genome assembly GCF_027920805.1 of Govania unica. GTDB lineage: Bacteria > Pseudomonadota > Alphaproteobacteria > Sphingomonadales > Govanellaceae > Govanella > Govanella unica. The sequence goes on from NZ_JANWOI010000004.1 coordinate 90,053, forward strand.
AATGCCCGGGCCATCGCGCGCGTTTTCGCCTTGTTGGCTAGTGGTGGCACCCTTGACGGCATCTCCCTGCTGTCGGCGGATTTGATCACGCAGGCCCGCACGCAAAGCTGGAGCGGAATCTGTGAAATGACTGATCGGCAGTTGACCTATGGCTGCGGGTTTTTTCTTAATTCCGCGCCCATGGCGTCGTTCGGGCCTAATCCGGCAAGCTTTGGTCATCCGGGTGCGGGCGGGGCGGTTGGTTTCGCCGATCCGGAAGCGGGCATTGCTTTCAGCTACAGCCCGAATTTCATGTGCGGCGGCGCAAGCCTTGGTGATCGGTGCGAGGCTCTCGTTCAGGCAGTATACAGGTGATTGGCATGGTCAAGACGTCTTTGCCCGCGACGCGTTTTTATGGATGGTACGTCGTGGGCCTGTTGGCGCTGGCGCATCTGGTGTCGTTTATCGATCGCTTTCTGATGAGCCTGGTTCTGGTGCCACTGAAACAGGATTTCAATCTCACCGACACCGAGCTTGGGTTACTGCATGGCACGGGTTTTGCCATTCTTTATGCGGTAGCCGCCATTCCCCTGGGGCATCTCGCCGATATCAGCCACCGCCGCAATCTCATTGTCGGTGGTCTGTTGGTCTGGAGCGCGGCCACGGCGGCTTGCGGACTTTCGGGCGATTTTCCGACCTTATTCGCCGCGCGGATCGGGGTCGGTCTTGGCGAAGCAGCGCTCGTGCCTGCGGCGATGTTGCTGATTACGGCCTATATTCATCGCGATCATCTGGCGCGGGCGGTGTCCGTTTTTACCTCGGGCGCTGTTCTCGGGCATGGCGTGGCGCTCATCGGCGGGGGCGCGGTGCTTGCCTGGCTGGTGTCGCAGAATGGTCTCACGCTGCCCTATTTTGGCGTCTTGCGTCCCTGGCAGGGCCTGTTTGTTTTGGCGGCGATCCCGGGCCTCGTTCTGGCCGTGGTGATGTTCACGATCAGGGAACCCATGCGGGCAAGCCGGACGAAGCCGCGGATCGGCGCGGCGCTTGATTATGCAGGCGGTCATCGCATGGCTTATGGCACGCATTTTCTGGCTGCGGCCTGTGTTATTGCTCTGGTTCAGTCATTTGCCGCCTGGGCCCCTACGTTTTACGTCCGTTTTTTCGACATGACGGTGGCGCAAAGTGGCTGGACCGTGGGGCTCCTGGTTCTGATCACCGGCGTGAGCGGGAATCTGTCGGGCGGCTTTCTGACCGACCGCCTGCATAAGATGGGGCTTGGCGCGGCGCCGGGCGTAGTGATCATGGGCATGGTGCTGCTGGCTGTACCCTGCGCCATTTTATTCTGCACGACGCGGGTTCTCAGTCTTTCGCTTGTGGCGTATGGCGCGCTCAATTTTTGTTTGTCGGCGGCGTCTCCTGCGGGGCTGGCCGGGGTGCAAATGCTGACGCCAAGTCATTTGCGCGGGGTGATCAGCGCGGCTTTCCTGTGCATTATCACTTTCTTTGCCGTGGGCCTCGGGCCGCTTATGATCGGCGTGGTGACGGACCGGGTTTTTGGTGATGAGCAGGCGTTGTATCTCTCTCTCTTGAGTGTCAGTATCGTTTTGTCGATCATCGGCGTGGGGGCAGCGGGGCTTGGTCGGCGCTCGACATCAAGGGCCTATGCGCTGGTCACCGACTAACAGCCCAGACTGCGAGCTATGCTTGTTGGGGCGGGTGTAATGTTTCAGGGGCGATAAACGCGTGCAGGTCAATTTAGACGAGGCTTTGCTCACGAAGCGGCCTTTTTACCGTCATCTTTATGTTCAGGTGCTGTTTGCCATTTCGGTCGGCATTCTGCTTGGTCATTTTTATCCTGATCTTGGTATCAGTCTGAAGCCTCTCGGGGATGCCTTCATCAAACTGATCAAGATGATTATCGCGCCGGTCATTTTCCTGACGGTGGCGATCGGTATTGCGGGTATGACCGACCTGCAAAAAGTTGGCCGGGTGGCCGGGAAGGCGATGATTTACTTTCTGACCTTCTCGACGCTCGCCCTGATTATCGGGCTGATCGTTGGCAATACGTTGCGGCCGGGCAGCGGCCTCCATATCGCGCCCGAGACGCTTGATGCGTCGGTCGTGAGCACCTATGTCACAAAAGCCCACGAGCAAAGCATCGTCGCTTTTCTCACCAATATCATTCCCGAGACGGTTGTGGGGGCCTTTGCTTCCGGGGATATATTGCAGGTTCTGTTTTTCTCGGTCCTGTTCGGGGTGTCGCTTGCCCTGGTCGGGGACAAGGCGGCTCCGGTCGTGACCTTGTTGCAGTCGCTGTCGCAGCCGGTGTTCAAGCTCGTGGCTATCCTGATGAAGGCGGCGCCCATCGGCGCTTTCGGGGCGATGGCTTTCACCGTTGGAAAATACGGCCTGCAAACGATCGCCAATCTGCTGTTTCTGATCGGCACGTTTTATTTGACCTCTCTGTTGTTCGTGCTGGTCGTGCTTGGGGCCGTCGCCCGTTACAATGGCTTTTCGATCCTGGCTTTGCTGAGATATATCAAGGAAGAATTACTGCTGGTACTGGGCACCAGTTCTTCCGAGGCGGCCCTGCCGAGCCTGATGGCCAAGATGGAGCGTGCGGGCTGCAAGAAATCGGTGGTCGGTCTTGTGATCCCGACCGGTTATTCGTTCAATCTGGATGGCACCAATATTTATATGACGCTGGCGGCGCTGTTCATCGCTCAGGCGGTGGATATCGATTTATCGCTGGGCGATCAGATTTTGCTGCTGCTGGTGGCCATGCTGAGCTCCAAGGGCGCCGCCGGAATCACCGGGGCCGGGTTCATCACGCTGGCTGCGACCTTGTCCGTAGTGCCGGCCGTGCCGGTGGCTGGTATGGCCCTGATCCTCGGCATTGATCGGTTCATGTCGGAATGCCGCGCCCTCACCAATCTGGTCGGCAATGCCGTGGCCACCATCGTTGTGGCGCGTTGGGAGGGGGATCTCGATAAGGAGCAACTGGCCCTGGCGCTCGACTGGAAAAATCCGCAAGCGGTTCCGGCTCTGGATAGTGTGGGCTAGTTCAGCCCTAAATGGCCAAGCATCAGGCGATTGATGGCATATCCGCCCCCGAACAGGAACAGCATCGCGCCGAGAAGGAAGGGTTTGAGGCCCGCTTGCCGGAGGGCGCTCACATGAATTTGCAGGCCGAGCGCTGTCATGATCGGAATGCCGCGACGTTCAGAGGGCTCCGAACGGTAGTGGGATCTGTTGCTGCATTGCAACCATATTTTTGCTAGAGTTTGTTCCAGGTGATCGTCACCCGGAACGGAGGTTGTGCGCCAGACTCCGGACGACATGTTCTTTGGAGGAGCCGCCCTGCATGATGCATGAGACCGGGATGACAGGCGTGGGACGCAGACATTGGCGGCGGGCCGGGCTTTGGAAGATGATAGGGCGATGCCCATGACTGGCCCGGCTTCTGTAGCCGCACTCCGCCAGGACGATAATCGTCAAACCGCGATTGGTCAGAAACGCATCTATTGGGATATCTTCGCCATCCTTCTTGTTCTGGCGGCTTTGATCTTTTTTGCCGAAGCCAGTCGCGGCCTGATGCAGCCGCTGTCGGTTCTGACCACAAGTCCGATTTCCCTCGATCCGTCGGTTCTGCCGGGTTATGCCCTGCGCACATCCTTGCGCATGTTGGCGGCCATGGCGTTGTCGCTGGTCTTCACCTTTACCTATGCAACCCTCGCGGCGCGCAGTCGCCGGGCCGAGATCGTTCTGATCCCGCTTCTGGATATCCTGCAATCGGTGCCGATTCTCGGGTTTATCTCGGTCACGGTGGTGTATTTCATGTCGCTTGCGCCGGGCCGGGTGTTGGGCGCCGAATTTGCGGCAGTGTTTGCGATCTTCACCAGTCAGGCCTGGAACATGGCCTTCAGCTTTTATCAGTCGCTGCGCACGGTGCCTGAGGAGCTGGTCGAAGTTTCCCGCAGCTTTCGGTTGCGGCCCTGGATGCGGTTCTGGCAGCTTGACGTGCCTTTCGCCATGCCGTCACTCGTATGGAACATGATGGTGTCCATGTCGGGTGGCTGGTTTTTTGTGGTCGCGTCCGAAGCCATCAGCGTCGGCAAGACGACGGTGATGTTGCCGGGCATCGGGTCCTATATCGCGCTGGCCGTGACCGATCGCAATCTGCCTGCCATCGGCTGGGCGATCGGCACCATGCTGCTGGTGATCCTTATTTACGATCAGCTTCTGTTCCGGCCGCTGGTTGCCTGGGCTGATCGTTTTCGCTTTGAACAGCAGATCAGTGTCGCACCGCCGCAGTCCTGGGTGCTGACGGTGATGCGCCGATCGCGGATGGTGGCGGCGCTGGTCAGGTTCATGAGCCGTTTATGGCGTTTGACCTATCGGGTGCCGTCGCTCGGACAGCGAGCGGAGCCCTCGGTCCCCGGGCGGGGGTTTGACGCGCGCTGGATCGACTGGCTGTGGTATGCGCTGGTAGGGGCCGCAACGCTTTGCGCGGTCTGGTATATTGCGTCCTTCATACATGGCGGACTGGACCTGGCCGAGGTCGGGACCGCCATTCTGCTTGGATTCGCCACCCTGGCTCGGGTCTTTGTGCTGATCTTCATCGCCAGTGTCATCTGGGTGCCGATCGGCGTCTGGATCGGGTTGCGGCCCGGGGTGGCACATATTGCCCAGCCGATTGCCCAGTTCATGGCGGCCTTCCCGGCCAATCTGTTGTTTCCGATCGCGGTGGTTTTTATCGCGTCGTTCCGGCTCAATCCCGATATCTGGCTGAGCCCGCTTATGATCCTCGGCACGCAGTGGTATATTCTGTTCAATGTGGTGGCCGGAGCTTCCACTATTCCATCCGAGCTGCGCGACATTGGCACGAATTTGCATGTGCGCGGCTGGTTGTGGTGGCGGCGGATCGCCTTGCCGGCGATCTTCCCCTTTTATGTGACCGGGGCCATCACCGCGTCCGGCGGCTCCTGGAACGCGAGCATCGTCGCCGAGGTTGTGTCCTGGGGCGATCAGAAGCTTCAGGCCCATGGACTTGGCGCTTATATCGCGCAAGCGACCACGGCGGGGGACTTTCACCGCATTGTGCTTGGGATCGCTGTCATGAGCTTGTTTGTGGTGGTCATCAACCGTATTTTCTGGCGGCCGATTTATCGCTTCGCCGAACGTAAATACCGCCTTGGTTAAGGGACGTTGCAGATGACGCAGTCTTCACTGTTGGAAATTCACGGTCTGCGCAAAAGCTTCGCAAGACCGGATGGGGGGGAGCTTCTGGTGCTCGATGGCATCGAGCTCAGCTTGCAGGAGGGGGAGATCATCGGCTTGCTCGGCCGCTCCGGCTCGGGCAAATCGACCTTGCTGCGCTTGATCGCCGGACTGTCGCAGCCGGTGGCCGGGACGATTTCTTATCTTGGACAGGACATCGTCGGCCCGCCCCTGGGCATTGCCATGGTGTTTCAGGGGTTTGCCCTGTTTCCCTGGCTTACGGTTTTGCAAAATGTCGAACTTGGGCTTGAAGCGCTCGGTTTGCCGTCGGCGGAGATCCGCAAGCGCTCGCTTGAGGCGATTGATCTGATCGGGCTGGACGGTTTTGAATCCGCCTTCCCGCGGGAGCTGTCGGGCGGCATGCGTCAGCGCGTCGGCTTTGCTCGGGCGCTGGTGGTCCATCCCAATATCCTGTTGATGGACGAACCGTTCTCGGCCCTTGATGTGCTGACTGCCGAAACATTGCGCAGCGATCTGCTTGATTTATGGGCGAATGGCCAGCTGCCGATCAAGGGCATCATTCTTGTCAGCCACAATATCGAGGAAGCGGTACTGATGTGCGACCGTATTCTGGTATTCGGCAGCGACCCCGGGCGCATTCTCGACGAGATCAAGGTCACTCTGCCCCGGCCGCGCGATCGTCTCGATCCGGGCTTTCGCGACCTTGTGGAGAACATCTATCTGGTCATGACCGCAAGGCTTGCGACTGACCAGGAAGCCCCGCGGCACGAGCATGTGGGGGCCGGGCTCGATACCGTGCTGCCGCATATTTCCTCAAACCTGCTGGCCGGTCTGGTGGAGACCGTGGGCGGCGCGCCCTATAACGGCCAGGCCGATCTGCCGGTCATTGCCGCCCTGCTGCATATGGAGATCGATGATCTGTTTCCGATTGCGGAAACCCTGCAGATGCTGCGCTTTGCCGATGTGGGGGGCGGTGACATCAAGCTGAATTCGGATGGCATGAGGTTCATGCAGGCCAACACGGACGAGCGCAAGCATCTGTTTGCACAGCATCTTATGGCCTATGTGGGGCTTGCGGGTCACGTTCGTCATGTGCTTGACGAACGGCCGAGCCATACCGCGTCCTGGAGCCGCTTTTCCGATGAACTCGAGGATCATATGGCACCAGCCGCAGCCCGCCAGACCATGCGCGCCATCATCAGCTGGGGCCGCTATGCCGAGATTTTCGCCTATGACGATCACACGCATATGTTCAGTCTGGAAAATCCCGGGGCCGTCTAAAAGCGACAGGGGCGAACCGTTGCCGGCTCGCCCCTGTCATAAAGGATCGATCAGCGGATGAATTCGGCTGACGGATGAGCGCGCGGAAAGTCGCGCATATAATCAAAGAAGCGGGCCAGTGTCCTGTCGCTTGCGGTCAATGTGCCCGGCGTGAAATGAATGGTCTGCATATTGGTCAGATCTTCCATCACCACATTGGTTTCAAGATCGATGATGTAATCGAGGAAGGCGTCGATTTCCTCAGGCGTGCCCATGTCCTTGCGGGCGCAGACGGCCATGAAGGCCAGTGTCTGCTGCGGGCGCGGCATGCCGAACGGGGCAACGAAGCCGAACCAGCGACCGTCAAAGACAGTCTCCTGGAAATACATGCTGGTGCCGATGATGCCGATCTTATGGCTGACCGGCTCCCCGGTGGTATGGGTGCCTTCGAATTCATAGAGCATCGAATGGTCGGTCCATTCTACGATGTCATGGGGATTGCCGCCGTTGATATTGATGCCATGGAGATAGCGGATATGCTGCATGTCCGGCGTATTGGCGCAGACGATCCAGGGGTCAACCGGCAAGGCTTCCGGGAAGATCTTGATTTTATAGACCAGCTCGTCATCGGGATAGATGAAGTCCGGAAGGTCATAATGGGGCTCGGTACCGTTAAAGGCCCAGATCAGGCCATATTTTTCAATAGTCGGAAATTTAAAAAGACGTGCTGTCGGCGGGATCGGGTCGGTGCTCGGCATGCCGACGCAGCGGCCATCGGCACCATATTTCCAGTGATGGAACACGCAGCGGACCGCGCCATCGACCATGTCGCCGACCGAAAGATCGGCTCCAAGATGGGGACAAAAGGCGCTGTTCACATGGGCTTTGCCGTCTTTGTCGCGGAACACGATGACCCGGCCGTCGAGAAAGTCATAGCCACGCACGAAATGCTCGCTGGCGGCACTTGAATAGCAGATCGGCCACCAGGATTGCGTGAACAGTCCGTCTTCGCCTTCGGCAGGCACCGGCTTCCCGAGCGCCCGTTTGAACGGCGCAGTGACGGGCGGCAGTTTGGTGACGGGGTCATTGAGTGACATAATATCCTCCGCTCATGAATTTGAGGTCTGGGTATTCAGGGTCTGGCAGCTATCATCTGCAATCCCCGGCCGCCTGCCAACCCGCCCATTCGGCCGGGCCCAGGGCGGACCAGGGTTGGGCCAGGGTCGGGCGAGGACGGGCCCGGGGGCCTAGCTAGCTTTTTGTCGAGGATGTTTTCGCCGTTCGGGCAGTTACGGCTCGGAGGCCGCGGCCGCTACACTCAAGGCAGTCACGACAAGAATGGAGACCGACATGTCGAAGCACATCCTGTTCATACTGACGTCACATGCAACGCTTGGCTCAAGCGGTCGAAAAACCGGAAGCTGGCTTGAGGAGCTGGCGGCGGTTTACAACCGGCTGACCGACGCCGGTCACCGGGTTACGTTCGCCTCGCCCGCAGGCGGCGCTGCTCCGATCGATCCCATGAGCCTTGAAGATACCTGGGTCACTCCGGACGGTCAGCGCTTTCTGGCGAATGCGGCGGCGCAGCAGCAAGTTGCTGGCACGGTCAAATTGTCGGATGTCGATATTGATCAATATGATGGGCTTTTTCTGGTCGGTGGGACCGGCACGGTGTGGGACTTCCCGCATGATGCGGATCTCAAACGTTATGTGGAATCTCTTTATGTGCGCAATGCCGTGCTTGCGGGGATCTGTCATGGGGTGATCGGATTGGCTTTCGCAATCGATCATGCCGGTCAGCCGATCTTGCGCGGACGCAAGGCGACCTGCATCAGCAATGCTGAAGATGATGCGGCGGGCCTTATTCGGCTGGTGCCGGTGCTGCCCGAAGACATGCTGCGCAAGATGCGCGCTTTTTATTCCGCAGCGGCGCCTTTCCGCGCACATACGGTAGTGGACGGACAGTTTTTCACCGGCCAGAATCCAGCCTCAGCCGCGCCGCTCGGAGATGCGCTGGTGGAACATTTCGCATCTGTGCCGGCTTAAAGTCCGTATGGGGCGCCCGCAATGGCCGCATAGCGCGCAAGCGCTTGTGTGCGGTTGCGGGCGTCAAGCTTGCGGTAGATATTCCGCAGATGGAATTTGACCGTGGCTTCACTGAGTCCAAGGCGGTGCGCGGTCACTTTGTTCGGGTGGCCTTCGCGCATGGACTGAAGAATTTCCCGCTCCCGCGCGGTCAGCGGGTCGGCGGCGGACGGGGCATTGGTTTTGAACGTGCTTGTGAGCATGGGTGTGCGGCGCTGCGTCACCCGTTCAGGATCTGTGCTGAAGGCCGGGAGATAGGGGGCGAGCGATGGCAGTCCCGCACCGTCCTGTTCGAGAAAAATCTGGCGTGACACAAGGTTCGGGAAGGTCGCGCGGGCTTCAGCGAGCAACGGACGGACCAGATGCTCCTTCCCCGCGGCCAAGGCGAGATGGGCTCGCAACACCGCAAGCCGCGCCGCCAGGCGCGGGATCGGCGTCACTGTCAAAAGCTGGGCCGCGCGATCTGCCGCAGACGCGGCTTCGCTCAGGCGGCCCTCGCGGCGCAGGATCAGGCCATAGGTCAAAAGTCCGCCGATACGTTCGCGCCAGGTCAGATCCACATTGGCGATCATGACATGGTCGATGTCCGGTAACGACAGTCTTTCGGCCAGATCAAGCGCCAGATAGCGGTCCCCATGCAAGGTTTCGATCTCGGCCCGCAGACAGTCGACGGCCCAGACGAGTTTCTCGACCGTCAGACGTTTGGCGGCGGCCACGGTCTGATCGAGCACACGGCGGGCATCGTCGATACGGCCATCGCGGATGGCAGCCTGCACGGTGCAATTCGCACTCCACAACAGCACCTCGCACCAGGATTCGAACATATTGACCTGGGCGGCGAGTTCCAGCAGGGCGGCCGGCTGCTGTTCAGGGTCGAGATCGAACAGCAGGCCCGATTTGATCGCCTTGGTCAGCATGCGCAGCCGTTCATCGCCGGGATAAAACAGATGGGCCATGCGTTCGGCGATCAGACATTCATGGCGCGCCCCCTCCAGATCGTTGCGCCAGAAGCGGATCAGGGTGCGATGGATATTCATGAAAATGGAGCCATAGCCGCCGTCCACCGCAGCATATTCTGTGGCAGCGTCATTGACGCCCTGATCGGCGTCATCAAGGCGGCCGTCGCGGAACGCCTCCCATGACAGCAAAACATGGAGCAGTGCCCGTTGCGGATGCTCGGTGCGCGGGGTGCGGGCCAGTTGCTGGATGATCAGGTTGCTCATGCGGACCGACATATGGCGATCGGTAAAGCCGTCAAGCAGGCCCTCGGCCAGCGCGCAATCAAAAGCCATGGTGGCGGGCAGGGACTCTCCGGCGGCGGCGATATCGACCTTGGCCTGATCCAGAAGCTTGCTCGCCTCGCTGATGCCGCCTTCATGGGCGCGAATAACCGACCAGGCGAGGCGGGCCTGCAGGGAGACGGTTTCGGCCAGGGGGGCGACGCGGCTCATCATCGATTTCAGCGACGGCACGCCGTGCAGAACGGCGACGCTGACGATCCCGAGCTGTTCGAGCAGTTGCGACGCCATATCCTGATTGTTGGCGGCCACCGCATGATGGAGGGCATCCACCGCGTTGCCGCGTTCCATGAACCAGGCAGCGGCGCGGGCATGGAGCGCTGCGAGCTCCGCCTCATCCAGCCATTGCAGACGTTTTTCCAGAAACTGACGCAGGGTTTCGGGGAAATGAAACTGATTGGTGAAGCGGTCATGGACCAGCAGGCCCTGCTCGCTATAGAGGCGGTTGACCATCTGCCGCGCCTGCGGTCCGGCGATGGCTTCAGCCAGACTGAGATCGAAGCGCTCGACAATCACCAGCCGGTTCATCACATGCTGAAGATCCGATTGGAGCGCTCCGAGAATTTCGTCACTGTAATAATCGTCGAGCCAATCGAGCCAGTTGTTCGGGATAGCCAGGGGGCGGTGTGCGGTATCCGCCACCATATGTTCGTCCCCGGGCAGCGCGTCGATGGCGCGGCGGGCGAATTGCAGGGCGACGGGCGACCCACCGGTCAGGAGATGCAGCTTGCGGGCATATTGATCGGGCAGATCGTCGCCAAACAGTGCCTGCATTTCGGCGACATCGAGATGAAGATCGGCCATGGTCAGCTCGGCCAGCTCATCGCGGGCGCGCAGATTGGACAGCGGTAGCGACTGCGGCCGGTGGCGGCTCGCGATCACCACATTCAGGGCCGCGAGATGCTGCAATAGCACGGCGATAAAAGTTCCGCTCGGGCTGCGGTCGATGCTTTCAAAGCGGTCGAGAATGAGCACGCCGCGAAAGCCAGGGCCATTGAGGGCAGCGGCCAGACGACGGGCGGCGGCGGCGATGGAGATATCAAGCGCGGCGCGGATTTCGTCGCCAAATTCCGGCGTGAAATGAAATACAGCCTGTCCCTGGCCATTGTCGGCCAAAGCCCCGATCAGGCCTTCGATCAGGGAGAGCGGGCTTGCGTCATCGGCTTCAAGCGACAGCCAGGCGACCACACGCCCGGTTTCCTTCAGAACATCAAGCCATTGACCAAGGAGGGTGGTTTTGCCCGCACCTGACGGCGCCCGCAGAAGGGTCAGACGGTGAGTGAGGCTCGCCACCGTCAGCTGGCGGATCTGCGCCCGCCGTACGACCGCAGCGCCATGTCCAAGCGCCGGGCCGTAACGGTGGGGCATAAGCGCCCGCAGTTTTGCAGCGGTAGAAGGTGTCGGCAAGCCTGCGGTCATATCGCGTCCCAACCTCACATTTCACAGGGAACTATGACATGACCGCACAAGGCTTGCCAGATGTCACTAGAACTGGAACCGGGCCTGGATGCCGTAATGGCGGCCACGGGCGGCTGCCGAGACGTCTCCGGACCCCGAACCGCTCCAGCGTGCCGGAACATATTCAAGCACATAGTGCTCGTTGAACATGTTTTCGACATAGCCGGTGACGGCCAGCCCCTTATGTTCAAGCGTCAGTCGCGCGTTGCCAAGCATGACGCTGTGGCGGCGGTTGAGGTTGTCGATTTCCCAGTAGTAAGCGCCGCCCGATCCGTTCAATTCGAAGCGCGGAATGACCATGGTGTCATCATTGACGGCGATGCGGTATTGGGCCGAAAAGGCGTAACTGATCGCGGCCACCTGCGGCAACTTGTTGCCTGTGAAGTTACCGGCAGACAACTGACCGGCAAAGACACTGGTGTCATAGGTCCGGATTTTTGAATCGGTGAGGCCGATCGCAGCGCTCACATCGAGATCGGGAACAGGCCGCGCGGTGATGTCAAATTCAAGACCGTAAACTTCTGAGCTCGGGATCGGGTTCGTGAGGATCTGGGTCGAGTTGTTGATGTCCAGGATATAGACCTGACGATCCTTGATGCGGGTATAGAAGGCAGCGCCCGACATACTGACGCGGCGATCAAGCAGGCTGGTTTTGAAGCCCAGTTCGAAGTTCCAGTTTTCTTCCTTTTTATAATAGCGGGTGATGAGGGCGCTCGGGTTGACCCCGCCGCTGCGGAACCCCTTGGCCACGGTGCCATAGACCATGGATTCATCGCCGTTGAAGAAATAGGTGATCGAGGCTTTTGGCTGCAGGGATTTGAAGGTCTTGTCGAAATTCTGAAGCAACACGCGGTCCAGCTGATGGCGCTTGTCCACGTCATACCGCGCCGCAGCCGTCAGTTCGATGCCCGAGTTGAACCGATAGATGAGCTGACCGAAGCCGGCATAGGCATCGTTCTTGTCGGTGGCCCGGGTGGCTGCGAACGGCAGCGGTGACGGTGTTGTCGGCGGCAGACCAAAGATCGGGAAAAAGTCCCGGCCGAGGAAGATCTCCGTATCGAGCTTCTGGTCTGTGTTGAGGTAATAGACCCCACCCATCCATTTGAACGGGCTGTCTCCGCTTGAGGCCAGCCGGACTTCCTGCGACCAGTTGGTGCTGTTCAGGTCTTGCTCCGCCGTCAGCCCGTCAAGCGGGGTGAAATCGATATCTTCATTGATACTGGACGAGACTTTTGAAAAGGCGGTGACCGAGGTCAGGACCATATTGTCGAAATCGATGTCGATCTTGCCGGAAGCGTCATTGAGGATGCGCTTGGCCGAAGACGGATAATCGCCGAGGTAGGGACGCGGCTTGTCGGGATTGGTGCCTGGCGGCACCACCGCATACCAGGCTGCGCCCGATTTGGTCTCGAGCCGCGAGTATCTCAGATCGATGCTGATGTTGTCTGTCGGTTTGGCCAAAAGGGCCGCGCGGATATTGCGGTCGTCCTGCCAGTTGGCTTCGTCGCGGCCGGGCGTGAACAGGCTGTCGACGTCGCCATCGAAGCTGCGGAACGATCCGGCGATGCGGAACAACAGCTTGTCTTCGATGATCGGGCCGCTCAGGCTGCCGTTCAGGCGCACATCATTGGCGCTGCCGTAGCTTGCGAGGACCGAGCCGGCAAGGTCGTTGGTCGGCTGCTTGGTGGTGATGTTGATGGCGCCGCCAATGGCGTTTCGGCCATATGTTGCGCCCTGCGGGCCTTTCAGGACTTCGATGCGTTCGATATCGAAGAGATCCTGGGTGATGCCGTAAGCATTGGTAAGCTGGACGCCGTCGATGACCACGGCGACAGACGGTTCGCCATTGCGGGCCTGACCGACGCCGCGAATATTGATGAGCGCCACGCCGGGTTGCTGGGCTTCGACAATGGACAGGTTCGGCACGCGGGCGGCCACGTCCTTCACGTCATTGATACGGGCGCTTTGGATGGCGCTGGCGGTGAGCGCGGTGATCGAGTCCGGGATTTCCTTCAGATTTTCTTCACGCTTGCGGGCGGTGACGATGATTTCCTCAAGCGCCGCCCCCTGTGTGGCCGTCTGCGCCATCACGCTGGCCAGACTGGCGTCGAAGGCGGCGGTGGCGACCAGCGCACTTAGGATGGCGGTGGAGCGGATGAGTTCCGAACGGATGGTTTTGGACGGCATGGACAGTTGTGACATGGCGTGAATGCTCCCTCCTGGTTTATGAGCGGGGTTTTATTCTTGTTGAATTTGATGAACCCGCAGTGATGAGGAGTTTACCGTCAGTTCCCAGCAGCTTGCGACTATCTTTCGATGTGGTCGGGGAAAGGACTGGTCCGACTTTTGGCTAGGTGCCGGTTATTTTGCAGTGCAATACAAACTGGCTTTTCCTGCGTATTCGGGCTAGCGTTTCGGTCCATCAGGATAGGCAGGGCGGGAACATTTCCTGTAAAGTTCCCGTAAACTGCCTTCAAAGGCCAATTATACAAATAAACAGAGCCCGTACCGCCATGACAGTCACGCAATCCGTTCCGCCTTTCAAGAAACTGCTCGTTGCCAACCGTTCGGAAATCGCCATCCGGATTTTCCGCGCTGCAACAGAACTCGGAATCCGCACCGTCGCGATATATGCCGAGGAAGATTCCCTGTCGCTCCATCGCTTCAAGGCCGATGAAGCTTACCGCATCACAAGTGACGGCGGTCCCATCGCGGCTTATCTGGCCATTGATGAGATCATTGAAACGGCGGTCTCCGCCGGGGTCGATGCCATTCACCCGGGCTATGGCTTCCTGTCGGAGAACCCTGATTTTGCTGCTGCTGTGGCGGCTGCGGGCATGACCTTCATCGGGCCGTCGCCGGCCACCATGCGGCTTTTGGGTGACAAGATTTCAGCCCGTCGTCTGGCCATGTCGGTCGATGTGCCGGTGATGCCAGCGACCGACCCGTTGCCCGAAGACGAGGCCGAGATCATCCGCCTCGCCGCCGGGATTGGCTATCCGGTGATGCTGAAGGCGAGCTGGGGCGGCGGCGGGCGCGGCATGCGTCCGATCCGCAGCGAGCAGGAACTGATGGACAATGTGCGTGCCGGTCGGCGCGAGGCCAAGGCGGCTTTCGGCCGCGACGAGGTCTATCTGGAAAAGCTCGTGATCCGGGCCCGTCATGTGGAAGTGCAGCTGCTCGGCGACCATCACGGCAATTTGTATCATTTGTTCGAACGCGATTGTTCGATCCAGCGTCGCAATCAGAAAGTGATCGAACGCGCGCCTGCGCCCTATCTCGATGCCGATCAGCGGCAGGAGATTTGTACCGCGGCGCTCGCCATCGGCCGCGCCTCCGACTATGTGGGGGCGGGCACGGTCGAGTTTCTGATGGATGAGCCCACGGGCAAATTTTATTTCATCGAGGTCAACCCGCGCATTCAGGTCGAACATACGGTCACCGAAATGGTCACCGGTGTCGATATCGTCAAGGCGCAGATCCATATCGCCGCAGGCGGACATCTTGGTGAGGTGACGGAAACCGGGGTGCCGCCACAGGCCGATATTCAGCTTGATGGCCATGCCATCCAGTGCCGGATCACCACGGAAGACCCGGAAAACCATTTCATTCCCGATTATGGCCGCATCACGGCTTATCGCGGCGCCGCCGGTTTCGGCATTCGCATTGACGGCGGCACGGCCTATTCCGGGGCGGTGGTGACGCGGCATTATGATGCGCTTCTGGAAAAGATTACCGCCTGGGCTCCAAGCTCGGACGAAGTCATCGCCCGCATGTTGCGTGCGCTGCGGGAATATCGCATTCGCGGGGTGTCGACCAATCTGCCGTTTCTGGAAAATGTGCTGGCCCATCCGACCTTCCGGGCGAACGGCTATACCACCCGCTTCATTGACGAGACGCCGGAACTTCTGTCCTCGGCAACGCGGCAGGATCGCGCCACCCGGTTGTTGCGCTATATTGCCGATGTGACCGTCAATGGCCATCCCGATGCGCGCGACCGGCCGCGTCCGCCGGCCTCGGCCCGCACCCCGCGGGCACCGAAATTTCAAAGCCCCGCCGCCGACGGCACGCGTCAGATTCTGCAGGAGCGTGGGGCCGCAGGGTTCGCCCGCTGGATGCGCGATCAGAAACAGGTGCTTCTGACCGACACCACCATGCGCGATGCCCATCAGTCGCTTCTGGCGACGCGCATGCGCAGCAAGGACATGATCCAGGTGGCCTCGGCCTATGCGCGGGGCTTGCCGCAATTGCTGTCTGTCGAATGCTGGGGCGGGGCCACGTTCGACGTCGCCATGCGCTTTCTGATCGAAGACCCGTGGGAGCGTCTCGCCCAGTTGCGCCAACGGCTGCCGAACATCATGACCCAGATGCTGCTGCGCGGCGCGAACGGTGTCGGCTATACCAACTACCCCGACAATGTGGTGCGCCATTTCGTGGCCGAGGCGGCGACGGCGGGGATCGATATTTTCCGTGTCTTCGATTGCTTGAACTGGGTCGAAAACATGCGGGTGGCCATTGATGCCGTGGTCGAAAGCGGCAAGGTGGCGGAAGGCGCGTTGTGTTATACCGGCGACATCCTCGATCCGGCGCGGGCCAAATATTCGCTGCGGTATTATGTGGACCTCGCCCGGCAGCTTGAACGGGCGGGCTGTCATGTGCTCGCCATCAAGGATATGGCCGGGCTGTTGAAACCGGCAGCGGCGCGGGTGCTGATCCGGGCGCTCAGGGAAGAAACGGATCTGCCGATTCATCTCCATACCCATGACACCTCGGGAGCGGCGGCGGCCACGTTGCTTGCCGCCATCGACGAAGGGGTCGATGCGGTGGACGGGGCGATTGACGCCATGTCCGGCACCACCTCGCAACCCTGTCTCGGGGCCATTGTCGAGGCTTTGCGTCATACCGAGCGCGACAGTGGGATCGACCCGCAAACCGTGCGCGAGATCAGCTTTTACTGGGAGGCGGTGCGCACGCAATATGCGGCCTTTGAAAGCGATCTCAAATCGGGGGCGTCCGAGGTTTATCTCCATGAGATGCCCGGCGGTCAGTTCACCAATCTGCGCGAACAGGCGCGGTCGCTTGGGCTTGAGTCCCGCTGGCATGACGTGGCGCGCACTTACCGCGACGCCAATATGCTGTTCGGCGACATTGTCAAAGTGACGCCGTCCTCGAAAGTCGTGGGCGACATGGCGCTGATGATGGTGTCTCAGGGCCTGAGTAATGAGGATGTGCTATCCGGCGAGCGGGAAATCTCCTTCCCGGCCTCGGTGGTCGAAATGCTTCATGGCGATCTCGGTCAGCCGCCGGGAGGGTGGCCGGAGGCCCTGCAGAAGCGGGTGTTGAAAGACCGCGTCCCGATCACTGTGCGTCCGGCGTCGTTGCTCGCCCCCGCCGATCTTGAGGCGACCCGGGCTCGCGGCCTTGAAAAATTCTCCGGACCGATCAGCGAGCGGGAGCTTTCTAGCTGGCTCATGTATCCGAAGGTCTATGAGGAGTTCCACGAGGCGGTGCGCCGCTATGGTCCGGTCTCGAAACTGCCGACTCCGGTGTTTTTCTATGGCATGGAGCCGGGCGATGAAATCATGGTCGAGATTGAAACCGGCAAGACTCTGGTGATTCGTCTGCAAACGGTCGGGGATACCGAGGACGACGGTCAGGTCCGCATCTTCTTCGAACTGAACGGTCAGCCGCGCGTGATCGCCGTGGCCAATCGGCGGGTGGCGGCCAATCTGCCGCAACGCCGGCGGGCTGACGATGGCAATCCGGATCATGTGGGCGCTCCCATGCCGGGGCTGGTTGCGACTCTCTCGGTCGCACCGGGGCAAGAGGTTAAGGCGGGCGATGTGCTGTTGACCCTTGAGGCGATGAAAATGGAGACCAGTCTGACCGCCCCGCGTGACGGCATTATTGCTGATTTATATGTCACAGTCGGGCAATCGGTGGATGCCAAGGATCTGATGCTGACCTTTATGTGAGCTAATATCGGGATTCTAAAAAATAGCGATAAGCCTGTCGAGTTATCTTGGTAATTAGAAGTAAGTTATTATAAACAATCGACTCTGCTGTCGCTTAGGCGCTTATGCCCCTAAGCGGGCATTTCCGGCTTAGACTTCAAGGGTCATTTCAACAGGACTCCTCCCGGGGAGTCCTGTATGATCTTATGGTTAATTATAAGATCGTTAACTAAAATCGCCTTTAATGTTCCCAGGTGTTTACCTTTTGGAATAGTCGCAGAGGGTTCAACTCAATTCGGCATTGCATCCGGATGCCGGCGATAAGAAAGGTGCCATAATGGGTAAGAAATCAGCTTCGATCCTGAAATTAGGGGCCTCGCTTCTCTTGCCGTGTTTGGTGGGTCTTGGCGGCGGCGCTGCAGACGCTGCGGGTTTTTATCTTGGCGAGCGCAGCATCAAAGCGAGCGGTACCGGCTTTGCCGGTGCGGCGGCGCTGTCTGATGACGCGAGCTTCATGTCTTTCAATCCAGCTATTCTGACGGGCCTGAAATCGGCCCAGATCACCGGGGGCGGGTATATCATTGCGCCGCGCGCAGTGGTGAGTAATGAGGGTAGTTTTGCCAATATCGGACCCTACACCGGTCTGCCCCTGAACGGCAGTGCGCGCGATCAGGCTTTCAAACCGCAACCGAGCGGCTTTCTTGCCGCGGCCATGCCGATCACCGAGGATGTCTGGGCTGGAATTTCCGTGAGTGCCCCATTCGGTCTCAAGAATCGCTATGACGAAGATTATTTCGGCCGTTATGACTCGACCCAGTCTTCGATCATGGTCATTGATATTGCTCCGACGCTCGCCTGGCGTGTCACTGATGGCCTGTCGATCGGCGGCAGCCTGTCCATGCAGCGGTCGGGCGTCACGCTTGTGAGCGCAATCCCCAACCCGTTCGATCCGGCGGGGCCGAGTGCCGCCTCGGATGGTTCGTTCCGCGTTCATGGCACGGATTGGGCCTATGGGTATTCCCTCGGTCTGTTGTTTGAACCGATCGACACTGTTCATCTGGGTGTGAGTTATCGCGGCAGGGTCAAGCATCGGCTTCATGGCACCGCCACCACCACCTTGTTTGGCCAGACGACCGAGCAAGGTGTTGCCGCCGATCTCAATTTGCCGGACGTGATCGCGGTCGCGGCGGCTTTTGATGTGACGCCGCGGTTGACGCTGCTCGCTCAGCTTAATCATTATGGCTGGAATCGGTTCAAGCAGATCCAGCTTGATCTGGCCGATGGCACAACTCAGGTTTCGCCGGAGAATTATCGCAATAGCTTGGGCGGCTCCGTCGGCGCCAAATATCTGGCCAATGATCGCCTGACGCTACGTGCCGGCGTGAATTATGATGAGACGCCGACCCTCAATAATAATCGTTCGACCCGGGTGCCGGACACCAATCGCTGGTGGCTGGCGGTTGGGTTGTCCTATCAGTTGATGGATCAATTGTCGGTGGATGTTTCCTATATGCATCTCCTCAACAAATCAGG
Source organism: Govania unica (assembly GCF_027920805.1). GTDB lineage: Bacteria > Pseudomonadota > Alphaproteobacteria > Sphingomonadales > Govanellaceae > Govanella > Govanella unica. The sequence continues at coordinate 108,861 of NZ_JANWOI010000004.1, forward strand.
TGCGATCAATCGGACGTCGAGTTTTCCGGCCTTGGCGACCACCATCAATACGATCGGCAGCACGGATGATAGTTGTAATGTCTTCGGCTTGGGTCTGAGCCATAATTTTTAGTAAACTCAGGCGTAGTTCATGGAAGTTGAGCGAGATGATGTGGCGGTAAGACCTGGGTATGGTATCCGGCCTTTCAGCCTTCGTTTCACCGATGAAGGTCTTGAACGCCGGTTTGCGATCGATCGTATGGACCGTGCGCTTTTCAGCATACGGATTCTGTTGCTGGCCGGAGTGGTGCTTTATGCGCTGTTCGGCGTTCTCGATGCTTTTGTGCTTGGCTCTTCCAGCAAAGCGGCGCTGCTGATCCGGTTCGGCGTTGTCGTTCCGGTACTGCTCGCGGTTTTTCTATTCACCTTCACCGCATATTTCAATCGCATGGCGCAACTGGCGCTTGGTTTTGCGATGTTCATGGCGGGGCTTGGCATTATTGCCATGACGGCGGTGGCGACAGCGCCCGGCAACGCGCTTTATTATGCCGGCCTGATCATGGTCGTCAGTTTCTGTCTCAATCTTTTACGCCTGCGCTGGACCAATGCGGCTGTGCTCGCGCTGACGCTGGTGCTGATCTATCAGCCGGTGGCCATGTGGATCAATCCGATCGATGAGTATCTGATTGTCAGCAACAATTTCTTTCTGGTGATGTCGACCGGCGTCGGGATTTTTTCCTGTTACGTGCAGGAACTTTATATGCGCCGCGATTATCTTCATGCGGAGATGCTGCGGCTTGAAAAGCTGCGGTCGGATGAGCTGCTGGCGGCGGCGGAATCGGCGAGCCGGGCCAAAAGCGATTTCCTCAGCGTCGTCAGCCATGAATTGCGCACCCCCCTCAATGCCATTCTCGGCTTCAGCGAGGTCATGCAGCAACGCCTGTTCGGTCCGATCGGGCAGGAAAAATACGTCGGCTACGTCGATGATATTCACTCGGCAGCCGGGCATTTGCTCAAGATCGTCACCGACGTTCTTGATCTGTCGAAGGCCGAGGTCGGCAAGCTTGTGATTGATGAGGAAAAAGTCGATGTGATCGACGTGCTTCAATCGAGCCTGCGGCTTTTGCGCGAACAGGCGGCGGAAAGCGGCTTGCGTCTGTCCTTCGATATGCCGGACTGGGAGCCGGAGCTTGTTGCGGATTCACGATTGTTGAAGCAGGTCTTCATCAACCTGATCGGCAATGCCATCAAATTCACACCGCCAGGCGGGTCTGTGAATGTGCGCCTGGCGAGCATCGCCAAGGGCGGCCTCGCCATTTATTTCACCGACACCGGTATCGGCATCGCCAAGGAAAATATCGAGAAGGTCATGGAACCCTTCGTGCAGGTGGAAAGCGCTTTTGCCCGCCGCTACGGTGGCACCGGACTTGGCCTGCCGCTCGTCAAGCGCATTATAGAGCTGCATGGCGGCTTCATGACCCTTGATAGCCGACTTGGGGCCGGAACGACGATCTCGGTCGTTCTGCCCCCGCAGCGTGTTTTGAATCATGAGATAGAGGACAGCCCTGTCCCGAATCTGGCACAGGGCTGAGCTCCTGCTGGCTGAGCTCTTGGGCCTAGGCTTTCTTATGCATGGACAGCAGCACGACGCGGCCGGTCGGGTCGAGACTTGTGCTGACTTCGGCATCTTCAAGCCCAGCGGCCAGCGCCAGCATTTCCTGCTCGTCGCGGTAGATGATGTTCCAGTCGGTAAGGAATTCCATCGGCCAGAGATTGCTTTCCGGGCATTTCATCATGTTGCTGATGATGAGCTTGCCGCCCGGCGCGATGAATTTGTAAAGCGACGTGATCCAGGCCTTGGCGCGGCGCGCGGTCAGGTAATCGATGAGCCCGACCGAATAGACGAAATCCTGCAATCCGATGGTGGAAAACAGTTCCTGCGTCTTCAGAAGCTGCGAGAAGGACGCATGGAGACAGCGCACGCTCGCCTGCCGGTTGAGGCGGATGACTTCGGCATGGGTTGATTCATAGACCAGCTCAAGCGCGCCCTGGTCTTGATCGATCAGCGTGAATTGTGCATTGCGCGGCAATTGGCCGAGCTTGAGATAATCGATCACCTCACGGGCCGAGCCGCAGCCGAGATTGGTGATGCGGGCCACGCCGTCGGCTTTTTCAAGCAGCGTCTTGGCGATTTCCTGCCGCATCATCACGCTGCGCGTGGCGATGCATTCGGCAACATCAAGGCCGATGCGATGAACGAGCTTTTCATAAAGGCTCGCGCCCACGCGCTGCCAGTCATAAACCATGTTCATGATCTGATAATCGCCGGGATAGCCGAGCGGTTTCGCATAGCTGCGGTTCCACACCACGCCCGACATGAATTCAGGCGTGAGCACCAGTTCGGTGAATTTCTTGGTGGCGCGCAAGGCTTCCGGATTGTCCATGATGCCTTCGACCAGCGCATTGCCGCGATACCATAGCTCTCGCCATTGCGGAATGATCTGCTGTTCGCAGGAGGCGAGCAATTCGGCGGCGGCGTCAGGCGTCAGATTGGTCTGGGAGATGGTATCAAGCCCGCTCCGGTAAGACCGCAGCAGCTGCAGGATATCGGCGCAGAGCATGCGATATTCGGGAGCAACGCCCGCGCCCGGCGCGGTCGCGGCAAAACTCGCGAGTTCATTCCGGAGACTGATTTCCTTGTATTTATCGACCACCTGCAACACGTTGAAGCTGCGATCGAGGAGCCGGAGGCCGAGCTTGGTGCCCGCCTGTGTGGGCTCCACCCGCACGACTTCGCCAGCACCTTCATAAAGATGGCTGTTGCCGAGCAGCAGTTGGATGTTGACGCGTTTTTCCGGCTCGTAAGCATGGTTGGAATTGGCGGCGGAGATCGCCGACAACCCGCTCAGGCTGACGTCAGAGAGGGTGATGGGCATTTGGTCCAGCATCAGGGTGGGCATGCTGCGTTGAAACAGATCGCGGGCTCTGAATCGCTCCGCGCGGAAAAAAATACGCCGTCCTTCGCCGCCGCTCAGTTCTTCATAATGCTTCATATTTCTCCCCTTTTACTACGCTTCAGCCCCCACAGGCCCGTATTGAGTGTTTTTCGCAAAACGTACCTGCTGCATGAAACTTTGCAGCTACGACGTGCATGCCAACAACCGAAAAGCTTATCTAACGTTAACCACTTGTTAACACTATTGCATAGAGCTTTGAACTAGAAAAGTTAAACCGGAGGCCTGAAATGAAAATTTTTATGCAGAAATCTGATCACGAAATATGAGCAAGAGAAGGCAATAAAAAAGCGGCGCGGAATGATTCCGCGCCGCTGAGGTGTTGTCGGTTGGAAGATTTTTAGTGGGTGATGCGACCTGATTGCCGAGTGCCAGCGAGCTTAAGCTTGCTGTCGTCGAGAATAGCACCGCCCTTCATGACTAGCAGAATGGCCTTGGCATTGTTGATGTCGACGCTCGGGTCAGCGCTGAGGAGAACGGCGTCGGCAAGCTTGCCTTCTTCGACCGAACCCATGTCACGCTCTTTGCCGAGGAACACCGCGCCGTTCAGCGTCGCGATGCGGATGATGTCGAGGGGGGCAATGCCCGCCGCCGCCAGCAATTCCATTTCCCGATGCACGGCCGCGCCGATGCTTTGATCGGTGCCAAGGGCAAGCACGCCGCCGCCAGCGTGAATCTTGCGCAGATTCTCCTGGGCGATCGGAGTCATCAGCTTCATCCACCAGGTCCAGGTTTCCTTGGACCATTTGTCGCGGGTTTCGGTCTTCAGCTTGGCGATCTCGTCGCTGCCGAGGGCCGCTTTGTAGAGCGGCTGATCAAGATATTCAGGATGTTCAGCGAGACGGCTGTAGTTTTCACCGATGGCGAGGGTGGTGGTCATCGGAATCTTTTTTGCCGCCATGAGCATGACGAATTCATCGCTGACCGGGCCCTGAATGACCGGATGGGCGAGCGTATCGACACCGGCGAAGATCGCCTGCCGGGCCTGATATTCAAGTGAGGTATGCACCGTCGTGCGGATGCCGTGATCGTTGTAATATTCGATCACTTTCTGCATCAGTTCGACATCGAGCAGCGGGATCATGGAACGCGTGCCCCAGCCATGCTGATCGAAGGTCATCTTGAGCACGTCGGGTTTGCGGGCGATATGCTTGTCGAGCGCTTCCCGCGCCTCCGGCCAGCTTTCGATATCGGTTGAAGCCGGACCGCTGCCATGGCTGCCCGGGGCGGTGACGAGGCTGCCGGTGGCGAAGACACGGGGAGCGATCAATTTACCCGAGCGTTCATCGTCGCGCAGGCTGAAGATAAAGTCAGGCACGTTGCCGGCATCAAAGACCGAGGTGACGCCGCTATAGAGATAGCTTTGCAGTGCCTCGGCACCCTGCTGGCGGTTGATGACCGCTTTGCGGATGCCATCGCGGGTGACTTCACTGCCGCCCTTCAGATGGATATGCATATCCATCAGACCGGGAATGAGATATTTGCCGCTGCCGTCGATGCGGTGGCCTTTGATATCTCCGGCGCTTGAGGTGGGGGTCACGCGGACGAATTTGCCATTATCGACGACCACGGTCATGGCGGGCTTCGGCGCCGCGCCGGTGCCGTCGATGAGCGTGACATTGTCGAAGATGATGGCTTCGGCCAGCGCCGCGCCACTGGTGAGGGCGACGAGGGCGGAGAGGGCAAGGCCCGTGATTTTAAGTTTGAGACTCATGATTGTTCCTTATTTCCCGTCCTGCTTGAAGACGATGCCGTCACGCATCACGAAATCGACGCCGAGCACGGCCTTGATATCCTGCAACGGATCGCCGGGCATGGCCACAACGTCAGCCGCCATGCCGGGGGCAAGCTTGCCAACGCCTTCGATACCGCCCGCTTGGGCAGCTTTGACGGTACCCGCCATCAGCGCTTCCATGGGGGTCATGCCGATGCCGACAAGTTCAATGAATTCATTGATGTTTTCGCCATTCGGAGACACGCCGCTATCGGTGCCGAGCGCGATGTTCACGCCCATTTTATAGGCCTTGCTCGCCATGTCCTTCGGCTGACGGCCGAGCTTCAGAAGCTTGGCCATGACCGCCGGGGTGGCGTTCTTGTAAGGGCCGTTCCGCATCTTTTCCGGGGTGTCGCCAGCATAGGTGATCGGATAAATGGTCGGGATCAGCCAGGCGCCGGTTTTCTTGAACAGACGCAGGGTGTCTTCGTCGGCCCACATGGAATGCTCGATCGAATCAAAGCCCGCACGCAGCGCGCTGTCGATTCCGGCCTTGTCATGGGCGTGGGCAGTCACTTTGCGGCCGAGCGCATGGGCGGTTTCGGCGATGGCGACCAGTTCGGCGTCGGTGAACTGCTGGCCGGTTCCGGCAGCGGTGTTCGACAGCGTGCCGCCGGTGGAGGTTACCTTGATCACGTCGGATCCGCGTTTGACTGCTGCACGTACGGCGCGGCGGCAATCGTCAGCGCCGTTGCAGACGCCAGCGGCCGGCATGGCTTTCTCTACTTCGTCACGATAGCCGTGGAAATCGCCATGGCCACCGGTCGGGGTGATGGCAGCTCCGGCGACCAGGATCTTCGGACCCGGTACGAGGCCGTCGCGAATTCCGTCCCGAAGGGCATAGACGCTGGTGCCCGGCGAACCGAGATCGCGCACGGTGGTGAAGCCCGTCATCAGGGTCTTGCGCGCATTGTTGGCGGCGATCAGTGAGAAATAGCTGTCCGGCTTGGTGACGATGAGCGTGCGGTCGGGATTGGCGCCAAAGCTCAGATGGACATGGAGATCGATAAAGCCCGGCATGACGAATTTGTCGGACAGATCGATGATCTTGGCGTCGGCGCCAAGACCGAGGGCGGCGGCGTCAACATGGCCGGCGCGCACTTCCTTGACCTTGCCATCTTCGATCACGAGCGTTGCCGGGCTGATCGGTGCCTGACCGGGTACCGCCAACAGCTTGCCCGCGTGAATGACCGTCACATCGGCCGCCTCGGCGCTGGTAGTGGGCAGACCACCAAGCATCAGCGACAGCCCGAGCAGGGGCAGACTGAATAAGGAGTGGCCGAGAACGGCAGTTCCTTTTTTTATGATTCTGGCTAATCCCGATTGCATTTTTCTCTCCCTGAAACTGGATTTGCATTAGTGTACAATAAAATATGATTTTGAATATACAAATGCAAATTCTTTGTATATGTTGCAGCGGCTGTTTCAAGGCCAAAAGACGAAGACCTGCTGGGTCTTTGCAAAAATAAAGGGAATAGGATGAGAGGAAATATCAGTACTTACCGGCGTGGTTTTCTGAGTGGAACCGTTTCGATGCTGGCGTTCCTGGCAGCGGTTCCTGCCGTTGCTGTTGCTGCTGAATCGGGACAAAGCGTCGCGTCGGCCGGATTTGAAGAAATTCTGGTGACCGCCCGTAAGCGCGGGGAAGAGCGTTTGCAGGATATTCCGGCAACGATCACCGCGCTCGGCAGCGGCACCCTCGAACAGATGGGCGCGCTTAATTTCGCCGATTTCGCATATCAGGTGCCGGGCCTGACCTTCTCCGACGAAGGTGCTGGTCAGAAACGTTACGTGCTGCGTGGCGTCCGTTCGGCCGGTCAGGAACAGGTTGCCGTCTATTATGACGAAGTACCGGTTCCCGGCATTCAGGGCGCAGGCGGCGACAGCGGCTCGCAGACCACTGACCTCAAGATTTTCGACATCGATCGCGTTGAAGTGCTGAAAGGCCCGCAGGGCTCGACTTTCGGCGCGAACTCGCAGGCTGGTACCGTACGCTTCATCATGAAGAAGCCGGTCATGAACGAAGTTCAGGGCCAGATCAAAGTCGGCGCCAACAAGATCCAGGACGGCGGCACGGGTGCCAATGTCTATGGCATGTTCAACGCTCCGCTCGTCACCGACAAGCTGTCGCTCCGCGCCATCGCCTATTACGATCGCGAAGCCGGTTACATCGACAACGTGCGTCTTGGCCAGAATAACATCAACTGGCAGCAAACGACTGGCTTCCGCGGCATGCTGCGCTTCCAGCCGACTGATAACCTGACTGTCGATGCCATGGCCTGGCTCGAAAACCGCAAAAGCGGCGGCTCGAATCGCTACAACCCCTATGATTCGTTCTCGGCTTCGGCCAGCAACCTCGATTTCGTGAACAATAACCTTCAGCCGCTCAGCGATATCCGTCGTATCGCTTATTTCCAGACCGGCGATCTCAAGGTCGGCGATTATACGCGCAGCGACATGCCGGATGATCAGCAGATCTACAGCCTGACCATGAACTGGGATCTCGACTGGGCCAGTCTTGTGGCGACTGGATCGGTCTATAAGCGCGATTACGGTTTCAAGCGCGATTCGACCTGGGTGCTTCTGAGCCTGGGCGTACGTCCGAACGGCTTTCCAGGCATCACCCCGGCGCGTCCGGATCTCCTCCCGGCCCTGACCGATCAGACCCAGAGCATCGAGCAGAAGGCGTTCGAAATGCGCCTGAACTCCAATCCGGGCAGCAAGTTCCAGTGGATGGGCGGTTTCTTCTATCGTGACCGTGCTTCAAGCTTCCGCAGCTATGTGCCGGTGGTCGATCCGGTAACCGGTATGCCTTACGATCCGGGTGTGCCGCCGACGGGTTATATCGGTCCGGTTCCGGGCACGGGTCTTGTGGATTGCAATCCTTGCGCCACGGCTCGCGTCAATGATCGCAAGATCAAGGAAATCGCGTTCTTCGGTGAAGCAACCTATGCGGTCACTGAGCAGTTCGAAGCCATGGTTGGTGCCCGTTGGTTCCAGTCCAAGCAAAGCGACCTCGGTTCGACGACCTTCCCGTTCGCGCTCTTCGCTCAGGCTCCGCTGCCTGAAGCGGATGCGCGCACGTTCAAGGAAAGCAAGCCGATCCTGAAGTTCCAGCTGTCTTATCGTCTTGACGAAGACAAGGTTCTTTATGCGCTGGCGTCACAGGGCTATCGTCTTGGTGGCACCAACCAGCAGGGTATCGTTGCTGTGCCGCTCGGCTATGGCGCAGATAGCCTGTGGAACTATGAAGTCGGTACGAAAACCGCATGGCTTGATCGCCGCTTGATCCTGAACCTCTCGGCCTTCCTTATCAAATGGAAGGACATTCAGGTCTCGGGTCGTGATCCGTCGGGTGCGTTCGGCTTCATCGGTAACGCTGGTGCAGCAGAGATCCGTGGTCTTGAAGCCGAACTTCAGGCACGTCCGGCTGAAGGTTTCGACATCACTGCCGGTCTGAGCTGGTTGCCGAAGCGCGAACTGACCAAGGACCAGATCACTGATCAGGTCGTGGCTCCAGGCCGTGCGGGCGACAAGCTGCCCTTCATTCCGGCCTTCACCGCGAACGTTGCTGCGCAATACAGCTATGATCTTGCGGTTGCTGACTGGAGCGGCTTTGTCCGTGCAGAATATGCGTTCCATGGCAAGTCGAACTCGGAACTCAGTGTCGCTTCGCGTCACAACCGTGTTCAGAACAGCTATGACATCGTCAATGCACGTGCTGGCTTCATGAATACGGCGAATGATCTCGACGTCACGTTCTATGTGGAAAACGTCTTCAACTCGCGCGGCGACGTGCGCGTGCGGGCTGAAGATTCGCTCCTGACCTTCAAATGGACCAACACGCCGCGTAACTTCGGCATCGACGTCACGAAGAAGTTCTAAGAACTCTGATCTATCAAACTACGAAAGGGAGGCTTTATGCCTCCCTTTTTTATTCTGTCATGGCGATCCAGTCTGGGCGGGGTGCGAGTTTCTGGATTGCCACGCTCCCTCCGGTCGCTCGCAATGACGGGGTTTGGTTGGCGGCACAGCGTTTCTCGACGTCATCGCGAGGCGCAGAGCGCCGCGGCGATCCAGTCTTCCGCGGGACGGGGCGTTATGGGGCGACGATATAGGGTGCGAAGAGGGCCATGATGAGATCGTAGCCTTCACCGAGACGTGTGGCATCTAACGGATCGCCACCGGCTTCGGAAAACGCCAGCCAATTGTCGCAGACGATCCAGCTGAGGTGCACCAGGGCCGGAATGGTTGCGGGTGGTACGGGGGCACGCAGCAGGCCGGAGGCCACGAGTGTGCGGAAAAATGTCTCCAATTCCGCCAGGCGGCGGATGCGATTTTCAAAATATCTCTGACACAGCAGCGGGTCGCGGTTGGTGAGGGCGGTCAGTTCGCGGAAGAAAAACCGATAGCGCCAGACCAGTTGCGTATAGCGTTCGAACATCACGCGCATATGGGCGAGCGTCGGCTGGTGCAGATCCTTGCCGGCGTCTTCGGCGGCTTCCTGGGCCAGGCGCTCAAAGATCGTGGCGATCAGATCTTCCTTGGTGCGGAAATGATAATGCAGATGACCGCGGCTGATGCCACAAGCGGCGGCGATGCGATTAACGGAGACGGCCTTGACGCCTTCTGCGTTGAACAGGGAGACTGCTGTTTCGATGATCCGCGTTTGCGCTTCCGCCGTTGCCATGGAGTCACTCTCTACCAGTCGAACAAGATCAAAATTCGGGCGCTCGGCTTAGGGTGAACACCCTAAATGTGAACTGTACAGCAGCCCCTGGCCGGGCCACCATCTGTAAAATATTCCAAGGAGACTCTGTCATCATGAATGCCCCCGTCGTAGCCAAAACCAAGCCCTTTTACAAGGAACTGAAAAAAGGGCGGAGTTATCTCTGGTGCAGCTGCGGCCAGTCGAAGCGTCAGCCGTTTTGCGATTATTCCCATGTCGGCACCGCCTTTGAGCCGGTTACCTATGTAGGTCAGTATGATGGCGAGGAAGTGCTGTTTTGCGGCTGCAAGCAGACCGGCACCGGGCCGTTTTGCGATGGCGCCCATAACAATATTCTCGGCGGTTACCGCGATGACGATCCGAACAGCCCAGAAAATCTGTTGATCCCGCTTGTCACCGAGATGGATGCGGCGCGCAAGATGCTGGATGGCGGCTGCTATGTGTTTTCAACCACGGACGCCGATTATCAAAGTGAGGGAAATCTGCGCCATACGGTGGTGATTTCCGAAGCCCAGGGCGCGCAATATCAGTCGCAGTTTTATGCAGAACTCGAAAGCGGCCTGTCTCCGGTCATGAGCTTTGGCGATCGCCATGTGGTGTTGTTGATTTCCGAAGGCAGCGGCCAGGTGGTGATCGGCGGTCAAAGCTTCGACGTCAACGCCACCGACGGCATCTATGTGCGGCCGGGGGAAAGCTTCGTGATCCAGTCGGCGGATGCGGCGCTCAAGACCTTTATATCGGCCTGCCCCGCAGCGCCCGAAATGATGTTCACCGAACAGCCGTCATCCACGTTCGAAGCCGATTGGCCGCAGCGCGTGATCAGCGTCGATCCGGAAAAGCGGCATTCCATGGCCGCGCGTTTTTTCCAGATGCTGGTGGACAAGACCATCGGCTCGACTGTGGCGACCCAGTTCATCGGGCATATTCCGTTTTCAAAGGCCGAACCTCATCGTCATCTTTATGAGGAATCACTGATCGTGCTGACCGGCAAGGGCTGCTTCTGGACCGATAGCCTGAAGACCAACGTCAAGGCCGGGGACGTGATCTTCCTGCCGCGCAAGGTGCGTCATTCGTTCGAGGCCACCGACGAGCATGGCATGGATGTGGCCGGGGTGATCTATCCCGGCGACAATCCGAGCATCAATTACTGAGGCCTGCAAAAAAAATGAGCCGCCGGAATCTTTAAGGTTCCGGCGGCTTTTAGTTTTTGGCGGACAAACTGGTTTTCGCTCAGAGCAACAGCTCGCGATTGGCTTTAAGACCGGCTATCAGCGCTTCCACATCTTCCTCATTGTTATAGAAATGGAACGAGGCGCGCATATTGCCGTCACGAGAGGAGGTAACGATGTCGCGGGCGGCAAGCCGGGCGACGAGGGCTGTGTCGTCTTTCGCGCGCACCGCCACCATGGGGCCGCGCCGGGCATCATCCGTCGGGGTCGCGGTGATGAAGCCTTCGGCGGCGAGGCGATCGAGATAATAGCGGGAGAGTGCCCGCACATGCTGTTCGATGGCGGGCAGGCCCACATCCTGGACGATCTTGAGCCCGGCTTCGGCGGCATAGCAATTGACCACGGGCGGCGTTCCGGCTTCGAAACGGCGGGCGGTCGGCGATGGATGATTGGCTTTGATATTCATGGCGCCGATATCGGCCTGGGCAAACCAGCCGGATGTGGTCGGCACAAGGCCCGGGATAAGCTCGTCCCGCACATACATGAAGCTGATCCCGGCGGTGCCGAGCAGGTATTTGAGCATGCCACCGACGGCGAAATCCACATCCAGTGCCTTCATGTCCAGGCATTCGGTGCCGACCGACTGATAACAATCGACCAGCAGGCGCGCGCCCTTTTCATGGGCGATGCGGGCAATCCCCTTGATGTCGAGTTTGGCGCCGTTCCGATAGCAGACATGGGTCACGGCCACGAGGGCGGTGTGCTCGTCAATGGCGGCGCGGAAATGGTCGAGGGGAATATATCCTTCGGCATCGACCGGCACATGGAGGATCTCGGCTCCACGCTTGCTTTGGGCGTGCCAGATCTGGGCATTGGTCGGAAATTCGAAATCGCTGATCACCACCTTGTTGCGCGGGCCGGAGAAATCCATCGCACTAGCCAGGGCGTTGATTCCGGCCGAGGCCGAGGTGGTCACCGCCACTTCGTCCGCCGTCACCTTAAGCAGGTTGGCCATCGCCGCCCGCACCGATTCGTTGATCCCGGCCCAGTGATCCCAGGCGGCGCCTTCGGCCAGGCGGCCGTCGAGATAGGCCTCAAAGGCTGCCTTCACATCAAGCGACAGCGCCGCGTAAGAGCCGCTGTTCACATAGGTCTTTTTGGCGAGAACGGGAAATTTCCGGCGCAAGGCAGTGAAATTGTCAATCATGAGCAGCGGACTTTCCAGTGTCTTGAGGTCCAGGGCCTGAGATCTATGGGTGATTCTCTTCAGCATAGTATATACAAAAATTCATGTATTTACATATATTAAATGATTGTATGATATGAGTTCAATCAGGTGATCCTCAGGTGTAAATAGCGATACTGTACGGATTTGATGGATATACATTTGAATACATATATCTTAACCTGATTAGGTCGCCAGTTCATCCTAATTTCTGGTGTAAAATGTAAGCTGTAAAATCGGAATGCATGCATCCCGAAGGATCAAGAGAGGCTGATCGTGTCGACCAGAAACACCGGAGATGAGTGGCTGCGGACTTTCATTCCCTATCTGATGTATAGGGCAACGAATAAGTTGAACGCGCGCCTGCTGACGCGCCTCAAAGCCATGAAAATCAACCCGTCGCAATGGCGTGCGCTCAGTGTGCTCAAAGCCTATGGCACCATGAGCGTGAGCGAGATCGTCGACCATACGTTGATGGAGCAACCAACCGTGAGTCGGGTGGTGGCGCAGCTTGAGCAGGATGGTCTGGTGCAGCGGAACGCCTCCACCGAGGATTCGCGGGTGACCGAGGTTGTGCTGACCGAGACGGGCATCGCCGCTTTTGAGGCCATAGCCCCTGCGGCCTTGCGCCATCAGGAACTGGCCTTGCAGGGCCTGACCAAGAAAGAGATTAAGACTTTTGTCGACATACTGGCGCGGATCGAACAAAATATCGAGATTTAGCGTCGGGCCCGGCCAGAGTGGTTTCGGTCCATAGTGGTTGTGGCTTAAAGAATGTTTGCGAGTGACAGCATGCTGCGGCAGATCGCCACGGATGAATGTGGCACCCCCGATAGGGTGGCGGATTGTGCTCCGCGTTTCCATGGGGCTGTATTATTTTATTATTATGAGGATCTTCCGGCCAGCGTCAGCTGGTACGAACGCCATCTCGGGCTGACCAAGCGGTTCGACGAGGGTTGGGTGGTGATCTTCGAGCTCACGCCAGGCAACTATATCGGCCTTGTGGACGCACGGGAGGGCTTTTTGCAATCCCTTCCCGTCCAGGGCAAAAGCTCCCTTATCGCCCTTGAAACACAGGATCTTGACGATTGGTACGCGCGCTTGCGGGATCAGGACGACGTGCGTCTGGTCCAGCCGCTCGGCATCGGCAGCAAAGGCCTGACCGAGCGCTTCCTGATTGCTGATCCCGGCGGGTATGTCATTGAATTCTTTCGCTGGTGTCGCGCTCCGGCCGGATGGAGAGCCGGAGCGGACGACTGACGCTCAGGCGCTGGACGACACCAGTTTCAGCCCGAGAATGCCGCAAACGATCAGAGAAATGCACAAAATCCGTGCGACCGTGGCCGGTTCATTGAACAGGTAAATGCCAAGCGCCGCCGTGCCGACGGCGCCGATGCCGGTCCAGACCGCGTAAGCGGTGCCAAGCGGCAAATCACGCAACGCGATCCCAAGAAGACCCATGCTGAGGGCAAGCGATACCCCGGTCCAGACCGTGGGCCACAGCCGCGTGAACCCTTCGGTGTATTTGAGGCCGATAGCCCAGCCGATTTCAAACAGTCCGGCGATGAACAGAATGACCCATGCCATGGCATGCTCCGCACTTCAGGCTCGGGCACAGAAGGCCGCGTTCGAGCCGCTGACAGGGTCGTCCCCGCCCAGGCGCGTGAATCCGGAGTTTGGGCATCTCCAGGCGGGGCCGTCCCCGCACGCGCGATGGCTGTTATCTAAGCCAAGGCCCGGGAGCTGACAAGGCATTTTGCGGGCTGGATTTGCCAGTCATGGCGCTGCTATGCTGTGGAAATGCGTATGACAGATCCCCTCATCGACCCCATCGAAGACCTTGACGTGACAGGGCTGCGTTGCCCCCTGCCGATTTTGAAAGCGGGCAAGCGCTTGCGGGCCATGGCTCCCGGCAGCCTCCTGCGGGTGCACGCAACCGATCCCATGGCCGGGCTCGATTTCCCGCATTTCTGCCGTGAGACGGGCCATGATCTGATCGAGGCCACGGAAACCGAAGTGGGTCTGCTGCTGTTTGTGATCCGGCGTGGCGTGGCTGCCATCGCCCTCGACTCCGAGCAAGGTCTTTACTAAAAAGGGTCCGAGCCCCATTTACTAGAGAGAGGGCTTAAGCGCAGGAACCTTTGGCATATGATGGCGATCGACGACATTCTGGAAAATTTCGAGCTCTTCGATGATTGGGAGGATCGCTACCGCTTTGTCATCGATCTCGGGCGCGAGCTGACGCCGTTCCCCGAAGCCGAACGGACCGAGGATAACCGCGTGCGCGGCTGCACCAGCCGGGTCTGGCTGACGAGCCGGCTTGAGGGCTCTCCCCGTCATTTGTTTCTGGAGGGGGACAGCGACGCCCATATCGTCAAGGGGCTGGTCGCCATTCTGCTCAGCATTTATTCCGGCAAGACCCCGGTTGAGGTCCTGCAAATCGACGCCCGCGCCATCCTCGCCAAACTCGGCCTTGAAGCGCATTTGTCGCCCATGCGCACAAACGGGCTGTTCTCCATGGTCGAACGCATCCGTGCTATTGCCGCGGATTATGCACTCGATTCCGGCGTCACGGCCTGATTGAGCAAGGCCGGTATTTTTGCCGGTCCGTGCATTCCCTGCCTTGACTGTAATGTTATATTATTACAGTATGCGCGCCAACGATCCGATTTGAATGGGAGATGGCCGCATGGGGCGGAGAGTAACAAGTGTTTCCATAGTGAGTTTGTTGTGCCTTGCCGGTCCGGCTTTTGCTGAGTCGGCCGCGAGTTCCACCCCGCCCCATGGCGATGAAGTTGAAAAAATTCTGGTCACCGGCCGCCCTTATGGCCAGTCCTCTCTCGACAGTTTGCAGGCCAATTCGATTCTCACGGGCGAAGACCTTGAACGCCGTATGCAGGGCTCCATTGGCGAGACGCTGGCCGGTTTGCCGGGCATCAGTTCAAGCTATTTCGGCCCCACCGCGAGCCGCCCCATCATTCGCGGTTTGAGCGGCGATCGCGTGCGGATGCTGATTGGCGGCATCGGCACCATCGATGCCTCCTCCATCAGTCCCGATCATGCGGTGGCGTCGGAGCCGCTCATGGCGGAACGGATCGAGGTTCTGCGTGGCACCGGGACGCTGCTTTATGGAAGCTCGGCGGTGGGCGGTGTGGTTAATATTCTCGATGGCCGCATTCCAAGCAAATTACCGGATGGCGGGATTGAAGGCATCGTTCAGGGCACCTATGGCACCAATGCCGATGAACGGGCTCTGGCGGCAGGGGCCACCGTTGGTCTTGGCAATATTGCTGTCCATGCCGAAGGCACGTACCGCAAATCCAATGATTTCCATATCCCGGGCTTTGCCAAATCCAGGCTCCTGCGGGCCGAGGAAGCTGCAGCGGGTGAAGCGGATGCCAACGATCCCTACGGCGAGCAGCGGAACAGCGATGCCGAGACCAAGGATGGCTCCATCGGTGCCTCCTATGTCGGGGATAAAGGGTTTCTGGGTGTCTCCTTCGCGCGGACGGAAATGAATTACGGCATCCCGGTCGAGGAAGCCGCGCGCATTGATATGCATCAGAACCGCTTCGATCTGATGGGACAACTGGATACGCCGTTCCTGATTTTCGACAGCACGAAAATCCGTTTCGGCTATGCCGATTATCAGCATCAGGAGCTTGAAGGCGACAATGTCGGCACCACCTTCACCAACAAGGGCTGGGAAGGACGGCTTGAACTGGTGCAGAGTCCGTTCGGGCGGCTCAAGGGGGCCATGGGCGTTCAGGCGTCGCGGCGCGATTTCGCGTCCTTTGGCGAGGAGGCGGTTTCGCCGCCGTCGCTGACCAACAACCGCGGCATTTTCGCTGTGGAGGAACTGGATTTCAGCCCGCTTCATATCGAATTTGGCGGCCGCTTTGAACGCCAGACCGTGAATGCTACCACTCTTGGTCTTCAGCGTGCGTTCAACACGGTCAGCTTGTCCACGGGCGCGTCGTATGATCTGAGCGAAAACTGGCTCGCCGGGTTCACGCTGTCACGGTCAGAGCGTGCGCCGAACGCGGAAGAACTCTATTCAAACGGCCCTCACATCGCGACGCGGGCCTTTGAGATCGGCAATCCCGATCTGACCAAGGAAACGGCGACCACGGTCGAGGTTGTCTTGCGCAAACAGGCGGGGCGTGTCACGGGCTCGCTCTCGCTCTATCACACCTGGTTCCGCAATTTTGTTTATGAGGCGGCTACTGGTGCTGAGATCGACGATCTGCCGGTGTTTCAGTTCTCGCAAGCGAACGCCAAATTTTATGGCGGGGAATTGGAGCTGGCGTTCAAAGCCATCGAACGCGAGGGCTTCTCGCTGACCCTTGATGCGGCCGCCGATCTCGTGCGCGCCACCTTGACGGCCACGGGCGAGCCCCTGCCGCGCATTCCGCCGAAGCGCTTGACCCTCGGTGCCACCGGCAAGGGCGATCGTTATGACGTGCGGGTGGAGATGCAGCTGGTCGACAAACAGAATCGCCATGGCGATTTTGAATTGCCGACCGATGGCTATAGCCTGCTCAACGCGAGCTTCAATTATCATCCCTTTGCGGACCGCAACGTGACCCTGTCCCTGCAGGGCAGGAACCTGACCAATGCCGATGCGCGCAACAGCGCGTCCTTCATCAAGGATCTGGTGCCCATGCCGGGGCGGGATATCCGGTGCGGCGTCAATTACAAGTTCTGATCCGGGGTGAAGACAGGAAATACTCCCCGTCATTGCGAGGCGCAGCCGAAGCAATCCAGTCTTACTGATGAAGGGTCTGGATCGCCACGCCGCTTACGCGGCTCGCGATGACGGATGGGAACAGTCCCACGTGGGCGGTCTCATCTTATGTGTCATTGCCGGGTCAAGCCCGGCAATGACATCCTGAGGGATTAATCCCCTCAGACCGTAACCGGCCACTGTTCCTGCCGGTAGGCGCTGTCCCAGAACATCCATTCATAGACCGAACAGAGGTTGAACGCCGTCACCATGCGCTGGCGTTCGGCGGGGCTTGCGGCTGCGGCGGTGGCGTCGGTGATGGCGATGGCCTCTTTGACCGCATCGGCAAAGGCCGGGGCATTATAGGTATCGACCCAGGCCTGGTACGGATTATCCGGGGCGGAGATTTTCGCAATCTCCTGACCCACATGCCAATAGATCCAGAAACAGGGCAGGATGGCCGCGACCAGTTCCTCATAGGATCCGGTGGCCGCCGTGGCCAGCAGGAAATTGCTGTAGCCCGCGCAGGCCGGGGATTTCTGCGCGGCCGCAAGGTCCGCGTCGCTGACCCCGAACTGATGCAGGAACCCCGCATGAAGCGCGCGTTCGACCTCAAGCGCGACCTGTGCGCTTTGGGCAAAAAACAGCATGGCTTCTGTGGTCGGCGACTTGGCCGAGGCCACGGACAGCGCCCGGGAATAGCTGTTGAGATAGAGCGAATCCTGCATCACATAAAAGCGGAAGCGATCCGCATCGAGGGTCCCGGACGCAAGGTCGCGGTTGAACGGCAGGTCAAGGATTTTGGTCAACAGACCGTCGATGCCGTGCCACAGATCGTCGGAAAATTTTGTCATCAAGGTTCCCTTAGAATTTCGCGCCGAGGGTTGCGCCATAGGTGCGACCGCGATTGAGCGTGAAGCTGTCGAACGGACCATTCGGCCCAAGCCCCGCAAGCAAGGCCACCTGATCCTGACCAAAGGCCGAGATGGCCCAGCGTTCATCGGCCAGATTCTTGCCCCAAAGCGCGAAACTCCAATGCGGCGTCTCATAGGCGATGCGGGCGTCGATCATGTCATGGGCGGGGGCATAAAGCACATTGTTGATCTCGTAAAAGACCTTGCCGATGCGGGTGTAATCGGCGCGCAGTACGATATTCGCGTCATGTTTCACCGGAATGCTGTAGCCGACCCCGAAGGCGAGGTTCGACCGCGCATTGTTCGGTGTCTTGTTGCCAGCGTAATCATGGGGCAGGGCAGTGATCGGATCGGGGGCGACCAGGGTTTTGATTTCCGCATCGGTCAGCGCATAGGAGGCATTGACCGTAAGCCCCGGTGCAAGTTCGGCCACGGCCGCGAGTTCGAACCCGAGCACATCGACGCGCGGCGCGTTGAAGGCGAGATCAAGTCCGCTGACAAAAGCGAAATACTGGAAATTCTTGTAGCGGGTGTAATAGCCGGCGGCGGTGGTCACGAGCCTGCCGTCAAAAAATGCGGCCTTGGCCCCAGCTTCGACTGTCTGTGTTTTTTCGGGTTTGAAGGTCGCGGTGAATGTATCGCCCGGCCCCGGCAGCGGATTGAAGCCGCCGGTCTTGAAGCCCTGGCCATAGGTCGCATAAATCAGGCTGTCGGCGTCAAGTTTGTAGGATAGCGAAATCTTCGGCTGAAAATTATCGAAGGTCTTGCTGCGCTGTTCGACGAAATCGTCACTCTCGACCCCGCTCACGTGGACTCGACGGTCGTCGCGGTCATAGCGGAGGGCGACGGTCGCCTCAAGTGCCTCGCTCAGGTCATAACTCGCCTGCGCGAAGGCGGCCAGCTGGGTTGATCGGGTGCGGAAGCGTGGGGCTTCTTCGCCGAACAGCAGGGGGCCGAAATCATCGACGCGGATATTGGTCACATCCTGCAGGAAGCCGCCGACGATCCAGCGTAGACGCCGGTCATCGGGCGAGACATAGCGCAGTTCCTGGGTCCAGACATGGATGTCTTTCGGTTGCGACACCGGCTGGATGCCGTCCGGATAATAGGGCACGCCTTCAAAGGTGATCGGTTTGTCATGGCGGTAATCCAGTTCCTCGACGAAGTTCTTTGAATAGCTGTCATAGGCGCTGGTTGAAATCACCTGGCCGCCGAAGGCCGGGTCCCAGATGAGACGGAGACTTGCCCGTTGCCACTCGCGGTCGGCCTTGCCTTCGAAATCGCCGATGGGGTTGGTGAGCGCCACGCCCGACAGACGGCCGGCATAAGGCCCGGTCACATTGTTTGACGACACATAGGCAGCACCACCCTTTTCCGACATGACCGAAAGCCCGAGTTCGGCGCTTAGGCTGTCGCTGAGCTTGGCGTCGAGGCGCAGGCGGGCGTTGCGGCTGGTGAAGTAATCGACGTTTTTGTCGAGATAGTCGTTATGGATAAAGCCGTCGCTGTCGTAATAGGAACCGGCGAGGCGGAAGGTCAGCTTGTCGCCGGCGATAGGCCCGCCGACGCCGCCTTCGGCGGTGAATGTGTTGCCGTTGCCATAACCGATTTCGCCGTCGCCGGTCCAGATGGCGCTTGGGGCTTTGGTGGCCACATTGATGACGCCACCAATGGCGTTCTTGCCATAAAGCGCGCCCTGCGGCCCTTTGAGGATTTCCACACGTTCGAGGTCATAAAGCCGGGTGGTGAAGAACTCGGTATCGGCAAAGGGCACGCCATCGACCACATAGGCCACCGACGGGGCTTGCAGACGATCGGTCGAGACGCCGCGCACGGTGATGATATTGGTGCCGGGGTCCTGATCATTGACCATGAACACGCCGGGCGTCGCCGTCAGCACATCGTCGATGGTTTTAAGCGAGCGGGTGACCAGCGTATCGGCCCCGAACACGCTGATGCTGTCGGGGATGCGGAGTGCGGCTTCGGTGCGTCCGCGCGCGGTGACCAGAATATTTTCAAGGGTGGTGACGCGGTCTGCTGCGGCGTCCGGTTCGGCGCGGGCTGGGGTACTGAGTGCGGCAAAGGCGGTTGTGGCCAGGATGAGGCCGGTGAAAGTCTGTGACATGACGTCAGGCTCCGAATGTTCAGCGATAACCGCTGAGGGTCGAGCCCCCGATCGGAACAGGACAGGCCTTAACACGAATGGTGACAAATGGCGGCCTGCCATGCGTCCCTCTCCCTTCGCTGGTGCTAGCCAGATCAGGTTCGGTGGGTATAATCTCAGTCCCTCTCCCCATGAGAAGGACACCCCAGTGGAACGGCCGCAGGGATCGCAGATTGCCGGGCGGTTGTCAAGTTAGCCTGCTGGCTTGCAGGGGTCGTTGCGCGGGATGGCCGGGGTGAACCAGACATAATCATAGGCCGCGATGTCATAGTCCGTGGGGCTGGACTGTCCCGGCCGGGTTTCCATAAAAGCGATGCTCAGGACCCTGCCGTGCGCACCAAGGCGGTGCAGCTGATAGGGCACGGCGCGGTCTTTCCGCACATGCTCGGCCTCGGCGATCAGCAGGGCGTTGTCGGGTGTCGACATCAGCGCCCGGGTCATTTCGGCGTCGCGGGCGAACTGGATTTCGGCGAAGGCTTGCACCACCCGCTCGGGCAGTGCGCCGCAATGGCTCGACTGGATGGCGTCACGAAGCGCGGGGCCCACGGCCTCGGGCAGTGCTGCGGGCAAGGCGAGATCGGCGCGGGTTTTATCATCAAACGCGGCCGAGCCGGATCGATGAAGCGCCGGCAACAGCGTGCGGTCGAGATTGCCAGCCATGATCGGCACGCCGCCGCGCACGGCCGCAGTGAAAATCGGCTCATAGGCAGCCCAGTCGGGCCAGCCGCTGTTGTCCCAGTCGAGGAACAGACGGAGGGTGGCGGCATTGTCGCGCGGAGTTTCGGAGAAAAGCTTAAGCGCCTTGTCCTGGTCGGTACTGATCATTTCGGCCACAAGGGCAAAGCGGCGGTTTTTTTCCACGAGCGCCCGCATCGCCCAGGCCTCAAGGGCGTGATGGCGCGGATTGTCATGAACTTCACCCAGCAGCACAAAACGCGCCTCCGTCATGGCCTGCAACAGGGTGTCAGGGGTGACGAAGCGCTCCCCGGCCACCGACCAGATGCGGTCGTCGAGTGACTGGGGCGTTCTGTAAGACCCGGGCGGTGGCGCGGGCACGCAGGCGGCCAGAAGGCCACATAGGGCGAGCGTCAGACCCTGAATCTTACGCCCGGCGCTTATGAACATCGCTGCGTCGCAACAGAGCATAGGCCTGATGGATAACATGGAACTTGGCGGCGGCGTCTGCGGCGGCCTCTCCCGGGTTGGAGTCGGGATGGAACTGTTTGGCGAGTTGGCGGTAGCGGCTTTTGATCTCGTCTTCGCTCGCCTCTTCCTCAAGCCCGAGCAGGCCGAGGGCGCGCCGTTCCTCAGGCGTCCAGAGCGAGCCGCTTTCGGCAAAGCTCCAGGCGGCGGTTTGTTTATAGCTTTGAGCGGTGCGCGCTTCGGCCTCGGCCGCGCGCATCATGTCGTCATAGCTCATGCCCGAGAAATAGTTCCAGGACCGGTTATATTCCGCCGCGTGGGTCTGACAGAACCAGTATTTCTCATCCGAACTGCGGGATTTAGGGGCTGGATGCGCTCCGGGATGCGTGCAGCCGGCATGGTCGCAGCCTCGCGTTTTTTGCGCCTGCGTCTCTCCGCCGTACCCGCCCCAACGCGGAAATCCCCAACTTCTCGAACGTGACATGGTTACCTCAAGTGCAGAGTCTCAACCGTCTATTATGGGGATTGCCATGCTGGCTGACAATTGGTGTCGGGCCCCGGACGGCGGAAAAAAGAAAACCCCGACGATCACGCCGGGGTTTTCCATCTTGCAAATCAGAGCGTTCAGGCGGCCGAGGGGGCGGCGGCGCGTACGGCGTCGTCGACGTAATCGGCGAATTCCTTGAAGTTCTCGATAAAGAGACCAACAAGTTCCTGAGCTTTTTTGTCATAGGCCGCAGCATCGGCCCAGGTGTCGCGCGGATTGAGGATCTTGCTGTCGACGCCCGGTACGGAGACCGGAACCTCGAAGCCGAAATTCTCGTCCGTGCGCATGGGCACGCTGGCGAGCGAGCCGTCAAGGGCGGCAGCGAGCAGGGCCCGGGTCGCCTTGATCGGCATGCGCGAGCCAACGCCATAGACGCCGCCGGTCCAGCCGGTGTTAACCAGCCAGCAGTTGACATGCTGCTTGGCGATCTTTTCGCGCAGCAGATTGCCGTAAACCGACGGATGACGCGACATGAACGGCGCACCGAAGCAGGTCGAGAAGGTCGCCTGCGGTTCTGCGCCGAGGCCCTTTTCAGTCCCGGCCACTTTGGCGGTATAACCCGACAGGAAGTGATACATGGCCTGTTCAGGGGTCAGTTTGGCGATGGGCGGCAGCACGCCGAAGGCGTCAGCCGTCAGCATGATGATGTTCTTCGGCGGCGCGCCGATGCCGGTTTCCGACGTGTTCGGAATGAACTCAATCGGATAGGCGCCACGGGTGTTCTCGGTATGCTGGCTGTCGTCGAGATCGAGGATGCGGGTATCCGGGTCCATGACCACGTTTTCAAGCACGGTGCCGAAACGTTTGGTGGTGGCATAAATTTCCGGCTCGGCTTCGGCCGAGAGGCGGATCATCTTGGCGTAGCAGCCGCCTTCGAAGTTGAACACGGCGTTGTCCGACCAGCCATGCTCGTCGTCGCCGATGAGCGTGCGGCTCGGATCGGCCGAAAGCGTGGTCTTGCCGGTGCCGGACAGGCCGAAGAAAATGGCGGTATCGCCATCCTTGCCGATATTGGCCGAGCAATGCATCGGCATCACGCCCTTGGCGGGCAGAATGTAATTGAGGATGGTGAACACCGATTTCTTGATTTCCCCGGCATAGGAGGTGCCGGCGATCAGCACGATCTTTTTACCGAAATGGGCGGTGATCACGGTTTCCGAACGGGTGCCGTCCACTGCCGGATCGGCAAAGAAATTCGGCGCGTGCAGAATGACATATTCAGGATCGAACCCGGCAAGATGCTCATGCCCCGGGAGGATCAGCAGGTTGCGGATGAACAGGCTGTGCCACGGGCTTTCGGTGATGACCCGAACCGGCAGGCGATAGTCTTCCTGGGCCCCGGCCCAGAGATCCTGGACGAACAGCTCCTTGCTGTCGAGATAGGCCTGGATCTTTTGATGCAGGCCGTCGAACTGCGCTTCCGAGATCGGGCGGTTGACCGCGCCCCACCAGATGTTGCTGTCGCTTGAGGGTTCCTTGACCAGGAACTTGTCGTTTGCCGAGCGGCCGGTATGCTGGCCGGTGCGGACCACAAGAGCCCCGCCTTCCGCCATCACGCCATCGCCGCGGCGAATCGTTTCTTCATAAAGAGCTTCGGTGCCAAGGTTCCAGTTGACTTGTGCCTGCGGCTTTAGTCCCTGCTTCTCGACGCCATTTTTGCTGATATAGGGCCCGACGTTAATCACGATGTCCGTTCCTTAATGTTCGCGGAGTTTCTTAGATAAGGCTTCCGCATGCTTTTCGCTTTGAACAGACCTATCACTAGTTTTTAGCCCGCCGTTTGTCCATATCTTCTCGACGCTGGGGTATTCTGGTGCCGTATTCCGACTCCGTCCTCCAACGGGGTCAAGGATATCCGGTCGCCCCCCCTCCCGTCAAAGGGCTCTTTTTGCGTCCGGGGACGACGGTTTGCCTTGGTGATTTCGGGCGGAGTGACTATATACTCAGCCCGTTGATATGGTTCGATCTGCCACTGAGTATGTCCGGTTGCTGCGTTCGAAGGGATCTGGCGTTTATGCCCAAAATCGCTCTTGTTGACGATGATCAGAACATTTTGACCTCGGTGGCCATGGCTTTGGAAGCCGAGGGATTCGCGGTCGAAAAATTCACGGACGGGGCGAGTGCGCTTGCGGCCCTGAGTAAGAATCCGGTCGATCTCGGGGTGTTTGACATCAAGATGCCGCGTATGGATGGCATGGAGCTTTTGCGCCGGTTGCGTCAGGATCAGGATTTTCCGGTCATTTTTCTGACCTCGAAGGAAGACGAGATCGACGAGGTTCTGGGCCTCAAAATGGGGGCCGACGACTATATCCGCAAACCGTTCTCGCAGCGGCTGCTGATCGAGCGCATCCGCGCCGTGTTGCGGCGCGCCGAAGCCGCGCAGATCCCGGCCGACGGCAGCGCTCAGGAAGACGCCTTCATGCTGCGGGGCAAACTCCGGCTCGATGCCGTACGGCATTTGTGCGAATGGGATCAACATCCGGTCAATCTGACCGTGACCGAATTTCTGATCCTGCAGGCGCTGGCGCAGCGCCCGGGCCATGTGAAAAGCCGTGAACAGCTGATGGATATGGCCTATTCCGACGATGTTTATGTGGATGACCGCACCATCGACAGCCATATCAAGCGCTTGCGCAAGAAATTCCGGGCCGTCGATGACAGCTTCAAGAATATCGAAACGCTCTATGGTGTCGGCTATCGGTATACCGAAAACTGATCAGAAGTGAATCCTGTCTGGTATGGAGCTTTTACGTTTTTGGCCGAGTGGCGCCGCCGAACCCCGTCGTAAACCGGGGAAGAGCATCCTCACGCGCCGAATTCTGGCGATCAATGCCATCGCGCTCGCCATTCTGGTCGGCGGCGTGTTCTATCTTGATCAGTTTCGTCAGGGCCTGATCGACGCCCGTATCCAGAATCTCCGCATTGAGGGCGAGATCATCGCCGGCGCCCTGAGCGAGGCGGCCACAAGCGGTCCGGCGGCGCGGGCGCTTGAGGTCGAGCGGGCAAACCAGATTCTGGCCCGTCTTGTGGTTCCGGCTGAAATCCGCGCCCGCCTGTTCGCGGTCAATGGCAATCTTCTGGTCGACAGCCGCGATCTGGCTGTTGGCAATCTCATCGTCACCAAGAAACTGCCGCCGATCGGCACCTGGGAATCCTTGTGGAAAAAGATCGCCAATGCGTTCCACAGCGGCGTCGATTCCCTGGCCGCCAAGGATGATTTGCCGCTTTACACGGAATCCATGCACCAGCAGGCAGAACAATATCCGGAGGTCATGGCGGCGCTTGGCGGTGACGCTGATGTGCGCATGCGGGTGACGGACCAGAGGGCGACCATTATCACCGTGGCGGTGCCGGTGCAGCGGTTGCGCCGGGTGCTCGGCGGCCTGCTGCTGTCGAAGGATACTGCCGATATCGACCGCATGGTGCGCAAAGAACGTGTTGAGATCCTGAAGATTTTCGGAATTTCGCTGGGTGTCACGCTGTTGCTGTCGACCTTCCTCGCCAGCACCATCGCGCGGCCCATAAGGCTTTTGGCCGAAGCGGCCGACCGGGTACGGCCGGGGCGCGGGCGCAATGTGGAAATTCCCGATTTCACCCACCGCAATGACGAAATTGGCGAGTTGTCGCATTCGTTACAGGATATGACGGCGGTGCTGTTTCGTCAGCTTGACGCGGTGGAAGCCTTTGCCGCCGACGTCAGTCATGAGATCAAAAATCCGCTGACGTCGCTCAGGTCGGCGCTTGAAACCTTTGGGCGCACCAAGGACCCGGCCAATCAAGAAAAATTGATGGCCATCATGGAAAGCGATGTGGCCCGCCTTAATCGCCTGATTACGGATATATCGGCGGCCAGCCGTCTTGATGCGCAGATGTCGCGGGCCCATATGGAGCCTGTGGATCTTGTCATTCTGCTGAAGGAGCTTGTGGAGGTGTATCAAGCCACCGCGAAGCCCGGAACGCCGCCGCTCACGCTCGTGTTGCCGTCGGAGCCACGCCAGAAGTCCATGCTGGTTCCCGGAATCGATTCGACGCTCGGGCAGGTCATTCGCAATCTTGTGGACAATGCCTTCAGCTTCAGCCCGCCTGGACAGCCGGTGACCATCACCCTGCGCCGCCGCGGTCTGGAGGCGGAAGTCTTGGTTGAGGATGAAGGGACGGGAATTCCACCGGAAAATATCGCGGCCATTTTCGATCGCTTTTACTCGGAACGGCCTTCGAGCGAGGGCTTTGGCAAGCACTCCGGTCTCGGGCTCGCCATATGTAAACGCATTGTTGAGGCCCATGGCGGAGAAATTTTCGCAGAAAATCGTCGTGCGACAAAACGCGATGGCTGGGCGGTCGGCCGGAACGCAAGTGCGGATACGGATGTGGGGGGATCTGATGCACCGGGTGGTGGCGCACGTTTTATCGTGCGCCTGCCCATTGTTTGATCAACCTGCGGAGGCCCAACAAAATGCCCGAAAATATGCCCGAAAAGACGGGCGCGCTTTTGTTTCATGGAACAGCGGTGTTGTGGCAGGGAGCCGGCGTGTTGCTGCGCGCGCCCTCGGGCGGCGGCAAGTCGGATCTCGCCTGGCGGGTGATCGCGGCGGGGGGACGGCTCATCGGCGATGATTACGTCTGGCTGCGGGGTGAGGGCGGGCGGCTTTACGCCATGGCGGCGGAAAATATCCGGGGTCGCATGGAATTGCGCGGCGTCGGGATTCTGTCTGTGCCGACCACGGCCGTGGCTGAAATCCATGCGGTCATCGATCTGATGGCCGATAGCTCGATCGAACGCCTGCCCGAGGCGCGCTATGCTACCCTCGCCGGGGTCAAGCTGCCACTTTACGGGCTTGATCCGTTTCTGGCGGCATCGGCGGCAAAAGTTGCAGCTATTGCCGAGGTCTGCAAGAATCGCCGCCGGTAAGAGAACCCTTTGAAAAAGGGTCTTATTTCAGGGGTTTGGAGAGTGTCTATGGAGCGTGGGCCAGCGAATCAGCCGGTTCAAGGTTCGAAAGTCCGAACCGACAAGGTGCGTGTGGTGCTCGTGACCGGCTTATCCGGGGCGGGGAAATCATCGGCGCTCCGGGCTTTCGAGGATCTCGGGTTCGAGGCCATCGACAATCTGCCGCTGGCCTTGTTGCCGGCGTTGCTGTCGCTTGACGATGACAATCCGGATCATCAGCCGACAAATGCCATTGCCGTCGGCATCGACAGTCGCACCCGCGCCTTTCGCGCCGACCGCTTCGAGGCCGATCTTGCGGCGCTCCGGAATCGGGATCACATCAACCTCACCTTGCTGTTTCTGGAATGCAGCGATGATGTGCTTGCGCGGCGCTTTACCGAGACTCGGCGGCGTCATCCGCTGGCGGTCGATCGTCCGGTGCGTGACGGCATCGCCCGCGAACGCCAGACCATGGAAGTGGTGCGGGGCCATGCCGATTATATTTTCGACACCACCGACCTCACGGGGCATGAACTGAAGCGGTCGATTACCCAAGGGTTTACGCAGACCACTGGGGCGGGCGGCAGCCGTCTTATGGTGACGGTGGCATCTTTCGCCTATCCGCGCGGCCTGCCACGGGACGCCGATCTTGTGTTTGACGTGCGGTTCCTGCGCAATCCCCATTATGATCCGGAGTTGCGCCCCATGAGCGGCCGCAATGCGGGGGTCGCCGCCTATGTGGAAGCCGATCCGAGCTATGCTCCATTCGTGGAGAGGTTGCAGGAGATGTTGATCTCCCTGTTGCCCCTCTATGAACGGGAGGGTAAAGCTTATCTTACCATCGCCTTTGGTTGTACGGGCGGTCGCCATCGTTCTGTCCTTTTGACGGAACGCATGGGCCAGATGCTCATAGAGCAAGGATACAGAGTAAACGTGATACATCGGGAATTGGAACGCGCGCGTGAAATCTCCGACACCGTTCTGGGAGACGTCCTATGATCGGCATGGTGTTGGTCACTCACGGCCGTTTGGCTGAGGAATTTGTCGCCGCCACGGAACATGTGGTCGGCCATCAACGGGCGATCAAATCGATCTGCATCGGACCGGACGACGATATGGAGCAGCGGCGGAAGGATATTCTCGATGCCGTGAACGAGGTTGAGGAGGGCGACGGGGTCATCATCCTGACCGATATGTTCGGCGGCACGCCGTCGAATCTGGCCATTTCCGTCATGACCAATGGCAAGGTGGAAGTGATTGCCGGGATCAATCTGCCGATGTTGATCAAGCTCGCCACCGTGCGCGATCAGTCGACTCTGGACGAAGCGGTCGCGGCTGCGCAGGAATCGGGTCGCAAATATATCAATGTGGCATCGCGGGTGCTCGCAGGGGAGAGTGAATGACAGAGATCAACGGGGAAAATGTTCATGGGGCTGCCCTCGAACGCAAGCTTACGATCACCAATAAGCGTGGGCTGCATGCGCGGGCATCGGCTAAATTCGTCAGTACGGCTGGAAAGTTCGAAGCTCGGGTAACTGTGGCCAAGGATGGCGTTGAGGTCTGCGCAACCTCCATCATGGGGTTGATGATGCTGGCGGCCGCGCCGGGCGACCAGATTCTGATTCGGGCCGAAGGTCCGCAAGCCGCGCGTGCCATGGATGCGCTGGCGGTGCTGGTGGTTGAAAAATTCGGCGAAGAGTAACCCGCCTGCGTGATCCCTGATCCATTCCTTGCGGACCTTGCAGGTCCAGGGAGACCCGAATGGCCCGTACTCCGGCACAGAATCAGCGTGAACAACGTATCAAAGGCGTTGGCGTCTCCTACGGCGCAGCCCTCGGCACGGCCTATGTGATCGAGCGCGGAGCGCTCAGGGTCCCGGAATATGTCATTGCTCCCGATGATGTGGCGGCGGAATGTGCCCGCTTCGGCGCGGCGGTGGCCGAGGCGCAGCAGCAGCTGGAGACTCTTCAGCAAAAAGCCGTGCAACTGACCGGCCTTGCCGCCGAGGAATTCGGCATTCTCCTTGATGCGCATCATCATATGCTGGCAGGCTCGCGGCTGACGCGCAGTGTGCGCGCCATTATTGGGTCGGAATTCATCAACAGCGAAGCTGCCGTGGTGCAAAGCCTCGATCAGATCGAGGAGGATTTTCGCGCCATTGACGATCCCTATATCGCCGCCCGCATCACCGATGTGCGCGAGGTCGGGACCCGGCTTTTGCGTAATCTGATGGGCAAGACCGCGAGCGGATTCGAACATGTTCCGGCCGGCTCGGTCATTATCGCCGATGAAATCACCCCCGCCGATACCGCCCTGATGATGGATCGGAGCCGCATTGGCGGATTTGCCGCCATGCAGGGCGGCGCCGAAGGTCATACGGCCATCATGGCGCGCAGTCTGGGTTTACCGTCCGTGCTCGGTGCGCCCGGGCTTGTGGAAGACATCCGAACCGGCGATTTCGTCATCATCGATGGCGAGAATGGGATGGTTATCGTCCATCCGACCGAAGATACGCTGTCTCATTACACCGGGAAACAGGCGGCCTTTGCCGCCGAAACGGCGCATCTCGCCACCTTGCGTGATCTGCCGGCCGAGACCCTGAACGGCGAGAAGGTGACGCTCAAAGCCAATATGGAGCTACCATCGGAACTTGCCGTGCTTATGGGCGTGGGGGCCGAAGGTGTGGGCCTGTTGCGCAGCGAATTTTTGTTCATGAATCGCCCTGATCTGCCTGGAGAGGACGAACAATATGAGATTCTGCGCACCATCCTTGAGGGCCTCAATGGGACGGAGCTGACGGTGCGCACGCTTGATGTCGGCGCCGACAAGCTGACCCCCCAGTTCGGCGACATCAAGATGAGCGACCCCAATCCAGCCCTTGGCCTGCGCGCCATTCGCTTTTCGCTTAAGATGCGCGGCTTGCTTGAAAATCAGCTTTGCGCCATTTTGCGCGCCGCTTGCCATGGCCCGGTACGTATTCTTTTGCCGATGATCACCACCTGCGAAGAAGTCATGCTGGTGCGGGAGATTCTGGTGGACATGATGCGCAAGCTCAAGCGCCGGGGGGAGGATCTGCCCGAAAAACTGCCGCCGCTTGGCGTCATGATCGAAGTTCCGGCCGCAGCCCTTGCGGCGGATGCGCTGGCCCAGGTGTCGGATTTTTTCTCGATCGGCACCAATGACCTCACCATGTATACCCTGGCCATTGATCGCGGCAATGAACAGGTGGCGCATCTTTATGATCCCCTGCATCTGGCGGTTCTGCGGCTGATCCAGTTTTCGACCGAGGCGGCGAAGCGGGCTGGAATCCCGGTTAATCTTTGCGGCGAGATTGCGGGCGATGACCGTTATACGGCCCTGCTGATCGGGCTTGGACTGCGGGAACTGTCCATGGTGCCGCTCGCTTTGCCACGGATCAAACGCCGCATTCGCGGGCTCGACAGTGCGGTTGTGACCCGGCTCGCGACCGAGATCATGGCCATGACCGATGCCCGGGCCATCGCCCGCACCCTCACGGCCTTCAACCGTGACCTTGAGCAGCAGTCGACCGGTTCCTGAAGAAATCACATATATACATATAAAGATTTCTTTATGATTGAGTTTCCCCGCCGTTATTTGCTATAAGGCGCAGGGTCGGGGCCTGTATGGGCTCCAGATATTCCCGTTTACGTCAGCAAGCACAAAGGAAGCGACTGTCATGACGACTGCGGATTACAAAATTGCCGACATCGGGCTCGCTGGCTGGGGCCGCAAGGAAATCGCCATTGCCGAGACCGAAATGCCCGGGCTCATGGCGGTCCGTGACGAATTCGGCGCAGCACAGCCACTCAAAGGCGCGCGCATCGCCGGCTGCCTGCATATGACCATTCAGACCGCCGTGCTGATCGAAAGCCTGAAGCATCTTGGCGCCGATCTGCGCTGGTCGTCCTGCAATATTTTCTCGACCCAGGATCAGGCCGCTGCCGCCATTGCCGCTGCCGGCATCCCGGTGTTCGCCTATAAGGGTGAAAGCCTTGAAGAATATTGGGACTATGTGCTCAAGATCTTCGAATGGGGCGATGGCGGCGTGCCGAACATGATTCTCGACGATGGCGGCGACGCCACCGTGCTGATCATTCTCGGCGCCGAAGCGGAAAAGAATCCCGCTCTCATCGCCAAGCCGGGCAATGAAGAAGAAGAAATTCTGTTCAAGCTCATCGCCCGTGTGAACAAGGAAAAGCCCGGCTTCCTGGCCAAATGCCGTGATGCCATCAAAGGCGTGTCCGAAGAAACCACCACCGGCGTGCACCGTCTTTACATCATGGCCAAGGAAGGCCGTCTGCCGTTCCCGGCCATCAACGTCAATGACAGCGTCACCAAGTCGAAATTCGACAATCTCTATGGCTGCCGCGAAAGTCTGGTTGACGGCATCCGCCGCGCCACCGACGTCATGCTGGCAGGCAAAGTGGCTGTGGTTGCCGGTTACGGCGACGTCGGCAAGGGCTCGGCAGCGTCGCTCCGGAATGGTGGCGCGCGTGTGCTCGTGACCGAAATCGATCCGATCTGCGCACTGCAGGCGGCCATGGAAGGTTACGAAGTGGTGACCATGGAGGACGCGGTCAGCCGCGCCGACATTTTTGTCACCGCCACCGGCAACAAGGACGTCATCACCGCCGAACATATGCGGGCCATGAAGGACCGCGCCATCGTTTGCAACATCGGCCATTTCGACAGCGAAATCGAGATTGCCGGGCTTAAGAACTACGCCTGGGAAGAAGTGAAGCCGCAGGTCGACGAAGTGGTGTTCCCGGATGGCAAGCGCTTGATCGTGCTGGCCAAGGGCCGTCTCGTGAACCTCGGTTGCGGCACCGGCCACCCAAGCTTTGTGATGTCGGCCTCCTTCACCAACCAGGTGCTGGCGCAGATCGAACTTTATGCTGATGGCAGCAAATACGACAACAATGTTTATGTGTTGCCGAAGCATCTCGACGAAAAGGTCGCGGCGCTGCATCTCGACAAGCTTGGGGTCAAGCTGACCAAGCTCACGACCGAACAGGCCGCCTATATCGGCGTCACGGATAAGGGTCCGTTCAAGCCCGATCATTACCGCTACTAAGCGGAGAGAGCATTACAAACAGGCATGGCCGGGGATCTCCCGACCATGCCTTTTTTATTGGGAGTGCTGGTTACCCCGTCATTGCGAGGCGCAGCCGAAGCAATCCAGTCTGGCGGAGCCGAAAGACTGGATCGCCACGCCGCTCACGCGGCTCGCGATGACTTTTGATTTGTCATTACCGGGCTTGACCCAGTAATCCATGGCTCAACCGGCGAGCAGCAGCCAGATGGATTGCCGGGTCAAGCCCGGCAATGACAATTGGTGGTGGTGGGATTACCGCCCGCTCGGGGCTTTGGCGACGCGATTGGCGAGGCTTACGTAGTCATGGTCGAAGTGATGTGAGCCCTTGGTCTTGAACACGCTGGCGCCGGCTTTTTCCAGAAGCGGGCACAGGCTTTCTTTGGTTTCGTCTTCGCCATAGATGCATTGGATCTTGGCGACCGGGATCTTCTGCAGTTCCGGCAGCACGGGGGCGCCCTTGTCATTATGGATGCCGATCCAGCCGGACACATAAATTTCGTAATTGGCGGTTTTGCTCAGGGCCAGCAGACTGAGCGCGATGACCTTTTCCCGCGTCGCATGGGGCAGACGGTTATAGGCGGCGGGCATCACATCGGCGCCGAAGGAATAGCCGACGAGGATCACCTTGGACCGCTTCCAGGTCGTGGAATAATATTTGATGATCTTGTCGAGGTCGGCAGCGAGCCGGTCGGGGTTTTGCAACGTCCAGAAATAGCGCAGCGTATCGAGCCCGACCACCGGGATGCCCATGGTTTGCAAGCGTTCGCCAATGGTGCGGTCAAGATCGCGCCAGCCGCCGTCCCCGGCGATGAACACCACCATGACATCACCGGCGGTCTGCACCGGCAGCGGGATAATCGGCAGCTTGGCGAGGTCGGCACGCGCCGCCACCGGGCCGTCATTATAGACAAAGCGGGCGGCGAGCGCGGCAGTCGATGCGGCCGCCGCAGTCAGGGACTGATAGGGGGCCGTCAGTTGCGCGACGGGAACATCTGCATAGCTGAAGCCCGTCGCCGTTTTGGTCGCAGTGAGACCACAGAGCGCGAGCGGGGTATTGAGGGTTGGTGTGCGGTCCACGCTCAGCACCAGGCTGAAGCTTTCACGCATGGATTGCGCGAGCGCGTCATAGGCGAGGGTGCCACCTTCACCAAAACCAATCACGGCGGGCAATAGATAACTGCGGCCCCCTTGTTCGCGCTGCATCGCCTTGGCCAGCGCCACAAGCTCGTTGGCCACCTGATGGCAATTATTGTCTCCGGTTATAAGCCCGGCGCGATAGAGCGGGAGGTCGATGCCCACGCTGGTCCAACCCTTGTCGTAGAGCGTGTCGGCCAGGGCCTGTTCGCGCTGACCCCAGCCGGTGTTGCCGGACAGGATAAAGGTGAAGCCAAGCGGTTTCGCCGGTACCTTGACCCAAAGCTTTTGAAAGCGCCCGATTTCCACTGCCTGAGCGGGTCCGGTGATGGCAATGCTGCCGAATATCAGGGAGATGGCAACAAGCCAGCGTGCTATCATCATTTGGTCACCATGCCACGTAAATCACCGGAAATCAGGGCTGCCGTGTCTAGCATGGCCACATAAGCGCTCAGGCTTGAGGTGGTCATGAGATAGCGTGGCCGCCATACCGGATGGAATTTTTCCTTATAACTGCGCAGTCCCTGGAAATTGTAAAGTCGTTCACCGCGCAGGAACAATTGCCGCCCCGCCTTGTGCCAGAAGCTCGCGAGCGGGTGCACTGCAAGTCCGGCCAAGGGCGCCATGCCAAGGCAGAACCAGACATAGCCCTCGGCCTTGAAATGCTGGATCAGCGACACGAACAGGAAATCCATCACCGAGCCCGGCGCTTCCGGCAGATGGCGCATGAGGTCGATGCTGGCCTCGACCTTCTGGTCGGTCAGCATGAGCGTGGCGAACGCGACGGCCTTGCCATTTAGACGAATGATGGCGACCGGCTGGCTGGTCACATAGGCGGTCGAGAAATTGCCGAGCGAAAAGCTCTTTTCCCGCGTTTCATGACCGTCGAGCCAGGCGTCGGAGATGGCTTCGAGTTGGCTCAGATGAGTGGGAACCTCAGCCTTGGGGATGATCTCGAACGTCAGGCCATCCCGTTGGGCGCGGTTCCACGACTGCCGCAAACTGCGAAAGCTGCTTGAGCCGATGTCGAAATCCGCCAGATTTACGCGGGCTTCTTCACCAAGTCGCCGGGCGCTGAATCCGGCGTCAATGTAATAGGACAACGCCCCGACGGAGACCTGATAAGCGGCGGCTCGCGATCCGGCGCGGTCGCACATTTCGCGAAACCGCCAAACCAGCTCGGCATGTTCCTCGACCGGGCCGATGGGATCAAGAAGGCTGATCCAGGACCGGCCACGCACGCCATACATGATGAAGCTCTGACCGCTGTCACTGAACAGGAAATATTTGTCGCCGAGATTCGCGAGACAGGCTTCGCTCACGGTCTGCTTGCGCACGATTGCGCTGGCCTGTGCCCGGGCTGCGGCGTCCGGCGCTTTCGGCCGGGCGGCATGGGGGCGGAGCAAATGCATGAAGCCAAGCACGAAGGCGGCGGCGGCGACGCCGACGATCGCGCGCAGACTGCGTGGGGCTTCGGCCATGCTTTCGAACTGCCACCAGAGATTGCTGCTGTATTCCACATGTTTATAGGCGAAGAACAGCAACCAGGTCACGGTCACGAGCGTGGCCGCAAAGGCGAACCACCAGTCCGGCGTCAGGCTCAGCTGATTGAGCCGGGTGCGCCGGTAAAAGGCCGGGCGGGCGAGAAACAGCAGCGTGAGGATGGTCACGAGAATCAAGGTCTCGGTAACGGCAAGCCCCTTCAAAAGCGCGAGCGGAATATTGATGGCGACGATGGCGCAACTGAGCTGCCAGGCAGTATGGCTTCGTAGTCGCAAGCCCTGAGAAAGCGCCAGCATGGCGAGCCCGCCGAGACTGGCGAGGAAATGCGAAACTTCCTGAAAAACCAGCGGTACGGTCTGATCGAGGACGCGCAGTGAATGTCTTGCGGCGGGCAGTGCCCCTGACGCCATCAGCATGGCGCCGGTGAAGAATGTCGCGCCCGCAAGCACCAGATGGCCGTAACTGCCGGCACCCCGGGACAGAAAGCTGCCGCGATACCAGCGCGAGATGATCGACGCCTCATGCAAGGTGAACATCAGGAGGGCGAGCATGAAGGGCACCAGATAATAGACGATCCGGTAGACCACCAGCGCCGCCGTCAGCTCCGGGATATCCACATAGGGCTTGAGCGCGAAAATAATGACCGACTCGAACACCCCAAGCCCACCCGGCACATGGCTGATGAGCCCGGCGGCGATGGCGATGGCATAGACGCCCATAAAGGTTGGCAGGGTCATGTCATGGGAGGGCAGCAGGAACCACAGCGTCAGCGCGGCGGTGACGAGGTCGAGCACGGCCAGCAGCACCTGCGCGAGCGTCAACGGTCCCGACGGCAACCTGAGGGCCCAACGCCCGATGTGCAGTTTGTCGCGCATCCAGGGCAGGACCAGGACCACCAGCACAAATAGCGCGCCGATGATCCCGATAAGACGCGGTACCCAGATGGAAAACTCGAACAGATCGGCGATCACTTCGGGCCGCGCCAACAGGCCAAACACCGAAATGGCGACGATGCCAAGGCCGAAGCCCCAGGTGATGAAGGCAATGATCTTGCCGATATTCAGAGGGTCGACACCGGCCGAGGAATAGAGGCGAAAGCGCACCGCCCCGCTCGATAGCCAGCCGCCGCCCAGCGTATTGCCAAGCCCGAAGGCGCAAAACGAGGTGCGGAGCGTGTGCAGCACCGGCACCTTGACCCCGGCATAGCGCACGCCGCAGAGATCATAGCCCATCATGGCGATATAGCTTGCCGCGGCGGCGAGCCCGGCAAACAGCAGGGAATGGGTGTTGAAATTCCGCAAGGCATGGCGCACCGAGGACAGATTGACCTCGGCCATCAGGTGATTGATCGCGAGCAGGGCGACAATGGCGATGGCGATGAAGGAAATGATATGAAGCTTGCCGAAGGAGGCGCTTCGTTTGAGGCTTGAAACGGCAGGTGTGGTCTCGTTGTCGACGGTCAAGACAGATGGTCCCCCAAACCTTTGTAAGCCTTTATAGGCCCCCGTGCCGGGGTCAGCATGCGCTGAGATCGGCGGCAGTAAAGCGCCCATTTCCTTAGCCTATTCTTTGGCATGTCCTCCAATCAATTTCCAGTGTGCATTTGCTGTGGCGCTCAGGAGGTCTCATGGACAGAGGTGGCGGGCGGGATGCAAGTGCGGCTTGAGTTCTCGTGCCGGGCACCATAGTCTGTGCCACAAAGGGCGAGTGGGCATGAGTATTATAGTCTCAGTTAGGCGAGTGGCGACGGCTGCCGGCGGGCTGGTTGGTCTTGCGGCGTCCGCTCCGGCGGGCGCGGCTCCGGCTGGGGCGACTCCTGTGATCTCCTCCGGCACCTCGACCTTCATGCTCGGCAGCGCCATTGTGGTCTCGACGCTTGGGCTCGCGATCTGGGCCTATTGCACGGGCCGTGACGCCATGCGCCGGGCGCGGCATGAACGCCGGGCGAGCGATCGTCTGGCCGCCATTCTCGATTCGGTTCCGGCGGCTTATGTGCTCTGGGTGCGCGACGGCGATTTTTCGGCCAGCCCCCGGCTTGGCCGCTGGCTTGGCAAGCGCCGCGGTCTCATGGCCTTTTCCGATCTGTTTGACGCGAGCGGCCGGCGGGGCTTCGCCGCCGCCGGTTTCGCCCGGCTGGAAGAAGCCGCCGCCGCCGCCCGCACCGGCGGCGCGTTGCCCGCACCGTTTGAGGTTGCGGGCGCGGAACGTAATTTTCGCGTGGTGGCCGAACGCGCCGGAGCGGGGCGAACAGCGTCGGCGCTGTTGTGGTTTGTCGACCTGTCCGACCAGCGGGCCGAGATCAGCGCCCGCGATCAGCTGGTCTCCCGTCTGGAGGACGAAAACCGCAATCTGCATCATACCCTTGACGGGATAAATTTTCCGGTCTGGCGGCGTGGCGGCGATTTGAGCCTTGGCTATGTGAACACCGCCTATATCCGGGCGGTTGAGGCGGCCGATGCCGAGACTGTGTTGCGCGAGGGTATCGAGCTTGTGGGCAACGCGCTCACCGGATCGAGTCGGGATGACGCCGCCCGCGCCCAGGATGAGGAGCGCGGTCTCGCCACCAAGCATTATGTGGTGATCGACGGCCAGCGCCGGGCGCTGCTGATGCAGAATACCCCGGATGGCGGGGCGGGGGCTCAGGCAGGGGTCACCGGCTATGCCGTCGACCGCACGGAGCTTGAGGATGCCCGCGCCGAATTCGCCCGCTATATGGAGTCTCATGCGGAGACCCTGAACAAGCTCTCGACCGCTGTGGCTATTTTCGGCGCCGACAAGACGCTTGAATTCTATAACAATGCTTTCACCCGGCTGTGGCGGTTGCCTGAAGAATGGATGTCGTCGCGGCCGCATCACAGCGAACTGCTTGAAGAAATGCGCGAACGACGGCGGCTGCCGGAACAGGCCGATTTCCCGGCCTGGAAACGCGCGCATCTCGCTCATTACACCCAGTTGCTCGAACCGCTTGAAGAAATGTGGCATCTGCCCGACGGAGCCACTCTGCGCGTGGTGACACAGCCCCATCCGCTTGGCGGGCTGTTGATTTTCTATGAGGATGTGACCGACCGTCTGGCCCTTGAACGCAATTATAACACGCTGATTGCCGTGCAGCGGGCGACGCTCAACAGTCTTCATGAAGGCATTGCGGTGATCGGCAGCGACGGTCGGCTCAAGCTGTCGAATCCGGCCTTCCTCAAAGTCTGGCATCTGGACGAGGGGGCGATCACCGAAGCGCCGCATCTGTCCGATCTGCTGACCGAGGCGGAAAGCTATTTCGACGTTCCGGCGGAATATGAAAAATTCCGCGCGCTGCTTTATGACGATGGCGAACGGGTGGTGCGCGGCGGCCGGCTGAGCCGGAAGGACGGGTCCGAGATTGATTTCGCGGCGGTGCCGCTGCCGGATGGGGCGACGCTTTATACTTTTGTCGATGTGACGGACAGCCTGCGTATCGAACGCGCGCTGCGGGAACGGAACGAGGCGCTTGAAACCTCGGACCGTCTGAAGACTGAATTCGTCGCCCATATCTCCTATGAGCTGCGCACGCCCCTGAACAATGTGATGGGCTTCGCCGAGCTGCTCGATAAGGAATATTACGGCGCGCTTAATGCGCAACAGCATACCTATGCGCGCAATATCCTTGAATCCTCGGCCCAGTTGATGGTGCTGATCAATGATATTCTCGATCTTTCGGTGGTTGAGGCGGGCGGCATCCGGCTTGAAACCCGTCTGTTCGATATCGGACAGACGCTGCGCAATGTGGCCGCCATGGCGCGGGAGGAATTGAAGAAGCGCAACCATATCTTGCAGCTTGAAATTCCCCCGGGGCTCGGCATGATCGATGGCGATGAAAAGCGTATCCGGCAGGTGATGTATAATCTTTTGAGCAACGCCATGAAATTCACCCCGCCTCACGGCCAGATCACCCTGGGCGGCGGGGTCGATAATGATTTTGTCACGCTTTTTGTGACCGACACCGGGATCGGCATTCCTGCCGACGAACAGCTTCAGGTGTTCGAACGCTTCCATACCGGACGAGATGTGCCGCGCGGTCAGGGCGCGGGCCTCGGCCTGTCGTTGGTCCGGAGCTTTGTCGAACTCCATGGTGGCACGGTCACCCTCAGTTCCGAACCAAATGCGGGCACGCGCATTCTCTGCCGTCTGCCGCGCCATCAGCCATCGACCAGCGTCGTCGTGCCTCTGGCGCAAGGGAGATGAAGGAGGGCGGCATGCGTTGGACTGTTGACCTCCCCGACCTCGCGGCGACCCAGGCACTTGCGGAGCTGTTGGAACCGCTTGGCACCGTGGGGGATGTGATCACCCTTGAGGGCGATCTTGGGGCGGGCAAGACCGCCTTCGCCCGCGCCTTCATTCAGGCGCGGTTCGGGGCGATCGATGTGCCGAGCCCGACTTTCAATCTCGTGCTGACTTATGGCGACGGGGCCGGATTAATCTGGCATTTCGACCTCTATCGTCTTGAGGATCAAGACGAAGTCTATGAACTCGGGTTCGAGGAGGCGCTTGACGGCGCGCTCAGCCTGATTGAATGGCCGGAACGGCTCGGTTCCCTTTTGCCGGTGGAGCGGTTATCTCTCACGTTCGAGATGGCGGCGGATGACCGGCGCAGTCTTATCATTGATGCAACGGAGCGCTGGGCTAGACGGCTTCAGCCCCTTGCCATGGCACGGAACTGGGTGAAGGACAGACCATGACGTCTCTGCGGGCTACTCTCGATCGGGCCTTTCTCGACAGCGCGGGATGGAGCCGGGCAGCGCGGGTGCGGATCGCGGGAGACGCCTCGTTCCGTCATTACGACCGTCTTGAAAGCGCGGATGGACCAGCGGTTCTGATGGATGCGGCGCCGCCGCGCGAAGACGTGCGTCCGTTTGTGGCGATTACCCGCTATCTTGAGTCGCTGGGCCTGTCGGCGCCAGGTTTGATTGCGGCCGATGTGGCCCACGGCTTTCTGTTGCTTGAAGACCTCGGCGACGACCGTTATTCGCGGGTCATCCCACGAGAGCCTGCCATGGAACGCGGGCTATATGAGGCGGCGGTCGACGTACTCGTGGATCTTCACCGGCATCCGGTGCCCGGGGATCTTGCGGTTGGCAACGGCGAAACCTACGTGCTGCCGCGGTATGATGACGCGCTTTATGGGCGTGAACTGCAGCTTTTCACCGACTGGTATCTGCCCGCGCTCACCGGCACCCCAATGACCGTCGCGTTGCGGCAGGAGTTCATAGCGCTGTGGCGGGCGGCGCTCGCGCAGCTTGAGCCGGGCCGGGACGTGCTGGTCTTGCGCGATTATCACGCCGACAATCTGATGTGGCTGCCGGACCGTGATGGGGTGGCGCGGGTCGGGCTTTTGGATTTTCAGGACGCGGTGGCCGGACATCCGGCTTATGATCTGGTGTCGCTTCTTGAAGACGCCCGGCGCGATGTGCCGCCCGCTCTGGCTGATGAGATGATTGATCATTACCTGGGTGCCACGGGTCTTGATGCGGAGGCGTTCCGGCGCGATTACGCCATCCTCGGGGCCCAGCGCAACGTCAAGATCATCGGCATTTTCACCCGGCTTTACGCCCGCGACGGCAAGGCCGCCTACCTCGATCTGATCCCCCGTGTCTGGGGGTTGCTCGACCGCGATCTGGCCCATCCGGCGCTTGCGGATCTGAAGCTTTGGTTCGATCGTCATGTGCCTGCCGCACGGCGCGGGGTTGCACCGCGTGCGGACGCCACCTCGCGGTTGCCGAAACAGGCGTTGCTGCTGGCGGCGGGGCTCGGCCTCCGCATGCGGCCTTTGACGCTTGAAACGCCGAAGCCGCTGATCGCCGTGGCCGGTCAGCCCATGCTTGACCGCATGCTCGACCAGCTGGCCGAAGTCGGGGTCGATCGGGCGGTCGTCAATATGCATCACCTGCCTGACTGTCTCAGGACCTTTGCCGTCACCCGGGATGGGCGCTTGCCCACAGTCGTCCTGTCGGATGAAAGCGATCTGCTGCTTGATTCCGGTGGCGGGGTCAAAAAGATGCTCACCTATGCGGGGGACGCGCCGGTCTATGTGCTGAACAGCGACATGCTGTGGCGGGATCGCGGCGCGCCTGCGCTCACGCGGCTCGGGCTTGCGTTTGAGGCTGAGCGTATGGACGGGCTGTTGATGCTCTGCCCGCGCGATCAGGCCACGGGCTATGACGGCCCCGGTGATTTTTATCTCGGGGACGATGGGCGCCTGACCCGGCGCGGCACAAGGGCGAACGCTCCCTATGTGTTCACCGGCATCCAGATTCTGCAGCCCGAGCTGTTCGCGAAGCAGCCGGAGGGGCCGTTCTCCCTCAATCTAGTTTATGACGCGGCGCTCGCGGCCGGGCGGCTTTACGGTCTCGTCCATGACGGCGACTGGATGCATGTGGGGACGCCGGACGCCATTGGGGCGGCGGAACAGCGCTTGCTGGCGGAGTGACGCCCATGTCGCGGACGTTGCGCGCAACCCCGCAGGTGTTCCGCATCGATGCCGGCTTGTCCTTCGTCGATGCACTGGCCGCCGGTCTCCTCGCGCGCTATGCAGGCGCCGAACTTGGCCGGGTCACCGTGTTGTTGCCGACCCGGCGCGCCGTCAAATCCCTGAGCGAAGCGTTTCTGCGGCTCACCGGCGGGGTGCCGCTCATTCTTCCGGTCATGCGTCCTATTGGCGACGTGGAGGAAGACGAGCTTTTGTTCAACCCGGCGCTGGCCGAGACCGATCTGACCCTGCCGCCCGCCGTGCCGCCGCTCTGGCGTCAGCTCATGCTGACCCGGCTGGTGGAGGCCTTCGCCAAGCGGCATGCGGACGGCGCAGGCTCGACGGCGCAGGCGGTGGAGCTTGCGGCGGCACTGGCCAAATTTCTGGATGAAGTCACCGTCGAAGGCCGCGATTTCGCCGATCTCGCCACCGTGGTGCCGGCCAATTTCGCCAGCCATTGGCAGGAAACCCTGACCTTTCTCGAAATCGTCAGCCGGGACTGGCCGCAGATTGTCGCCGAACAGGGGTTCATGGACGCGGCCGAACGGCGCAATCGTTTGCTGCAGGCGCTCGCCACCATCTGGCAGGCCGATCCGCCGGGGGATCCTGTGATCGCGGCTGGATCGACCGGCAATATTCCGGCGGCGGCGGCCTTGATGGCCACCGTCGCGCGGTTGCCTGAGGGTGCCGTGGTGCTGCCCGCCTTCGACCGCGAGATGGAGGACGCCAGCTGGGACATGCTCGGCCCGACCCATCCGCAAGCGGCCATGAAAAAACTGATCGAGGATGAGATCGGCATTGTCCGTCACGAGGTCATGGACTGGCTCACCCCGGAGGATGCGGCCCGGCTGCCGCAAGGCCCTGCCGCCCGCCGGGATCTGTTGAAGGAAGCGCTCCGTCCCGCCGAAACCACCGCCGCCTGGCGCGAGGTCGCGCTTGACTGGGATCAGGCGCTGGCCCGGTTTTCCCGCATCGACGCCCCGTCCCCGCGGGAGGAGGCGGGGGCCATCGCCCTCCTGATGCGGGAGGCGCTTGAGACCCCGGACCGCACGGCGGCACTCGTCACCCCGGATCGTGGGCTGGCGCGGCGGGTGGCGGCTGAATTGAAACGCTGGGATATTCTGGTGGATGATTCGGCGGGCGCGGCCCTGGCCGAAAGCGGCCCCGGGGTGTTCCTTCTGTTGCTGGCGGAGCTGGCGGCGCAGGATTTTGCGCCAGTGTCCTTGCTCGGCGTGCTCAAGCATCCGCTGGCGGCGGGCGGGCGGTCCATGGCGCAGTTCCGTGCTGAGGTGCGGGCGCTTGAGATCGCGGTCTTGCGTGGCCCAAGACCATCAGGCGGGGCGGATGGCATCGCCCGCGCGGTGAAAGCCCTGGACGACGAAGTTTTACGTGATCGGCTTGCGGGCTGGTGGCAGGGCCTGAGTGAGGGGCTCGCGGAGTTCGTGGCCCTGGTGACAGGCGGCGGCAGCCTGCGCGATCTCGCGGCGGCCCATGTGGCGGCGGCGGAACGGCTCGCGGCGAGCGCGGATCGGAGCGGCCCCGCGCGTCTCTGGGCCGGGGAAGCGGGGGAGGCGGCGGCAGCTTTTTCCGAAGAACTTCTCGATGGCGGGCAGGATTTCGCCATCCCGGCTGGAGAATATCCCGCCGTTCTGAAAGCCCTGATGATCGGCAAGGTGGTGCGGCCGCGTTATGGCCGCCATCCGCGTCTGCATATCTGGGGCGCGCTTGAGGCGCGGTTGCAGCATGCGGATCTGGTGATTCTTGGCGGTCTGAACGAGGGCGTCTGGCCGCCGGACGCGGGCATCGACCCCTGGCTGTCGCGGCCCATGCGCGCGGCCTTCGGCCTGCCGCCCATGGAGCGCCGCATCGGTCTATCGGCCCATGACTTTTACGTGGCGGCTACCGCGCCCGAGGTGGTGTTGACCCGCTCGGAAAAATCCGATGGCGCGCCGACGGTGCCGTCGCGTTGGCTTATGCGCATGGATGCCGTGTTGCAGGACCGGCGGTTGCCCGCCCATCCGGCGCTTGACTGGTTCGCGGGGCTTGACCGTCCGGCGGAGATTGCTCCCGCCCGGCCACCCGAACCGCGCCCGCCGCTCGACGCCCGGCCCAAGCGCTTGTCGGTGACCCAGATCGGCACCTGGATGCGCGATCCTTACGCCATCTATGCCCGGCATATTCTGCGCCTGAAGGCGCTCGATCCGCTCGATGCCGATCCCGGCGCGGCGGACAAGGGGAACATCATTCACGCCGCCCTTGATCGGTTTGTGAATGAGTATCCGATCACGCTGCCGCCCGATGCTCTCGACCGGTTGATTGCCATCGGCCGGGACGAATTCGGGCGCAATCTGACCCGGCCCACGGTGCGCGCCTTCTGGTGGCCGCGCTTTCAGCATGTGGCTGAATGGTTCATCGCCACCGAGCGTGACCGACGCGCGCTCTATACGACGGTTCTGAACGAAGGAAGGGGCGACTATATCCTTGAAAGCCCGTTCGACTTCAAACTGACAGCCAAGGCCGACCGCATCGATCGCGGCCCGGGCGGGACGCTCACCATCATTGATTACAAAACCGGCCAGCCGCCGGAAGACCGCCAGATCGTCGCTGGTTATCAGCCGCAGATGCCCTTGGAGGCGATGATGGCTGAAGCCGGGGCCTTTAAGGGATTGCCCGCAGCCGCTGTAACCGGGCTTGAATTCTGGCGGCTCCATGGCGGCGAACCGGCCGGGACCATGAAGCCCATGAAGGATGTGGAAGACCGGAAAGCCCAGGCGGCGCGAGGTCTGCGTGAACTGGTGGCCTTATTCGACAAGCCCGAGACCCCCTATCGCTCAACCATGCGGCCGGAGGAGGTCACGGCGGGCGATTACGATCATCTCGCCCGCATCAAGGAATGGTCAGGCGTCGGCAGTCTGGTGGGCCGCGACAAGACCGAGGACGACGCATGACCAAAGCTCAGGACAGCGCCTCCGATCCTGCCGCCTCGGCCTGGGTGTCGGCCTCGGCCGGGACCGGGAAGACCCATGTTCTGACCTCCCGGGTGTTGCGTCTGCTGCTTGCGGGCACGCCGCCTGAACGGATTTTATGCCTGACCTTTACCAAGGCGGCGGCGGCGGAAATGTCGAACCGCATTCAGTCGACGCTCGCCCGTTGGGTGACGCTTGATGATGAGCGGCTTGATCTGGCGTTGGCGGGTCTTGGGGTTGACCGCCCGCAGGCGGCCCGGGGCCGCGCTCGCCGTCTGTTCGCCGAGGTGCTTGAAGTCCCGGGCGGGCTCAAGATCCTGACCATTCACGCCTTTTGCCAGTCGCTGCTGGCGCGATTTCCGCTGGAGGCCTCGCTGCCGCCGCATTTCCGTCTGATCGACGACCGCAGCGCCGCCGAGGTTCTGCGCTCGGCCCTGGACATGGTCCTGATGGAGGTGGCGCGGGAGGAGAAAACGGCGCTGTCGCAGGCCCTCGCCCGCATCAGCCGCCGTCTGACCGAATATAGTTTCAGCGATTTCGTCTCAGGTCTGTTAAGCGAACGCGGTCTGCTCGAACGCCTTGGCCGTCAGTTTCAGACCTTTCCCGGCCTGCTTGCGGCCACCGCCCGTGTGCTCGGGATCGGGGCCGAGGAGACGGCGGAGCAGCTGGTCGCGGGCTTTGCCGCAAGCCAGAACCGCGATGATCTGCAGGCGGCGGCGCTTGCGCTTGGCGGCGGCACAGCGACTGATATGGAGCGCGCCGCCCTCCTCGGCCGCTGGCTTGAGCTTGACGTCGTGACGCCAGCGGATTTCCGCGCCTATGCCCCGGCCTATCTGACCCAGAAGGGGGAGATCCGCAAAACGCTCGTCACCAAGGGGACTGAAAAGGCGCGGCCGGGCACGCTCGCCAGCTTGCTTGGGGAGGCGGAACGGGTGGAGGCGCTCGTGGCCCGGTTGCGGCTGGTGGAGGTCATGGACAATACGGCAGCGGCCCTGACCTTTGCCTTTGCCGTGCTTGACATCTACGCGCGGGAAAAACGGCGGCAGGCGGCGCTTGATTATGATGATCTGATCCTTGGCACGCTCGCGTTGTTGCAGCGGCCGGGGATTGCCCCCTGGGTGCTGTTCAAGCTCGATGGCGGGCTCGATCATGTGCTGGTGGACGAGGCGCAGGACACCAACCCCGA
This sequence comes from Govania unica, assembly GCF_027920805.1. Classification (GTDB taxonomy): domain Bacteria; phylum Pseudomonadota; class Alphaproteobacteria; order Sphingomonadales; family Govanellaceae; genus Govanella; species Govanella unica. The sequence continues at coordinate 153,576 of NZ_JANWOI010000004.1, forward strand.
ACAATGGCAGGTCATCAAAGCTCTGGCCGATGATTTCTTTGCCGGCGAGGCAGCGCGCGAGGTCAGCCGCAGCATTTTCGCTGTCGGCGACGTCAAGCAATCCATTTACCGCTTCCAGCGCGCCGACCCGCGCGCCTTCATCGCCTCGCGCGATCATTTCGCCGCCCGGGTGCGGGCGGTCGATGGCGATTTCCGTGATGTGCCGCTTGATCTGTCGTTCCGTTCCACGGCGGCGGTGCTTGATTATGTGGATGCGGTGTTCGCCGATCCGGCCCTGCGCGGCGATCTGCTCGATGATCGTTACACGCGTCATGGCACTGTGCGCGACAAGGACGCGGGGCTTGTGGAACTGTGGCCGGTGATGCTGCCGGAACCCGAACGCGGGGCGGATGTGGATGGCTGGCAATTGCCGGTCGACCAGACCACCCAGGCGAGCGCCCCGGCACGGCTTGCCATCAAGATCGCGGCGCAGATTCGGCAGTGGTTGAGGGATAAGGAACCCTTGCCCGCGCGCGGCCGGGCCATGACGGCGGGGGATATCCTGGTTCTGGTGCGGCGGCGTTCGGCCTTTGACGGCTTGCTTCTGAGCGCGCTCAAGCTCATGGGCGTGCCGGTGGCGGGCGCGGACCGCATGGTGGTGACCGATCAGCTGGCGGTGATGGATCTGATGGCGCTGGCCCGTTTTGTGTTGCTGCCGGAGGATGATCTGACCTTGGCGACGGTTTTGAAATCGCCGCTCGTGGGTATGAGCGAAGATGATCTTTACGGACTCGCCCATGGCCGTCGCGGTTCGCTTTGGGCACGGGTCGCGGGCGCGGGTGGGGACGCGGCGGAATTTCTTGGTGGGCTTCTCGGGCTCGCCGACAAACTCGCGCCCTTTGATTTCTTCGCTACGGTTCTGAACGGCGTCGATGCTTCGGGCAAAAGTGGCCGCACCCGCATCGTCGCCCGGCTCGGCAGCGAAGCCCATGATCCGATCGACGAGTTTCTCGCCCTGGCACTTGCCTTTGAAAAAAGCCACACGCCATCCCTGCAGGGTTTTCTCCATTGGCTGGAGGCCCGGGATATCGAAATCAAGCGTGATATGGAGCAAGGCCGGGACGAAGTGCGGATCATGACGGTGCATGGCTCGAAAGGCCTGCAGGCCCCGGTGGTCATCATGCCCGACACCTGTCAGAAACCCCGCCCGCGCGGCAGCCTCATCCCGATCGACAGCGATCGTCCGCCGGTGGATCGCCTGTTGCTGTGGCCGGGGTCGTCGGAGAATACGGTCGGTGCGGCGAAAGATGCCCGCGACAAGGTTAAGGCGCTGGAGGATGAAGAACAGGCCCGCCTGCTTTATGTGGCCCTGACTCGGGCTGCGGACCGGCTTTATCTGACCGGCTGGGTCGGTGCGCGCATGAAGATCGAGACCGGATGCTGGTATGAGCATCTCGAAAAAGCCTTTGCCCAACTGCCGGGCGTGATCGAATTCGACAGCCCGGACGGCCCGGTCAAACGCTTTACCACAGTCCAGACCGGCGATGTGCGGCCGGATCGCAGTGCGGCGGAACGGCGCGAAGCTGCGGCACTCCCCGCCTGGGCCAGCATGACGGCCCCGGATGAGCCGGTGCCCGCCCGGCCGCTCAGCCCGTCCCGCCCCTTGGAGGACGAACCCGAGGTGCAAAGCCCGTTGCGTGCGGCGGCGGCGCGGGCCAAGGAAACTGTGCGGTTCCGCAGGGGTACGCTCATTCACCGCCTGCTCGAACGCCTGCCGTCGCTCGCGGCGGAGGCCCGGGCTGAGGCGGCGCGGCGGTTTCTTGGTGATCCGGCCTATGGCCTGTCCCCACTCGATGTGGCGCAGATTGTGGCCGAGGTCATGGCGATTCTCGAAGATGCTGAGTTCGCCCCGATCTTTTCCTCCGCGGCTCAGGCCGAGGTGCCCATTGCTGGGTTGGTCGATCAGGTGCCGGTGGCCGGGCAGATCGACCGGTTGTACGTGACCGACAGCCGCGTGCTGGTCATCGATTACAAGACCAACCGCCCGCCGCCTGACCGGGTGGAGGATGTGGCGCTTGCCTATGTGCGGCAGATGGCGGCTTATCGGAGGCTGTTGCAGCAGATTTATCCCGGGCGGCGCATTGACTGCGCTTTGCTCTGGACCGACGGGGCGCGATTGATGGCCTTGCCGGATCAAATGTTGGACCGGGTCGTTTTCTGACCGTCGCTTCCTTGACGTCGGCCCGCCGGGTACCTAGATTTGCATCAAAGCAAAAGCTGACCTGTGTTTTCAGAAAGGACTAAAAATGGCGACCAAGCCTGTGACGGATGCGAGCTTCGACAGTGATGTTTTGAAGTCCGGCAAGCCGGTTCTCGTGGATTTCTGGGCCGAATGGTGCGGCCCCTGCAAACAGATCGGCCCGTCGCTTGAAGCACTTTCCGACGAAATGCCGGAAGTCGTCATCGCCAAGGTGAATATCGACGAAAACCCGACCTCGCCGGCTCAGTACGGTGTGCGCAGCATCCCGACCATGATCCTGTTCAAGGACGGCCGCCCGCACGCGACCAAAGTTGGCGCGCTGCCCAAATCGGCCCTGGCCGAGTGGCTGAAAAAATCGCTCGCTTAAGCGAGTTACGGATATTCGCGAAAAGGGCGCCCTATGAGGCGCCCTTTTTTCATGCCGTCATCGCAAGGCGCGTGAGCGACGCGGCGATTCAGCCTGTGCCGGGCGTGAGCTTTCTGGATTGCCGCGCTCCCGTTGGTCGCTCGCAATGACGATGCTTTTAGGTGATGGGGATAGTATCACTCCCTCCCTCGTCGTCATCGCGAGGCGCGTGAGCGACGTGGCGATCCAGCCTGTGCTGGACGTGAGCATTCTGGCTTGCCGCGCTCCCGTTGGTCGCTCGCAATGACGGGGTTTTAGGCGGGGTTGAGGTCTAGCTCTGCGAGGACTTGGCCGGCGAGGTAGAGGGAGCCGCATATGAGGATGCGGTCGGTGGTAACGTCGCTGAGGGCAGCGTTCCAGGACGGGGCGGTTGTGGCCGTGAGGCCGATGCCGGTTGCGATCTCGGCCAGGGCGTCCGGTTCATAGGCTGCTTCACCCACAACCGGCACCGCGATCAGGCGGTCGATATGGGGTTGCAGTGCTGTGAGATATCCGGCGGCGTCCTTGTTTGCGAGCATGCCGAGGATGACCGCCGTCGGTTTCGGGTCGGCGGCGAGCAGGGCGGCGATGGTTGCGGCTCCGGCGGGATTATGTCCGCCGTCGAGCCAGACGGTGCCCGGCGCGCGGTCGGCGGCGACGGAGATGTCCTGCATGCGGGCGGGCCAGACAGCGGATTGAAGACCCTTGGCGATGGCTTCGTCCGGCACGGTGAACAGGCTCTGGGCGCGCAAGGCGGCGACCGCCAGGGCGGCGTTCTGGATCTGATGAGCGCCGGGCAGGGCGGGTACGGGCAGGTTCAGGCTGCCGCGCCAGTCGCGATAGTCCTGCCCGTCGAGATGCCAGTCAAACCCGGCCACAAGCGGGATGGCGTCCACTTCAGCGGCGACCTCAAGGATGGCAGTCAGGCCGTCGGCGTCCTGCGGCGCGATCACGACCGGGCGTTCAGACTTCGCGATCCCGGCCTTTTCGGCGGCGATCTCGACCAGATTGGAGCCGAGAAACTCCACATGGTCGATGGATACCGGGGTGATGACGCTCACGAGGGGGGCCTGGATCACATTGGTGGCGTCCAGCCGTCCGCCAAGCCCGACCTCAAGCAACAACACATCAGCGGGGGTTCGCGAAAAAGCGAGGAAGGCCGCCGCCGTGGTGATCTCGAAAAAGGTGATGGGGTCGCCGGTATTGGCGGCCTCGCACTCTTCAAGAAGGGCATTCAAGGCGTCGTCGCTGATCAGCGTGCCGGCAAGCCGGATGCGTTCGGCAAAGCGCACGAGATGGGGCGAGGTATAGACATGAACCTTGTATCCAGCCGCCTCCAGCATGGCACGGAGATAGGCGACGGTCGAACCCTTGCCATTGGTCCCGGCCACATGGAACAGTGGCGGCAGCTTGCGTTCGGGGTTGCCGAGCGCGGTCAGCAACCGTTCCAGCCGGTCAAGCGAGAGGTCGATCTTTTTCGGATGGAGCGCCATCAGGCGCTCCAGAATAGGGTCCACTGCGCTCATGCTCAGGACGAACGGGCGGCGGTCAGCCGGGGCGCGTTCGAAACTTTGCGACCGATGATGTCGATGATGCGGATCAGGGTCAGACGCAGGTCCTTACGTTCGAGCACCATATCGACCATGCCGTGATCAAGCAGATATTCGGCGCGCTGGAAGCCTTCGGGCAGCTTTTCGCGGATGGTGTTTTCAATCACCCGCGGCCCGGCAAAGCCGATAAGCGCACCCGGTTCGGCGATCTGGATGTCACCGAGCATGGCATAGGACGCGGTGACGCCGCCGGTGGTCGGATCGGTGAGGACGACGATATAAGGCAGCCCGGCCGCGCGCACCATTTCAACCGCGACGGTCGAACGGGGCATCTGCATGAGCGACAGGATACCTTCCTGCATGCGTGCGCCGCCCGCAGCGGTGAAGACGATGAGTGGGGCTTTCGATTTGACCGCTTTGCGGGCGGCGGTGACCAGGGCCTCGCCCACGCCAACCCCCATGGACCCGGCCATGAAGAAGAAGTTCTGCACTGCAATGACGGTGGTATGGCCACCAAGCTTGCCGCAGGCCACATCCATGGCATCGTCGGCCCCGGTGTCGCTGCGCGCCGCTTTCAGACGGTCGGCATATTTCTTCTGGTCTTTGAATTTCAGGGGGTCCTCGATGGCTTTCGGCACCTTGACGCGGGTGAAGACCCCGCCGTCGAACAGCTGGCCGAAGCGGTCGGTCGAATTGATGCGCTCATGATGGCCGCAGGTTCCGCAAACGCTGAGCGCTTCCTTGAAATCCTTATGGAAAATCATCTGCCCGCAGTTGCGGCATTTGTGCCAAAGGTTTTCCGGTGTATCGCGTTTCTTGAGAACATCGCGAATTTTAGGACGGACGAAATTCGTCAACCAATTCATGTGCTTCGGGTCCTTTATACTGACGCCGCGTTATGGCTTGCGCGTCCGGGCCGGGGCTCGGACTTTGTGGCACGCACGGCCGTCGCCAATTCGCTGACGAAGGCTGTGACCTTATCGACCAGACCGGGCAAGGCCCGCTCTTCGGCGTCGAGATTCTGGGCGACCAGTCCGACAATAGCCGAACCAACCACCACGCCATCTGCAACGCGGGCGATAGCGGCCGCTGATTCGGGGGTCTTGATGCCGAACCCGACGGCGATCGGCAGGTCGCTATGCTGCCGTAATCGCAGAACGGCTGACGTCACGGCGTCAGTTCCGGCGCTTTGAGTGCCGGTGATACCGGCAATGGAGACATAATACAGGAAGCCGGAGCTGTTGGCCAAAACTTGCGGCAAACGCTTGTCCCCGGTGGTCGGGGTGGCCAGGCGAATGAAACGCAGCCCGGCTGCAAGGGCGGGCAGGCAAAGCTCGGCATCTTCCTCGGGCGGCAGGTCGACGATGATCAGGCCATCGACCCCGGCGGCGAGCGCATCTTTCAGAAAGTCATCGACGCCATAGGCATAGATCGGGTTGTAATAGCCCATGAGAATGATCGGGGTATCGCTATCGGCGGCGCGAAAGCGCGTGACCGTGGCGAGAATCTTGCGCACCGTGATTCCGGCCCTAAGCGCCCGATGTCCGGCGGCTTCGATCACCGGGCCATCGGCCATGGGATCGGAAAACGGCATGCCGATTTCGATCAGGTCGGCGCCAGAGGCGGGTAGGCGGCTCAGGATCTCGAAAGCGGTCTCCGCATCGGGGTCGCCGGCGGTGACAAAGGTCACAAGCCCGGCCCGGCCCTGCTGACGGAGGGCGGCGAAGCGGCGTTCAATACGGCCGTCACTCCGGATATCTTTGGGGGTCATAGCTTCACTCCAAGCGCGCTTGCCACGGTGAAGATATCCTTATCGCCGCGTCCGGACAGATTGATCACCATAATGTGATCTTTCGGCAAGGTCGGGGCGACGCGCAGCGCATAGGCGATGGCATGGGCCGACTCAAGCGCCGGAATGATGCCTTCGAGTTTGGAGCAGACTTGAAAGGCGTTCAACGCCTCGTCATCGGTGGCCGAGACATATTGGACGCGGCCGATGTCATGGAGCCAGCTGTGCTCGGGACCGATGCCGGGGTAATCGAGCCCGGCCGAGATGCAGTCGGCTTCGATCACCTGACCGTCGTCGGTTTGCAGAATATAGGTGCGGTTGCCATGGAGCACGCCGGGACGGCCGCCGCTGATGGCCGCCGCGTGATGATGGGTATCCAGTCCGTGCCCGGCGGCTTCAACGCCATAGATAGCGACGTCCGGGTCATCGAGGAAGGGATGGAACAGGCCCATGGCGTTCGATCCGCCGCCGACGCAGGCCACCAGGCTGTCGGGCAGGCGGCCTTCGGCGGCCAATACCTGTTCGCGGGCTTCGCGGCCGATGATGGACTGGAAGTCGCGCACCATGCGTGGATAGGGATGCGGTCCGGCCACCGTGCCGATGAGGTAGAAGGTGTCATGAACATTGGCGACCCAGTCGCGCATGGCCTCGTTCATGGCGTCCTTCAAGCTGCGCGAGCCGTTCTCGACTGCCCGCACATCAGCCCCAAGAAGATGCATGCGGAATACGTTCGGCTGCTGCCGTTCGATATCCTTCGCGCCCATATAGATGGTGCAGGGCAGGTTGAAGCGGGCGCAGACGGTGGCGGTGGCCACACCATGCTGTCCGGCCCCGGTTTCGGCGATGATGCGCGGTTTGCCCATGCGGCGGGCGAGCAGGATCTGGCCGATGCAATTGTTGATCTTGTGGGAGCCGGTGTGATTAAGCTCTTCGCGCTTCAGATAGATTTTGGCGCCGCCGAGATGCTCGGTCAGCCGTTCCGCGAAATAGAGCGGGTTCGGACGGCCCACATAGCTCGACATCAGGCTGTCATATTCGGCCCAGAAGCTTGGGTCGTTGCGCGCCGCCTCGTAAGCCTCGCCGACTTCCAGCAGAAGCGGCATCAGGGTTTCCGGCGCATAGCGGCCGCCATGAATGCCGAAATGGCCATGGTCGTCCGGTCCGGTGCGGAGCGAGTTTGATGCAGGGTTCGGCGAAGACGCCATTACGCAGTCTCTATCCTTAGAATTAAAACCTGTGTCAAAGCCGGGCGGCGACCGCGAGGAAGGCCCGGATCTTCGCCAATGACTTGATGCCGGGGCGCTCTTCCACCCCTGACGAGACGTCGACCCTGGTCGCGCCGCTGGTGGTCACCGCGTCCTCTAGGCAGTCGGCGTCGAGCCCGCCCGATAACATCCACGGCTTGTCGCTTGTCCAGTGGCTGGCCAGAAGCTCCCAATCGAAGCTCAAACCATTGCCTCCCGGCAAAGCGTCGGCCATAGATTTAGGCGCTTTCGCGTCGAACAGCAACATATCTGCGACATCGATATATTGCCGTGCTTTTTCAATATCTTCGAGCCCGGATACGGGAATCGCCTTGATCACCGGGCGGCCAAAGCGGGCCCGGAGGGCGGCGATCCGTTCGGGTGTCTCATTGCCATGAAGCTGCAACAGATCAAAGGCATGGGCCTGAAGGGCGGCTGCGATATCGGCGTCGCTTGGGTCGACGAACAGGGCCACGGTCTTCACCCCCGCGGGCACGACGGCGGCGAGCTGAGCTGCCGCCTCATAGCTGAGCGCGCGGGGCGAGCGGGGATAGAACACGAAGCCAAGATAATCGGCCCCATGCCTGACCGCCTCGGCCACGGCTTCGGGGGTGGTGAGCCCGCAGATTTTGGCGCTGACGCTCATGATCCAAGCTCAGTAGCGATGGCGCGGGCGGCGGCCTTGCGGTCGGCGGCCTGGGTGATGGGGCGGCCGATGACCAGATGGTCTGCTCCGGCGGCTACCGCCTCGGCTGGGGTCATGACGCGTTTCTGGTCGCCGTGGTCGGCGCCCATGGGGCGGATCCCCGGTACCATCAGAATGAAATCGGGCCCGAGTTCTGCCCGCAACGCCTTGATCTCATGGGCGGAACAGACCACACCATCGACACCGGCCGCCTTGGCCATGCGCGCGAGGCGGAGCACCTGTTCGGCCGGATCGGCGGCGACGCCAATGGCCTCAAGGTCGCTTTTATCCATGCTGGTGAGCACGGTGACGGCCAGAAGTTGTGGGCGCGCCACGTTGAATTCTGTCGCGGCAGCGGTTGCGGCGGCCACGGCTGCCTGCAGCATCGCCGGTCCGCCCGAGGCATGCAATGTCATGAAATCGACGCCAAGCGGCGTGAGCGCACGCACCGCATGGGCCACGGTGTTCGGAATGTCATAAAGCTTGAGGTCGAGAAAAACCGGTAGCCCCTCGGCCCGCACGGCGGTGACGCCTGCCGGGCCGCAAGCGCCAAAAAATTCGAGGCCAAGCTTGATGCCGCCAACGGCTCCCTTGATTTCGCGGGCGAGGTCGAGGGCGCTCGACAGGCTATCGGTGTCGGCGGCGCAAAAGACGCGCGCGTGAGGGGCGATGGTCGCCATGTGGATACTCTCCGGATCGGGCTGCTCGGGCTCTGCTTCTGCTAGCGTCTGAGCGTGGCGTCAAAATTGCGATCGGCCTCGGCCGCACGGCGGCGCTTGAGGAAGGCGGACGCATGGGTGACGGACCAGCCGAGTATAAGCCCGAAAAAGACGCTGGCGAAAATCACGAGATAGAGGGGCACGGTCAGGCTGAATGGCACCGGGGCCAAGCTCAGTTCCACCGGCAAGCGGTTGGCAACCCCGACCAGCACGGCAAGTGCAATCACGGCGAGGGCGATAAGCCAGAATATCAAACGTATGATCAGCAAGAGGTCACCACTCAAGAGTCAAAAAATACGCAACTAGCGGCAGTTATAAGCCGCTTGCCCGCGCCCGTCATCCCTGGGTGTCTTCCCTAGTGCATCTTTTTTGTTTTTTTGCCCTGCGACATCTTTGGTGAGCCGCAGGGTTGGGTCTTGAGGGCTGGTTGGCATGCATCCGGTGTCGACCGATTCTTGGGGGTCGAGAGTGCCGCCGTAGCCTTAGTGACAGGTCAGGATTTGTTCAGACGTTCGCGCAATTCCTTGCCCGTCTTGAAGAAGGGTACGTATTTTTCATCGACGCTGACAGTCTCGCCAGTGCGCGGATTGCGGCCCGAGCGGGCTTGCCGGTGCTTGACCGAAAACGCCCCGAAACCGCGCAATTCAACGCGGTCGCCGCGGGAGAGGGCGTTCGTGACTTCGTCGAAAATGGCGCTGACGATCTTTTCCACGTCGCGCTGATAGAGATGCGGATTCTTTTCGGCCAGCCGGGTGATAAGTTCCGATTTGATCATAGGACCAAGGCTCCAATAACTGTTCTGCCCGTGGACGGTCGGCGCAGTCTTGACGTCGAAAAGAAGTCAGCCTCTAGGGTGCCAAACTGAGCTCAAACCGTCAAGGGTAAGGCGTTCAGATGACAGAACTTTTCCTATGCTCTGGCTGATGAACTCCTGCAACAGGCGATCCTGGGCCGAGCTGTCCACATCCACGGCCGGCAAATCGGCCGAAATTTTCTTGTCGCTTGCAAGCCAGGCGCGGGCTTCAAGCTCACCGCCGATGGCGTCCACAAGCTTGTTCTTGACCGCCTGACGGCCGGTGAAGACACGTCCATCAGCCAGGGATTTGGCCTCTTCCGGGGTCATCTGCCGGCGCGTGGCGACGAGGCCGACGAACCAGTCATAGCTGTCATTGATCAGCGACTCGATGGCCTGACGGCCTTCGGGGGTCAGGGGTTTGGTCATGGACGGCTCGCCTTTCAAAGGCGCGCTTTTGATGCTTTCCATGTCGACGCCGATTTTTTCAAACAGCTTGCCGAACTGGGCATATTCGAAAATGACGCCGATCGAGCCGGTCAGGGTGGTCTCGCGGGCATAGATGCGGTCGGCGGCGATGGCCGTCACATAACCGCCCGATGCGGCGAGCGTGCCCATGGTGGCGACCACCGGTTTTTTGTCGGCGACGCGGCGGATGGCGTGGAACAGCGCCTCGCTCCCGGCGGTGGTGCCGCCCGGGCTGTTGATGCGGACGATGAGCGCCTTGGCGTTCGTATCCTCGGCGACGTTTTTCAGGGTTTCCTCAAGCTTGCTGTCTTCGGCGATGATGCCGTCGATGGAGATCCGCGCCACATAGGGCGTGACATTGAAGCCCGTGCGATTCATCCAGAAGATCACGAGGGCGGCAAGCGCCAGAACGGCGAGGATGCGCCAGAACCGGACTTTCTTTTTCAAGCGTCGGCGATCGATCAGAGCGTCAAGATCGGTGCTCATGGGAAACCCTCGAAGTGAAAAACGGCGAAAATTCGCATTCAAAGCCTGATCTTAGCCTAAAACGCGTAAATGCCAACAGAGGGCGCATCACTTTGGGGCTCGCGTCTCGGCTAAAGCCTCAGCCCGAGACGCGGGCCGATCCAGATCATGGTGGTATAAAGCGCGATGGTCAGGACGCATCCCACGCTTAAGGCGATCCAGAACGACAGGCCCTGCCGCAGCAGGGTGGGGATGACCAGAAACATCGGCAGGGATGGCAGGACATACCAGAATGTCGCCTGGGCGTGGGCGGCCATGTTCTCGGCATCCGGCTTGTCATGCCACAGCCAGATCATGCCAAGGACGGAGACCAGCGGCAGCGACGCGATCAACGCGCCAAAGCCCGGGCTGCGCTTGGCAACCTCTGAGATTGCCACGATGAGGACAGCGGACAGAACGGCTTTGACCAGCAAATACAGCATAATGGTATTGATAGGTGATTTTGCCGGTTGTTGGCAAACGGGATCATGGCCCAAAAAGAAAGTCCCGTCCCCGGTGACCCAGGGACGGGACTTTGCAATTTAAAGATCGTGAGTGAGGCCGAAGCCTGACTTACTTCTTTTTGTCTTCCTTGGCGCGCATGGCGGCACCGAGAATGTCACCGAGGCTTGCGCCGCTGTCGGACGAACCGAATTCAGCAACGGCAGCTTTTTCTTCAGTGATTTCAAGCTGCTTGATCGACAGCGTGATCTTGCGGGTCGCACGATCCGTACCGGTGATCAAAGCATCGACCTTGTCGCCAACGGCGAAACGCTCGGGGCGCTGATCGCCACGGTCGCGGGCAAGATCGCTGCGGCGGATGAACGCACGCATGTCGTTGTCGCCACCGATGGTCACTTCGATGCCATTTTCCTGAACAGCAGCCACCGTGCAGGTCACGATGTCGCCCTTCTTCTTGGCCGAAGCATTGGTGAACGGATCTTTTTCAAGTTGCTTGATGCCAAGTGAGATGCGTTCTTTTTTGGTGTCCACATCGAGAACGACGGCCTTTACGACCACGCCCTTTTTGTAGTCCTGGATGGCTTCTTCGCCGGTGCGGTTCCAGTCGAGATCCGACATGTGAACCATGCCGTCCACGTCGCTGTCGAGACCGATGAACAGACCGAATTCGGTGATGTTCTTGATCTCGCCTTCGACCTGGGTGCCGACCGGATGGCTGTCAGCGAAGCTTTCCCACGGATTGGCAAGGCACTGCTTGAGACCAAGCGAGATGCGGCGCTTTTCCGGATCGACTTCGAGCACGGCCACTTCGACTTCCTGGCTGGTCGAAACGATCTTGCCGGGATGCACGTTCTTCTTGGTCCAGCTCATTTCGGAGACGTGGACCAGACCTTCGATGCCGGATTCGAGTTCGACGAATGCACCGTAGTCGGTGATGTTCGTGACACGACCCGAAAGCTTTGCACCAACCGGGTACTTGGCGGCGACGCCTTCCCACGGATCGGCTTCAAGCTGCTTCATGCCAAGGCTGATGCGCTGGGTATCCGGGTTGAGACGGATGATCTGCACCTTGACGGTCTGACCGATGGTGAGAGCTTCGGACGGATGACCGATACGCTTCCACGAGATGTCGGTGACATGGAGGAGGCCGTCGATGCCGCCGAGGTCCACGAACGCACCGTAATCGGTGATGTTCTTGACCACGCCGTCCACAACCTGGCCTTCTTTCAGCGAAGAAATCAGGTCCGCACGCTGTTCGGCGCGGGTTTCTTCGAGAATGACGCGACGCGAGACAACGATGTTGCCACGGCGACGGTCCATTTTCAGGATCTGGAAGGGCTGCGGGATGTTCATCAGCGGAGTGATGTCACGCAAGGGGCGGATATCAACCTGGCTGCCGGGAAGGAAGGCCACGGCGCCCGAAAGGTCAACCGTGAAGCCGCCTTTGACGCGGCCGAAGATAACGCCTTCAACGCGCTCGTTGGCTTCATAAGCCTTTTCGAGCTTTTCCCAGGACTCTTCGCGGCGAGCCTTATCGCGCGAGAGGATGGCTTCGCCCATGGCGTTTTCGATGCGGTCGATGAACACTTCGACGCCGTCACCGATTTTCACTTCGACGGAGCCGTGGCCGAATTCCTTCAGCGGCACGCGGCCTTCAGCCTTGAGGCCGATGTCGACAATAGCAAAATCGCTTTCGATGGCAATAACGCGGCCAGTGACGACGCGGCCTTCGAAGCGCGTGCTCTGCCCAAGGCTCTCGTCAAGCAGGGCGGCAAAATCGTCACGTGATGGATTAGCAGAATTGGTCATTAAATTTCCTTATTTCGTTTCATATCCAGGCCTGCCGGTTGTCTCCGGCGGTCTTCCCGACCCTGTTTCAGGGGCAGGTCAGTGAGCAAAACACCCACAAAAAAAATCAAGCCAAGGCGTCCCTGAACAAGGGTCCCTGGCCCAGACTTTTACTGCGGGCGGTGTCCAAGTGTGCGTTCGACCAAGGTGAGCGCAGCTTGGAACACCGTCTCTATATCGGAATTTGTGGTATCGAGCAAGTGCGCGTCCGCAGCCTGAACCAGCGGGGCGGTGGGGCGGGAGGCGTCGCGCTGATCGCGGGCGCGGAGGTCGGCGAGCACGGTGTCGAAGTCGGTGTTCTGACCCTTGGCCAGAAGCTCGGCCAGACGGCGGCGGGCGCGGGTTTCATCGCTCGCGGTGACATAGATCTTGAGGTCGGCATGGGGGCAGACCACGGTGCCGATATCGCGGCCATCGAGCACAGCTCCCGCGAGCCCATCCGGTGGTGTCGCGGCAAAGCGGCGCTGAAGGTCGAGAAGGGCCGTGCGCACCCCCGGCATGGCGGCCACGCGGGAGGCGGCTGAGCCCGCGTCTTCCGAACGGATGGCGTCGTCATCAAGGAGGCGGAGATCGAGGTCGGCGGCCATTCGTGCGGCCTCGGCTGCGTTATCAAGGTCAGCCCCGGCGCGCAGCAGCGTGAGCCCGACGGCGCGGTAGAGCGCCCCGGTATCGAGAAAGGCAAAACCCAGATGGCGGGCGAGCCTCCGGGCCAGAGTGCCCTTGCCGGCGGCGGCCGGGCCATCGATGGCGATGACGGTCATTGGATGCGGGCTCCAAGACGGTTCATGAGGGCGGTGAAGCCCGGAAAGCTTGTGTTGATCGGCGCGCCGTCATCGACCGTCACCGGTTCCGCGGCGATCAGCCCGAGGATGAGGAACGACATGGCGATGCGATGGTCGAGATGGGTGGCGATGCTGGCTCCGCCCTTAACAGGTCCGCCGGTGACGGTCATGCCGTCCGGCTGTTCCTCCACCGCGACTCCGCAGGCGCTCAATCCGCTGGCCATGACGGCGAGGCGGTCGCTTTCCTTGACCCGAAGCTCGGCGAGGCCGGTCATATGGGTGGCGCCGGTGGCAGCGGCGGCGGCAATGGCGAGGATGGGATATTCGTCGATCATCGACGGCGCGCGTTCGGCCGGGACGGTGACGCCATGCAACTGGCTCGCCCGCACCACAAGGTCGCCCACGGGTTCGCCGCCGGTCTCGCGCTGGTTTTCAATGCGGATATCGCCGCCCATTTCCAGAAGGGTCTCAAACAGCCCGGTGCGCAGCGGGTTGAGCCCGACATTCCGCAGCGTCAGCTCAGACCCGGGCACAATCAGCGCCGCCACCACCAGAAAGGCGGCCGACGAGGGATCGGCAGGCACGGTGATTTCCTGCCCGCGCAGGGTGGGCTGGCCGTGGAGGCGGATGATTCGTCTGTTGCCCTCGGCCTCGGTGGTGATGTCGGCGCCAAAGGCACGCAACATGCGCTCGCTATGGTCGCGGGTGGCTTCGGGTTCGATCACCGTGGTCACACCGGGGCAGTTGAGCCCGGCGAGGAGAATGGCGGACTTCACCTGAGCTGATGGCACCGGCAGGGTATAACTGATCGGCAGAGGATCGGCGGCACCCTCAAGCGCGAGCGGCAGGCGGCCCGCCGTCCGGCTGACAAAGCGCGCGCCCATCTGGCCGAGCGGCCCGGTCACCCGGGCCATGGGGCGACCGCGCAGCGACGCGTCGCCGGTGAAGAAGGTGGTGAAGGGACAGCCGGCGGCGAGCCCCATCAAAAGCCGCGCACCGGTGCCGGAATTGCCCATGTCGAGCACATCGTTCGGCTCCCGGAGCCCGCTCACACCGACGCCGGACACCCGCCAGACGCCCTGTTGGTCGCGGCTGACGCTTGCGCCAAAGGCTTCCATGGCTTTCGCGCTGTTGAGCACGTCCTCGCCCTCAAGCAATCCGTGGATGACGGTGTCGCCGATCGCAAGACCGCCGAGAATCAGGGCCCGATGAGAAATTGATTTGTCGCCGGGGGCGGTGGCTTCGCCGGTGAGAGGCGTGCCTTGTGAGGAGGTCAGCGGGACAGCTGCGGATTGGTGGGACATCGGGCTCAAACTACTTTATGTATCACTTGGACTTGCTCTTTAGCATATCCGCTCCGGTCCCCAAATCCATATTGGGTACTCTTTTTCGGAGCGGCGGCAGGAGGGCCCGACGGATTTGCCTTTGACAGCGCTTACCGAACATGGCAAACGAAAATCCGTTTTGGACTTGATCCGTAGTTGGATTTTTAGGGAGATTTCCCATGGCTATGCCGGAGTGGGGCACTAAACGTCAGTGCCCGAAGTGTGCTGAGCGCTTCTATGACCTCAAAAAGGCCTTTCCGCTCACTTGTGTGGCCTGCGGATATGAGTTCGAGCCTGAGGCGCTGCTGAAAAGCAAGGCGCCGCTTCAGGAAGACCCCGCGAAGTTGCGCAAGGTCGTGCCTGAGGCTTCTGAAGCCGCCGAAGTGGGCGAGGAAGAATTCGAAGACGAATTCGAAGCCGAAGGTGATGACGATACCATTCTCGCGGATGAGCTTGAGGATGAAGAGGATGTCGCTGACGTGATCGACAAACGTCCGAGCAAGGAAGAAATCTGATTTTCGGTGGAATTTGGCGGGTTTCCGGCTTTTAGCCAAAAAAGTGACAGGGCGATGCAATCGCCTCTTGATCTTCTCCGGCAACCTGCATAAGTTCCCGCCACGCCTGCTGATAAGCAGACGGCAAGTTTTGCGACATAACCTGATCCCGGTTGTTTTGGGGCAGGATGTTCTGGGGCCATAGCTCAGTTGGGAGAGCGCTTGAATGGCATTCAAGAGGTCGGCGGTTCGATTCCGCCTGGCTCCACCAGAATACAGAAACCCGGTACGGCAACGTACCGGGTTTCGTGTTTTTCCAGATCAGGTCTTACATGAGGACCAGTCCGATCATGGCGGCAGCCATGAAGATGGCACTCGTGAGGGCGAAAAGATTGATCATGTGTTGTCCCCAGGCACGCTCGGTACCTTACCCGGCAGCGGTGGATGTGCGATTCTCATGAAACTTTGCCACCCGGCTGGTTAAAAAGTCTTGAAAGAGGCGGGTTTGACGCGGGACATGTGATCGAAAAGGGGCTGTTCATCATGAGCGAGGCGCGGTTGAAAGCGGAAATCTGGGTCAAGGCGCTGATGCGCCGGGCCTGGTCGCAGAATGTTCCGGCCCTCCTCATGCGCCGGGGGGAAGACTCCGCGGGGGCGGTGATCATCAAAATGAACGGCGGTCCGGGTTCCCGCACCGTCATCTATGCCCGCGGGTTGCTGGCTGATGGCCGTTGGGGCTGGCGCCGCGCCAGCGGCAAGGACGCGCTCGACGACCTCGAAGCCCATGCCTATGTGGAACGTCAGGTCCGATTCGATTCGGATCTTTGGGTGGTGGAGATCGAAGCGAGCGATCTCACGCAGTTTGTGGATGATCCGGTGGAGGGGTGATTGTGCGGCTTCGTACTTCGAGACGGGCTTACGCCCTCCTCAGCACGAACGGAGTAGGTTGTATCCGTTCGTGCTGAGGAGCGAAGCGTCTCGAAGTACGAAGCCGCACAATCAGACCGAAAATACCAGGCAGGTGGTGGTGCCGTGGGCGTAGATGCGCCCGGCTTCGTCGCGGAGGATGCCTTCGGATGTGGCGACCTGGCGGCCGGTGTGGAGGCTGCGGCCTTCGGCGTAGATGCGGCCGGTTTTTTCGGTCATGGCGCGCACCAGATTGATTTTGAATTCAAGGGTGGTGTAGCCATATCCAGCCTTGAGCTTTGACTGTACGGCGCAGGCCATGCAGGAATCCAGAAGCGTAGCGAAATAGCCGCCATGGACGCTGCCGAGCGGGTTGTAATGGGCGAGAGTGGGAATGCCGCTGAAGACGACGCGGCCGTCTTCGACCTCAGACAGTTCGAAACCGAGCAAGGTGGCGATGGGAGGGACGGGATACTGCCCGGCCATGATGCCGCGCAGGAAATCGAGCCCGTCAAGATCACGCAGGGTTTCGACGGAAATGTAAGCGGGGGTCTGAGGCATGGGCCATTATCCTTGCTTGATGGCGACGTCCCTGAGCGCGAGATCAAGCGCCGCCTCCACATGAAGGGCGAGCGTGTTGAACATCGGCACCTGCGGCCGGTCCGCCTGTTCGATCAACAGAGGAATTTCGGTGCAGCCGAGAATGACCCCCTCGGCACCTTGCATGACGAGACGGTCTATCAGGTCGAGATAAGCCGCTTTTGATGCGGGCGTAAAGAGGCCCCGGCATAATTCGTCAAAGATGATGCGGTCGGTGGCGATCTGGTCGGCCTCGTCGGGCACAAGGATATCAATGCCGAATTGGTCCCGGTAGCGACGCTTCATGTCGTCGGTCGCCATCACCGGCCGGGTGCCGAGCAGCGCCACCCGCTTGAGTCCGGCGGCCTGAATGGCACGGGCGGTGGGGTCGGCGATATGGAGGAAGGGAATGTCGATCCCGGTCATGAACCGGTCGGCCACGCGATGGAGCGTGTTCGAGACGCAGAGGATGAAATCGGCCCCGGCGCGCTCAAGCCCCTGGGCCTTGTCGGCAAGATAGGCGCCGCAGTCGTCCCACAGATCATTGCGGACGAAATGCTCGCTCATGGCGAAGTTCATCGAGCTGATGATGATTTCCGCGGTGTTCCAGCCGCCGAGCCGGGCATTCATGCCCTTGTTGAGCAAGCGGTAATAGTCGGCGGTGGCCTGATCGCTGCTGCCACCGAGGATGCCGATGATCTTCATTCTTTGCGCCTGGTTCGGAATATTGGTCATCGGCACGTGTCCCTGGTTTAGAAAGCGGCAATGTTCAGTAAAAAGGACCCCGTGACCACGGGGTCCTTCATGGTGTCAGGAGGATGGACTTAAAGGATAAAGCGCGACAGATCGGTGTTGCGGGCGAGATTGCCCACATGTTTTTCGACATAGGCGCGATCGATCACAAGCGCGCTGCCCGAATTGTCGGCGGCGCTGAAGCTGATTTCATCCAGCACCCGTTCCAATACGGTATGGAGCCGTCGGGCACCGATATTTTCGATCGCATTGTTGATTTCGGCCGAAATGGTGGCGATGGCGTCGATGCCGTCATCGGTGAAGCTGAGCGTGACCTCCTCGGTCTTCAAAAGCGCTACATATTGCTTGATCAGACTGTTGTCGGGCTCGGACAGGATGCGGCGGAAATCATCTTCGGTGAGCGCGTCAAGCTCGACCCGGATCGGAAGGCGGCCCTGAAGTTCGGGCAACAGATCCGAGGGTTTGGCGAGGCTGAAAGCGCCGCTGGCGATGAACAGGATATGATCGGTTTTGACCGGACCATATTTGGTCGAGACGGTGGTGCCTTCGATGAGCGGCAGCAGGTCGCGCTGCACTCCTTCGCGGCTGACGTCGGCGCCGCTGCGGTTTTGGTTGCTGGCGATCTTGTCGATCTCGTCGATGAAGACGATGCCGCTTTGTTCGGCGGCATGGACCGCCTCGCGCACCAGCCGTTCCTCGTCAACGAGCTTGTCGCCCTCCTCGATGGTGAGGATCTTGGCGGCTTCTGAGACGCTCATGCGTTTTTGCGTCTGTCGCGGGCCGAGCGCCTTGCCGAGCATATCCGATAAATTGACCATGCTGGCCCCCGGCATGCCGGGGATTTCAAACGACGCGTTGCCGGGCGATTCGGCCACCGTCAGTTCGATTTCCTTATCGTCAAGCTGACCCTCGCGCAGCATCTTGCGGAATTTCTGGCGGGTGTCGGGGCTTGCTTTGTCCCCGACAAGGGCATCAAGCAGCCGTTCTTCCGCCTGTAATTCGGCGCGGGCATTGACTTCCACGCGCTTGCGATGGCGCACCATGGCGATAGCGAGCTCCACGAGATCGCGCACGATCTGTTCGACGTCGCGGCCGACATAGCCGACTTCGGTGAATTTGGTCGCCTCGACCTTAACGAAGGGCGCTTCGGCCAGCTTGGCGAGGCGGCGCGAGATTTCCGTTTTGCCGACGCCTGTGGGGCCGATCATCAGGATGTTTTTCGGCTGTACTTCATCGCGAAGATCGGGGGCGAGCTGCTGTCGCCGCCAGCGGTTGCGGAGTGCGATGGCCACCGCGCGCTTGGCGGCTTTCTGACCGATGATGTAACGGTCAAGCTCGGAGACGATCTCACGCGGGGAAAAGTTGCTCATCTGATTGTCCAATGATTAGACCGAATAGAGGGGGCTCAGACCGTGTCGAGGGATTCAATGGTCAGGGAGTGATTGGTGTAGACGCAAATGTCCGCGGCGATTTTCATGGAGCGGCGCACAATGTCCTCGGCGCTCAACGGCTGGTCATAGAGGGCGCGGGCTGCCGCCAGCGCGTAATTGCCGCCCGATCCGATGGCAATGACGCCGTCATCGGGTTCAAGCACGTCGCCAAGGCCGGAAATCAGCAGGCTCGATGTTTTGTCGGCAACCGCCATCATGGCCTCAAGACGCCGCAGATAACGATCGCTGCGCCAGTCCTTGGCCAGATCCACGGCGGCGCGCAACAGCTGGCCGCCGTTTTTATCGAGTTTGGCTTCCAAAAGTTCGAACAGGGTGAAGGCATCGGCGGTCGATCCCGCGAAGCCGGCAATCACCTTGCCATCGGCCAGGGGGCGCACTTTGCGGGCGGTGGCCTTAAGGACGGTCTGGCCCAGACTGACCTGGCCATCACCGCCGATTACAACTTTGTCGCCCTTGCGGACGCAGAGGATCGTGGTGCCGTGCCAGGCCTGGGTCCAATCTAGAGAGTTCTTGTCTGACAAGGGGTTGCTCCTCTGAAAGAATCGGCTTGGCCTTAAATGTGGCGATTGCCGGCGCAGGATCAAGGGGGGTGCCGCCTTCGAACTGGCGCTTTCCGGCCCGGGCTGTTATACCACTGGCAAATCAGGATACCCGGCGATCCTCTGTACTGGAGAGTGGATATGCGGCAAGCGACTGTTGCGCGTAAGACCAAGGAAACCGAGATTTCGGCTACCGTCAATCTGGACGGGAGCGGGATCTATGACGTCTCGACCGGGATCGGCTTTCTCGATCATATGCTTGAACAGCTGTCGCGTCACAGTTTGATTGACATCAGTCTGCGGGCCAAGGGCGATCTCCATATTGATTATCACCACACCACCGAGGATGCGGGCATCGTGATCGGTGAAGCGGTGGCTCAGGCGCTGGGCGACCTGAAGGGCATCACGCGCTACGGCTCGGCCATGATCCCGATGGATGAGACCTGCACCCGGGTGGCGCTTGATGTGTCGGGGCGGCCCTTTATCGTGTGGAAGGTCGATTTCACCCGCGACAAGCTCGGCAGCATGGACACGGAATTGTTCCTTGAATGGTTCCGCGCTTTTGCGCAGGGCGCGGGCATTACGCTCCATGTTGAAAATCTTTATGGAAGCAATAATCATCATATCATCGAGTCCTGCTATAAAGGACTGGCACGGGCTTTGCGGCAGGCGATCGAGATCGACCCGCGCAAGGCCGATGCCCTGCCGTCCACGAAGGGCGTGATCGGCAGCCGGAGCGACGTTCAGTAGACTGACCAGAGGCCGCGACAGGGCGACCGGAGTGGCGATCATGAAGATCTATACTGTTCAAATGAAACCCGGTGACAGCGGCCTGAACGCGGTCTTCGTGCCCGAGGGTTTTTCAGTCTGGGCCTTTGTGTTCCTGCCGTTCTGGGCGCTTTACCATCGTTTGTGGCTGGTTGCCGGGCTGATATGTCTGGGCTTGTTTGGGCTTACGGTCCTGAGCCAGGCGCTCAACCTGTCGTCGCTGCAAGATAGCCTGCTGCAGGTTATGTTTGCCCTTTTGGTCGGGGCCGAAGCCCGGGATCTCTGGCGCTGGACTTTGCGCCGTCGGGGTTTTGAGATGCGGAGCGCGCTTGCGGCGGACGATGAGGATGAGGCGGAGTTGCGCTTCTTTGGGACCACGAGGGCGGTATGACGGTTGCGATTATTGATTACGGTTCGGGCAATTTGCGCTCGGCGGAAAAGGCGTTTGAGCGCGCCGCCCGCGAGACCGGCGCACAGATCGCGATCCGCGTCACCCGTGACCCCGCCGTGGTGGCCGCCGCTGACCGCATCGTGTTGCCGGGAGTTGGCGCGTTTGCCGACTGCCGTCGCGGGCTTGGCGCCATCGACGGGATGATCGAGGCGCTGACCACGGCTGTGATCGACAAGGGTCGTCCGTTTCTGGGCATTTGTGTTGGTATGCAGTTGATGGCCCGGCGTGGCTATGAACATGGCAGCCATGACGGGCTCGGCTGGATCGATGGTGAGGTGGCGGAAATCGCCCCGCTTGATCCGGCGCTTAAAATTCCCCATATGGGCTGGAACGATCTGGAGCTGACGGCGGAGGCGCATCCGCTGTTCGCCGGGTTTCAGCCGGGCGATCATGCTTATTTCGTGCACAGCTATGCCATGCGCGATGTGGCGCCGGCGCAGGTGCTGGCGCGGGTCGATTATGGTGGCCCGGTGGTCGCCGCGGTGGGCCGCGACAATATTGTTGGTACCCAGTTCCATCCCGAAAAAAGTCAGGCCGTCGGCTTGCGTCTGATCGGCAATTTTCTGCAATGGCGGCCTTGAGCGTCACGAGTAAGCTGATGAACAAAACCCGGACAAAACAATACCCTGCGGCAGTGACCGAGACCCAGGAACTGAAAACGTTCCAGGGCAGCGATCTTGAGGATCTCTGCAATGCCACGATCGAAGCGATTGTGGATGGCGAGGGCTTCAGCTGGATCAAGCCACCGTCCATGTCGGCCCTGCAGGCTTATTGGCGCGGCGTGCTGCTTATTCCGGAACGGACGCTGTTCGTTGCGCGCCTGAGTGGAGAGCTGGTCGGCACCGCGCAGTTGATCCGCCCACCGTCGAATAATGAGACCGGGGCTTTTTCGGTCGAAGTCGGCACGTTTTTCGTTGCTCCCTGGGCGCGGGGTCATGGTCTTGCGCGGTCGCTTCTGGCTGATGCCGAGGCGCGGGCGCGGCAGGACGGCTTCAAGTCGCTTGAAGTCAACGTGCGTGCGGACCGCGAGGCAGCTATGTCTCTCGCCGAGGGCAGCGGCTTTACCCGTTGGGCCACCAAGGAACGCTATGCGCTGATTGATGGCACCTATTTGCCCGGTCATTTTTATGTGAAGTATCTCGATCAATGATTCTTTTTCCTGCCATCGATCTCAAGGACGGTCAGTGCGTGCGCCTTTACAAAGGCGATATGGAGCAGGCGACCGTGTTCAGCGACAATCCGGGCGCGCAGGCGGCCGCCTTCGTGGCTGAGGGGGCCGAGTTTCTCCATATCGTCGATTTGAACGGCGCTTTTGCCGGGCATCCGGTCAATGGCGCGGCAGTCGATGCGATCCTGAAGTCCGCGAAGTCCGTGCCGGTGCAGCTCGGTGGCGGCATCCGCTCCATCGAGACCATTGCTTATTGGCTAGAACGCGGTGTGCGCCGGGTCATTCTTGGCACCATTGCGCTGCGGGCGCCTGAAGTCGTGCGCGAGGCGGCGCGGCTGTTTCCAGGCCAGGTGGCCGTCGGCATCGACGCCAAGGGCGGTCATGTGGCGGTCGAGGGCTGGGCTGAGACGAGCGAACTCCGGGTCCTTGATCTTGCTCGCAAGTTCGAAGACGCGGGTGTTGCCAGTATCATCTATACCGATATCGATCGCGACGGCACCCTGACCGGCGTCAATGTGGAGGCGACGGTGTCGCTTGCCGAACAATTGACCATTCCGGTCATCGCGTCGGGTGGCGTCGCGTCGCTTGACGATCTGCGCGCCCTTGTGGAGGCCAAGCGTGGACGACGCGGTGTGGTCGAAGGGGCCATTTCCGGGCGCGCCATTTATGATGGACGGCTTGATCTCCGGGCCGCCATCGCCTTCCTGAAAGAGGCGCGTTGATGCTGAAGGCGCGCATTATCCCCTGTCTTGACGTGAAAGACGGCCGTGTTGTGAAGGGCGTCAATTTCGTCGCCCTGCGCGATGCCGGGGATCCGGTGGAACAGGCGCGGCTTTATGATGCGGCTGGCGCGGACGAGCTGTGCTTCCTGGATATTACCGCGTCATCCGACGAACGGGCTATTCTGTTCGATGTGGTGCAGCGCACGGCGGAAGCCTGCTTCATGCCGCTGACCGTCGGGGGCGGCGTACGGACTGAAGACGATGTGCGCAAATTGCTGCTGGCTGGGGCCGATAAGGTATCGGTGATGACGGCAGCGGTGAAGCGGCCAGAGCTTGTGGGCGAACTGGCGGAAAAATTCGGCTCGCAATGCATTGTCGTGGCCATTGACGCAAAGTCCCGGCCGGGCGGCGGGTTCGAGGTTTATACCCATGGCGGGCGCAATCCGACCGGCCTTGATGCGGTGAGTTATGCGCAGCAGGTGGCGGCGCTTGGTGCGGGCGAGATTCTGTTGACCTCCATGGACCGTGACGGCACCCGCGCAGGCTATAATATCGAGCTGACGCGGGCCGTGGCCGATGCGGTCAGAATTCCGGTCATTGCCTCGGGCGGGGTTGGCACGCTTGATCATCTGGTCGCGGGCGTGAAAGACGGCCATGCGACCGCGGTGCTTGCAGCCTCCATCTTTCATTTCGGTGATTACACCATTGCCGAAGCCAAGACTTACATGCAGCGGGCCGGTGTGCCCATGAGATTATGAAGACGGAGCCGCGCGTATGAGTGACAGTCAGAAGTTATCGGCCGGTGAAGTGATCGAACGTGTGTTCGCGGTCATCCAAAGCCGCCGCACGGCCGATCCTGAACAAAGCTATGTGGCCAAACTGTTCCAGCGCGGCATGCCGAAAATCGCCCAGAAAGTCGGCGAGGAAGCCGTCGAGGTGGCCATTGCCTCGGTCTCCGGCACCAAGGAAGAAGTCATCGGCGAATCGGCGGACGTGCTGTTTCATCTGATGGTGATGTGGGCCGCCCAGGGCATCGCGCCCGAGGACGTAACCGACGAACTCGCCCGCCGCGAAGGGGTATCTGGCATCGTCGAAAAGAAAAGCCGCAACTGGTAGGACGTGCTGGTTGAGACATGGATGCCCGGGTCAAGCCCGGGCATGACAGATATATATGCTTGTCATTGCCGGGCTTGACCCGGCAATCCATCTTGGGGCAAGTGCATCTCAAGCTGTGAATATCAACCGACGATAGGCAAGCGCCTCCGCCACATGGCTGCGGCGCACGGTTTCGCATTGCTCAAGGTCGGCCAATGTGCGGGCGACGCGCAGCATGCGGTGGTAGCCGCGCGCGGTGAGTTTGAGTTTTTCGACCGCCACCTGTAACAGATCGCGGCCTTGCGGGTCGGGGCTTGCGATCTCCATCAGCAATTCACCATCGGCCTCGGCATTGCAGCTGGCCAGGGTTCCGGCATAACGCTTGCGTTGCAGGTCGCGGGCGGCTTCGACCCGGGCGGCGACCTCGGCGCTGCCTTCGGCGGGGGGCGGCAGGGTGAGATCAGCGGCCGAGACCGGCGGCACGTCCACATGAAGATCGATGCGGTCGAGCAAGGGGCCGGACAGTCGCGCCTGATATTCCCCGGCGCATTTCGGAGCCCGGGCGCAGGCCAGCGCCGCGTCGCCCAGATGGCCGCAACGGCAGGGGTTCATGGCGGCCACCAGCTGCACGCGGGCGGGGTAGGTGATATGCGCTTCGGCCCGTGCGACGACGGCGGCTCCGCTTTCCAATGGCTGACGCAAGCTGTCGAGCGCCTGGCGGGAGAATTCCGGCAGCTCATCGAGAAACAGCACCCCGCGATGGGCCAGTGACACCTCACCTGGGCGGGCACGTGCGCCGCCGCCCACAAGCGCCGCCATGGAGGCCGAATGATGCGGATTACGGAACGGCCGGTTGAGCGAAATCCGTCCGCCGGGCAGGGTCCCGGCAAGACTCTGGATCATGCTGACCTCAAGCGCCTCGCGCGGTTCAAGGGCCGGAAGAATACCCGGGAGCCGCGCCGCCAGCATGGATTTTCCGGACCCCGGGGGGCCGATCATCAAAAGGTTATGTCCCCCGGCCGCCGCCACTTCGAGTGCGCGCTTGGCCGATTCCTGTCCCTTGATATCGCGGAGATCAAGACCGCCACTGGCCGGGGCCTCGGCGGGCCGGGCCAGCGGGCGGGACAGCACCTGCGTGCCTTTGAAGTGATTGGCGAGCGCGATCAGGGACGGCGCCGCCACTATGGAGATATCCCCGGCCCAGGCTGCCTCTGGCCCGGACGCCGCCGGGCAGATCAGGCCCTTGCTCAAGCCCATGGCCGCCATGGCTGCGGGCAATACGCCGGGCACCGCCTGAATCGCGCCATCAAGCCCGAGTTCACCGAGGACCACATACTCGGCGATGGCATCCTCGGGGATAACGTTCATGGCCATCAGCAGCCCGACCGCGATCGGCAGGTCGTAATGGCTGCCTTCCTTCGGCAGATCGGCGGGGGCGAGATTGACGATGATCCGTTTCGGTGGCAGCGCCAGCCCGATGGCCCCAAGCGCCGCCCGCACCCGCTCTCGCGATTCCGCGACAGCCTTGTCGGGCAGCCCGACCACAGCGAAGGCCGGCAGCCCCGAGGCAATCTGCACCTGCACATCCACCGGCCGCGCTTCGATCCCGATAAAGGCGACCGTCGTGACGTGAGCGACCATGCATTCCCCCCTCTTTGCATGGGAGAGTATCGCATGCATGGATGCGCGCAAGACGGGATTTGTCAAATGTGCCTGTCATTGCCGTTATATGGTTCGGTGGGACTCGTCATTGCCGGGCTTGACCCGGCAATCCAGCTGGCTATGGCATTGTTGGTTGAACCATGGATGCCCGGATCAAGTCCGGGCATGACAAGTGAAGGGAGCGGTTGATCTGAAAGATAGAAGATTAAAAATGCCGCTGCAGTTTCAACTGAAAAAAGCTGTCATCACTGTAGATATATAGCGGACTTGTCTGCGGCACGTTCAGGAACAGGCGGCCTTCCAGGGCGACGGTCCAGCCGTCACCGAC
Source organism: Govania unica (assembly GCF_027920805.1). Classification (GTDB taxonomy): domain Bacteria; phylum Pseudomonadota; class Alphaproteobacteria; order Sphingomonadales; family Govanellaceae; genus Govanella; species Govanella unica. Next base: position 179,285 of record NZ_JANWOI010000004.1, read on the forward strand.
GCGGCGGCTGCCTTCGATGGTGACGTATTTCTGGGCCGACCGAAGATCGAAAATCGAGCCCACCAAAAGGGTCGTGCTGCGGATGTCGTTGCCGCTCCAGCGCAGGCCGAAGAAGAGGTCATTGTTGAACGGATTGTCGAAGGAGGCGCTGCGGCTGTCCCATAGATATTCGCTCAGGATGCCGAGATCCGAACTGCCCCAGATGTTGAACAGCGTATATTCAAATCCGGCGATGGCGGCGGTGGCGGTTTCATTTTCTCCGGTACGGCGGATCGCTTCGGCCTTGAGGAGCAGCGGGCCGAACGTGCCCTGAAGTTCAAGGCCCGCCTGTTCGATCAGATTATAACGCGGAATGATCACGGGTTCGCCGCGCGCGTTCAGGCCGATCAGCAGCAGCGGTTTGCGGTTGGTGCCTTTGAAATAGGACAGCGCCATATCGATTGGGCCCATGGCGTTGGACCAGCGCAGCGCCCAGTCCACATGCCATTTATCGGCGCTCGATTCATATTGGGTCAGGTCATAGGCGATGGCGAAGGGTGCGCGCGGGCGGCCGTTCGCTCCGGCGAAGCGGCGTTCGCGGAAGTTGCTCATGACATAGGCGCTGAAGGTGCCGAAGTCGCTGTCATAGCTGACGCTGCCCATCAACTGGCCGAGTTTGTCTTCGCCGTCGATATCCTCAAGGGCGTCATTCTGGTTGAGAATATCCACGAGATGCTGGGATTCAACCACGCCCCAGAATTGCTTGTCGATGCCGGCGCGAAGCTCGAAGCGGCCCATGGCGGCGACGAATTTCGCTTCGCGCATGTCGAAATGGGTGCGGTCGCTGTCATTGCTGTCGAGACGGGCGAAGGGCGTGGCCACAACCATCATGCGCCCGTCGTTCCAGGCGTAACTCACGGTTGGCGCAAGGGCGAGAGAGACGCCCGCGTTGCCGGGCCCGGGGTCGCGTGACGATTGCAGGAAGACGCGGCCTTCGATTTCCGCATAACCGTCGAGGCTGAGGCCGTCGAACAGGCGTTCGTCGCTGGCGACAGGCATTAAGGTCGGAGCCGGAGGAGGGGTGTCTTCAGGAGGTGCTATGGGAGCGGCTGGCGGGCTTTCCACCACGGCAGGCTTCGCGGCGGCGAGATTGCCGATGGCGGCGTCCGGACCAAGCAACCGCGCCCAGGCGTCGCCTGAAATAGGAACAAGATCGATCACGATGCGGAACGGCGCATCGCCCGGGTCTTCCGGGCTGAGCGGGAAACTTTGCGCGACTTTGGCCGGGCCCTTGAGGGTCAGGATCAGGCCACGACTGCTTGGAGTGATGGCGCTGATGAGACCGGCGGCACGGGCTTTCTGAAGTGCGGCCAGGGTCACCTGATCCTCCGCACTGAGGCTGATTTCGATGCGATAGCCTTCGAGATAGCGGGTCACATAACTGGTCTTGGCGCTGAGGTCGAGCACGAGCCGGGTTTTATCGGGATGACGGCCGATGCGGGCGCCGAGAAGGTCCGCGGCCTCTGCGGTGCCGATCAGAAAAAGGGCCGACGCGCAGGCGAGCGCCATCAGTCGCTTGCCGTGCTTGATCGCTTTGGAACGTGATTTTACGACCTGGTTCATGGAACTCGACTGACACTCCCAAAGTTCGCCCGAACTTTAGGTCCCCGTTTCTCTATATGCTGTTAAGGATTGCGTAAGATTTAAGTAAAACTACGCCCCTTTAGCCCTCGCCTGGAATGGTTAATTCTCTCTTAACCATTCGCACCATAGCTGAGGCTTTGCCGTTTGGGTAACGGAAAAAGGTAAACGAGCCAGAGTCTTAGGGAATCTGCGGATTCCACGGTTCGGACCAGGGGAGTGTCATACCGGGGCCTGAGGTCGAGCGAGAGACTCGGGCAAAATTTCCAGACTGATAGTCCTGCGTAGGCAGGAATCAGAAGTTTCCTGTCATTCCCGCGCATGCGGGAATCCAGAAGGGGCTGGAAGGCTGGATCCCCGCATACGCGAGGATGACAAGTGATAGGAAAGAGTAGAGTGTGGCGCGGTCAGCGCACCCGCTTCAAGGCGTTTTGTGAAAAATCGCCGTCATTGAAGCCGATGCCGAAGCGATAGCCGCTGAATTCAAGGTCGGTGGATTTTCCAGTGCGGACATTGGTCATGACCATCTGGTGGGCCCGCCAGTATTTGCCGTAAGCCTTGTAGCCGCTGTAGGTGAGGGTTTTGAACAGTTCGTTGCGGCGGTCGTAGAAGTCGACTTTCCACGGCCGGAGATGCTCGCGGTCGAGCCAGATCACTTCGCGGCTGTAACCTGAATCGGCATAGACCGGTTTGCGTTCGATGACTTGGCAGGTGAGCGGCCCGCAAGCTTCGTCCCGCAGATACTGGTAGGTGTATTTTTCGATCTTTGGTGCCGACATATCCTCATAGGCGAATTCGCTGCTCATGAACGGGCCGGAGCGATTGGCGCCCGAGATGCGTTTGACCCGGCCGACGTCGGGCAGGAATAGCCATTGGTCATCGGGCTCGATGCCATTTGCATAGGATAACAGGGCGGTGCCGGAAATATCCTTCGGCGCGTCGAACACCACGAGCGATTTGTCGCCCGCGCTCGGGTTTTCCAGAATGCGGATTCTGAGCACGCGGCGGCTTTCCTGCCCCTGCGCGTTTTTGAGCGTCATGGTCAGCTGTGCTTCGCTATCCTTGAACCCACGATTCCGCTGATCGGCCTCGGTGGCGATGGCGAGACCCTTTTCAACCGGCGTTTCGGCATGGGCCACGGTCGTGAGCAACAGCAGGGCGATGACGTTATTCAGCAGGGGACGGCACAGCATGGGGCACCTTCTGGGGTTGGCGGTCGACAAGAACAAGAAGCGCAGGCAACAGCACAAGATCGGTCAGGAAGGCGACGGCAATGATCGCCGCCGTCATCAGGCCAAGCTGGGCATTGATGGCGAAATCGGCGAATTGCAGCGCCGCGAAGCCAAGGGTCAGCGTCACGGCCGAGGCGATGAGCGCCGGGCCGACCACGTCATAGGCCTTGGCGATGGCGTCGCGGGCGTCATAGCCCTTGGCGCGGGCGCGTTGATATTTGCTCAGGATATGGGTGGCGAAATCGACGATGATGCCCTGGGCGATGGTGGTGACGGCGGCGGCATATAACCCGATCTCGCCGATGAACAGACTCCACAGGCCGAAGATGATGGCGATCGGCACCAGATTGACCACCACACTGAGGATGCCAAGCGGCAGGCTGCGCAGGGACACGAACAGGCAGATGGCGATCATCAGGAACCCGACCGCAGTGCCGGTCAGCATGCTGTTGAGCGTGCGTTCGGTCAGATGGGCGAAAATGATGGCGAGCCCGGTGCCTTCGACGCTGTGGCCCGTATGTGTCTTGAGCCAGTCCTCGGCGCGGCGTTCAAGCGCCTGCATCTCGGCGGTCGGGATATCGCCCATGGCCACGGAGACGCGGCTCGCCGATTTGGCAAGATCGATCTGATTGTTGAGATCGCGGCCGAAGGGCAGGGACATTTCATAAAGCAGCAGATATTGCGCGGCTTCCTTGCGGTTTTCGGGCAGGCGGTCATAGGCCGGATCATCGCCATGCATGTTGCGGTTCAAGCGCTTCATGATGTCGGTCATGGCAGCAACATGGGTCACGCCCGGTTGCGCCCTGAGCCAGTCGGCAAAGCTTTCAAGTTTCTTGAGATAGGCGGGGTCATTGACGCCGCCTTCTTCCCCGGACGGTACCGAGAATTCGAGGAAATAGAGCCCCGGCAGATGCTTGGAGACAAAGGTTGCATCCTCGCGGAACGGCACGCCCTCGGCGAAATAATCGACGAATTTGTCATTGATGCTGAGACGCGGCAGGGCTGTTACGGTGATCGCGGTCACAGCCGTGAAAATGACGATGATCGCCAGCGGATAACGGGCGATCATCACCGGAATGCGGCGGGTGAGGCGGTTGGCGAAATTGTCGCGGGCCGGGGTGATGCGCAGCATATCCATCAGCGGCGGAATGAGGCCGAGGGTCAGCAGATAGGCGAGTGCCGTGCCGATAGTCGCCATATTGCCGACATCGCGGTAAGGCGGCGCATCGGCGAAATTGAGGCCGAGAAAGCCGAACAGAGTGGTCACCGTGGTGATGAACACCGGCTCGAAATTCATGCGGTAGCATTCGATGATGGCGTCGCGGCGGCTGAGGCCCTGAGTCATCAGATCCCGGGTGGTCGCCACCATGTGAATGGTGCTGGCGGTCGAGATGGTCAGCACGATCACCGGCACGGCGGCGGTGGCCGACATCATGGGAATGCCAAGCCAGCCCATGGCGCCGACCGTGGTGGCGACCGAAAGCCCGACGATGATGCTGGAGATCGCGCTTGCCGCCGCCGAGCGGTAAAATAACCAAAGCCCGAGGAACAGCGCGCCGATCATCAGCGGCGACAGAACCGCGGCGTCATGTTCGGAAACCTCGCGTAAGGAAGTGTCGAGCACCGCGCCGCCGACCAGTGCCACTTGCAGATCGGGATGTTTCTCTTCAAAAGCGGTCTTGAGCTTCCGTGCCGCCGTTACCGATTTGCTGAGTGCGTCCGGGTCGTCCGGCGGCGGTTGCAGGGTGACGACGAAATTGGCCGTACGTCCATCCGGCGCCACCAGAAAATTCTGTAACATGGGCTCGCCGAGTGCCCGCGTGCGGGCTTGCTCGGCAAGGGCAGGGTCGATCCGCGCGTTGTCGGGGATCAGGCTTTCGACAAACAGGTCGTCGGCCTCGGCGCGGCTGTGCTGATGATTGGTGATCGAATCGACGCGGGCGGCCGAGGGTAATTGCCAAAGGTCGTTGGTGAGATCGCGCGCCGCCTCAAGCCGGGCCGGGGTGAAAAGGTCACCCTCCCGCGCCCGCACCACGAGCGCCAGAGTATCGAGCTTGGCATAGGTCTGCTCAAGCGCGTCATAGGCTTTGAGGTCGGGATTGTCAGCGTCAAAAAAAGCCCGGTAATCGCCGGAAATCCTTAAATTCGCGAGCCCCGCAACAAGCAACAGGATGAACAGCAGAATGACCGAGAGCGAAAGACCCTGCCGCCGCAACAACAAAGCGGCGAGCCTCATGCCCTGCCGGGCGAACCAGTTGTCTTTGCCAGTGGCCATGCGATCTATCCAATGACGAGGTTTCTCCCCTGTTTTAGGACAATCTGCTTAACAATTCGGAAAAGCGTCCGACTCCGACAGACAGCACTCGCCCTGAGGCGGGCGCAAGTATGTGTCATTAAATCTGTGTCATTGCCGGGCTTGACCCGGCAATCCATCTTCCCAGGTTGACCCATGGATTGCCGGGTCAAGCCCGGCAATGACATGTGGTTGTGATGTCCTTAGGGTAAATTTACGGCAGGAACGGTTATGGGGGGCAACTTCCATCATCCCGAACGCGGTCTTATGGCCGCGCAGTCTCGCCCAAAAACGCGCGCAGTTTCTGGGCGGTTTCCGCAAGGCCGATGCGTTCCACCGGGACGCCTTCGGGGAAGGCGGTCAACAGCCGGGATGGCATGGCGCTTTCGAGCATGACGAAGACTCCGCGGTCGTCGGCGCGGCGGATCAGGCGGCCGAAGGCCTGCTTGAGCTTGAGCCGGGTCATCATGTCGTCATAGTGCCGCCCGCCAAAGGCGTCGCGGCGGACGCGGTGGAGGATGGTCGGGCGTGGCCAGGGCACGCGGTCGAACACAAGCAGCCGGAGCGCCTGACCGGGCACATCGACGCCATCGCGCACGGCGTCGGTGCCAAGCAGGCAGCTATGCTGTTCGGCGCGGAAAATATCGACGAGGCTTGCCGTGTCCATGGGCGTCACATGCTGGGCATATAACGGGATGCCGGCCATTTCGAGCGGCTTTTCGATGCGGTCATAGACGGCGCGCAGACGGGCGATGGCGGTGAACAGACCAAGCGCCCCGCCGCCCGCTGCGAGAAACAGCGTGCGATAGGCGGCGGCGATCATATCGATCTCGCGCCGGTTCACATCGGTGACGATGAACACGCGGGTGTTGGTCTTGTAATCAAAGGGCGACTGGAACGAGGCGCGGGTGGCGGGCAGCACCAGATGGCCGCCACCGGTGCGCACTTCGGCGCTTTGCCAGTCGGCGTCCGGGTCCTTGGCATCTGGATCGTGGTCGCGGAGGGTGGCCGAGGTGATGAGCACCCCGTCAGCACCTTCAAGCACCGTTTCCGAAAACGGCCGGGTCGGGTCGATCCAGTGACGGTGCATGCCGATATCCATCTCGCGGCCCTGCGCGCGGTCGACGGCGAACCAGTCGACAAAGGCGTCATGGGGCGCGCCGCCCAGGCCTTCGAGCATGGCACGCCAGCCGTAATTCACCGTTTCCACCCGATGGGAAATGGATTTCGCCAGCGACTCGATGCGGCCCCGGGTGGTGCTGTCGAGCACATCGGCTTCGGCATCCAGCATGCGGGTGAGCTTGATCGCAAGCGCGCTCAGCGGCTTGCCGAGATCCTCAAGGGCCGCCGACAGATGGGCGGCGGCTTCGGCGAGGCCGGGCACCGGGTCATTGGTCGGGGTTTCGAGACTATGGCCATCCTCGACCCGTCCGGCGCGAGCGTGGACTTGCGCGTGCACATGGAACAGGAAATGTTCCGTCGGGCCGTAAGGGTCGCCTTCCTGAATGCGTTTGAGCCAGCCATCGGCGGGCAGGCCTTGCGCCGCCTTGAGCGCATCGGCGAGCAGCTTTTCGCCGCTTTCATCATCCGACAACAGATCGCCGATGCGGGAGCGCAGGCCGCGGGCCCGCCCGGCCGTGCCGTCGGTGCCGCGAATCCAGCGCCGCAGCTCCATGGCCTCGGCCCCGGACAGGATGACGGAAAAGGCGCTGTCGGCAGCGTCGAACAGGTGATGGCCTTCGTCAAAAACGATGCGGCGGGGCACTTCGCTCGGCCCCCGTCCGGTGGAGGCCTGGATCATCACCACCGCATGATTGGCGACCACCAGCGACGCGGTTTTTGATTTGCGCTGGGCGCGTTCGATGAAGCAGCGGCGGTAATGGGCGCAGGCCGAATAAATGCATTCGCCACGGCGGTCGGTGAGCCCGCCGATGCGGCCGCCACCGTAAAAACTCGCAAGCCAGGACGGGAAATCGCCGCCCACCATATCGCCGTCACGACTGAAGCGGGCCCAGCGTTTGACCAGACCGATCAGCACCCGCGCTACCGGATTGAGCGCGCCCTGACGGCTGCGTTCCTCAAGATTGAGCAGGCAGAGATAATTTTCCCGCCCCTTGCGGACCACCGTGCGTTCGGCGCGGACCTGGGGGTCGGGATAAAGCTTTTCAAGCTCCTGATCCAGCTGGCGCTGCAGGTTCTTGGTATAGGTCGAAAGCCACACCGTGCCGCGATTTTTCTCGGCCCAGAGGCTCGCCGGAGCCACATAGCCCAGGGTCTTGCCGGTGCCGGTGCCTGCCTCGGCCAGCACAAGACGCGGGCTCCGCACCTGGGCCGGCGGGGCGAAGGCTTCGGCGGCGGTCTGGGCATAGGCGCGCTGTTCGGGGCGGTCTTCGGACCCGAGGCCCACAAGATCACCAAGACGGCGGGCGGTTTCCTCGGCTCCGACTGGGGCGGTGCCGGGCGGCGGCGGCGGGGCCTCGTCCTCCCATTCGGGGAGGGCTTCCCACACCGGACGGGCCCGCGGTCGGGCGCCGCTGCGGGCGGCGAGCGTCATCAGCACCAGCTCGGCCCAGGGCCAGCCAGCGGTCATCATATCGGCGGCGTCCTGATCGACAGCGGCGAGGTAAGGATAACGCGGGGCGAGGAGATCGGCGAGCAGGTGATGGGCGGCGAGGGCCACGGTGTCGGCTTCGGCCGCCAGATGATGGCCGGGGTCGGGCAGCCCGAGGGCAGCGGCGAGCCCGCGCACGGTCGGCAGGATGGCGGCGGCGGGACGGACGAAGGCGAAAAGTTCAAGCACATCGAGAAAGCGCGGATTGTCGACCCGGCCACGCCGCGCCACCACCGCCTGATTGCAGACGATCACCGGCCCGCGCAGCAGCACGCCGCCCAAAGCCGCCGGAGACAGGCTTTCATGGCGGCCGTCGCCATGGCGCATGACGACTTCGACCGGCCCGGCGCTGAGCGCGGGCAGGGCTTTGAGACGGGACGACACATCGTTGGGCAGCATATCAGGCACGGTCATGACGGCGGAGTATAGTGGCGGCGAGTTGACGCGACCAGCCCCGCTGACTATTAGACATCTACTGTAATGATGAATAAGGAACCCCGCCGATGAGCAGCGACCGTGACCTTGGCCTTGAAAGCAATGCCTGGCCCTTTCAGGAAGCTCTGAAACTTGTCGAGCGGGTGAAGAAAACCGGCAAAGAAAGTGTTCTGTTCGAAACCGGCTACGGTCCAAGCGGCCTGCCGCATATCGGCACCTTCGGCGAAGTGGCGCGCACCACCATGGTGCGGAAGGCGTTTTCGCTGTTGTCGGACCTGCCGACCCGGCTTATTGCCTTTTCGGACGATATGGACGGCCTCCGCAAGGTGCCGGACAATGTGCCGAACAAGGACATGCTGCAGCAGTTCCTGAACAGGCCGCTGACCCAGGTTCCGGACCCGTTCGGGACCCATGAAAGCTTTGCTCATCACAACAATGCGCGGCTGCGCGAGTTCCTCGATCGCTTCGGGTTCGAGTATGAATTCCTCTCGGCCACCGAGTGCTATAAGTCGGGGCGGTTTGATGCCACCCTGCTCAAGGTGCTTGAGCATTATGATGCCGTCATGAATGTGATCCTGCCGACGCTGCGCGATGAGCGTCGCCGCACCTATAGCCCGTTCCTGCCCGTGAGCCCGATCACCGGCCATGTGTTGCAGGTGCCGGTGCTTGAACGGAATCTGGAAGCCGGGACCATTGTTTACGAGGAACCCGACGGCACCCGGATGGAAGTGCCGGTCACCGGCGGCCATTGCAAATTGCAATGGAAGGCCGACTGGGCCATGCGTTGGGTGGCGCTTGGTGTTGATTACGAGATGGCGGGCAAGGATCTGATCGACAGCGTGACCTTGTCGGGGAAAATCTGCCGCGCGCTTGGCGCGACGCCGCCTGAGGGCTTCAATTACGAATTGTTCCTCGACGAAAAAGGCGAGAAGATTTCGAAGTCCCGGGGCAACGGCCTGACCATCGAGGAATGGTTGCGCTATGCCTCGGACGAAAGCCTGTCGCTCTATATGTTTCAGTCGCCGCGCAAGGCCAAGCGGCTCTATTTCGATGTCATCCCCAAGGCGGTGGACGAGTATTTCTCCTTCCTCGAAAGCTACCCGGGTCAGGAGCCCAAGCAGCAGCTGGCCAATCCGGTGTGGCATGTGCATTCGGGCGATGTGCCGGATGCGAAGATGCCGGTCAGTTTCAATCTGCTGCTCAATCTCGTGGGCGCGGCCCAGACCGGCGACAAGGATGTGCTCTGGGGCTTCATCAGCCAATATGCGCCGGACGCGACTCCGGCCACGCATCCGCAGCTTGATCAATCCGTCGGTTATGCCATCGCCTATTACGAAGATTTCGTGAAGCCGACCAAGTCCTACCGGCTGGCCGATGACGCGGAAAAACTGGCGCTCGGGCTGTTGCTCGACAAGATCTCGGCCCTGCCCGCAAATGCTGGCGGCGAAGCCATTCAGAACGAGGTCTATGCGGTTGGCAAGGAACAGGGCTACGAGAACCTGCGTGACTGGTTCAAGGCGCTTTATGAAATCCTGCTCGGCCAGCCGCAAGGCCCGCGCATGGGCTCGTTCTTTGCGCTCTATGGCCTGCAGAATTCGAAAGCACTGTTGCAGAAAGCCATCGCTGGCGAGGCGCTTTAAGTCTTTATCCGCCGCTATGATATGATGGGCGCTTTGCTGCATGACTGCGGCGGGGCGTCATATCATGAGTAGGCTTATACGCTGTCCGCTCTGGCTGGTTGTCATTTTCTTGTTGCTCCCGGGTCTGGCCGGAGCGGCGACGCTTATGGATGGCGAAAACGCCTTTGTGGCGGGACGGTTCGAGGAGGCGATCACCATCGGTCGCGGGCTCGGAACCGCCGACGGGGACAGCTTACTCGCCCGTGCCGCACTTGTGGAGGCGGCTTATCTCGCTCCCGCCAATCAACGTGAACCCTATCTTGCCGAGGCCGAGGCGGCGGCGCGTCAGGCGCTCGTCCGCGATCCCGATCATGTGGAGGCCATGTTGCATCTGGTGATCGCCCTTGGTTACCGGGCGCGGATCATGGGCAAGATGGCAGCGCACCGTGCGGGTCTCGGGCAGGAGGCCAAGATTTTGCTCGACCGGGCGCGGGCGCTCAAACCCGATGACCCTTGGGTCTGGGCCGTGCGAGGTGGCTGGAATGGCGAGATCGCCGCGACCGGCGGCATGTTCGGCAAACTTCTTTATGGGGCCACGGCGGAGGAGGCCGACGCGGATTTTGCGCAGGCGATGCGGCTTGACCCGGCCGATCCGGTGCTCCCGGTGGAATATGCGAAAATGCTGCTGCGGCTGAATACCAAGGCTTACGGCCCGCGCGCCCAGGATCTTCTGATCGCCGAAAGCCTGAGCCCGCCGCGCACGGCCTTCGAACATATTCTCGCCGACCAGGGAGCCGACTTGCTCCGCGCCCTGCAAAGCGGCGACCGGGAAACCCTGCGCCTAGCGCTCAAACGGGCGGTGCCGTTTTCGCAATAACCTGTCATTGCCGGGCTTGACCCGACAATCCATCTGGCCGTTCGTGCTGAGTGTGACCATGGATTACCGGGTCAAGCCCGGTAATGACAGGTGAATGAAGTCAGTCACGACTGCCGCGATGGAGTATGGGGGGATGGAAGGTTGAGTTTGGTCTTGCGTCCGAACCAGTGGGCATCCTGCACAGTGGTGACCGTGAACTCTCTGCCTAGGGTTCAAACGGGCGGTGCCGTTTTCGCAATGACAATTTGCCAAACCTGTCATTGCCGGGCTTGACCCGGCAATCCATCTGGCCGTTCGTGCTGAGGTCACCATGGATTATCGGGTCGAGCCCGGCAATGACAGGTGACTATAGTTCTGTGAGATCAGCCGCCGCTGCTGCGGTGGAGGACGCGATCGATGAATAGGTCGACTTCGTTTTTGAGCGCTGAGCTTTCCCGCACCAGGGACTGTGCTGAGCTGAGGACTTCGCCTGCGCCTGCACCTGAGGCGTCGGCGGCTCGGGTGACGTCGCCGAGCTGAGTGGCCACGGTGCGGGCGCCGCTTGCGGCGTCGGACATGTTATGGGCGATTTCGGCGGTGGCGGCGTTTTGCTGGGTGATCGACCCGGCGATGGCGGCGGCGATTTCATGGAGGCCGACAATGGCCGCGCGGATGCTGCTGATGGCGGAGACGGACTGGGCCGTGATGTCCTGCATTTCGGTGATCTGAGCGGCGATGTCTTCGGTCGCGCGGGCGGTCTGGGTGGCGAGGCTTTTGACTTCTGAGGCGACGACGGCAAAGCCTTTTCCGGCTTCTCCGGCGCGGGCCGCTTCGATGGTGGCGTTGAGGGCGAGGAGGTTGGTCTGCCCGGCGATGCTGGAGATAAGCTTGACCACGTCACCGATGCGGGACGAGGCGGTGGCGAGCTTATGCACGGTGGCGGTGGTGCGTTCGGCTTCTTCGGCAGCCGAGGCCGCGTCTTCGTTCGACCGTCGAACCTGACGGTTGATTTCGGCGATGGAGGATGACAGTTCCTCGGCGGCCGCAGACGCGGTTTCGACATTGCGGGTGGCACGGTCGATGCCGCCTGCCGCCGTCTGGGCGCTGTCATTGGCGGCGCTGGCTGAGGAGGCGAGCATTCCGGCCGTGGTTTCCATGCCCCGGGCGGCGGACTGGATCATATCCACCACATCGCGCACGCGGGTGGCGAGGGCCGCCTGTTCGGTCATATTGTCCCAGATGACCATGATGTCGCGGGTCTGGCCGTTGCGGTCGGCGACGGCGGAAAAATGCAGCTGGATGTTGTCCGATCCAAAGGTCAGAAGCGCCGTATGCGGCAGCCGTTCGGGCGCACGCAAGATAGCGGCAAGCGTCGGGTCTTTCAGGAGGGTCAGCAAATTCTGCCCGACGAGGTCCGCCGCACTGCTCAGCCGGCTGGCGGTAATGGCGCTGCGCCCGGCGGAGTTCGCATAGGTGATATTGAGTGCGGCGGCGTCGCACAGCAGCACGCCGACCGGCATATCCTCGACCATGCGGAGGAGCCGTCCGGCTTCGTCGTCGGTTTTTTGCTGCTCGGTCACCACATGCCAGGTGACGAGCAGGTTGATGATGCTGCCCGCCCGGTTGCGCACCGGGGCCACCAGAACGTCGAAAAATTCCTGGCCCACCTGTGTGCGGGTGCGATAAGGCAATTTTTCGCTGTCGGTGAGCAGGAGGCGCGGCGCGCCTGCGGCTCCATAAAGGAAATCAAGGCCGCGGCCGATGGCGTCCGCCCCCGCAGCGAGGCCGAACAGGCCGCCGATACGGTCGAGCGTTTCAAGACAGCGCGGGTTCAGATACTGGATCTCAAGGCTATCCGGGGCCACGAGCATGCAATTGACCAACATGCTTTCCACAAGGGCGCGGAAATCCGGATCCTTGTTTTCGGGTGTGAAACTGGTTTTACCGGCCGGTTCGTGACGATTCGAAAACGCACGCAACATATGATTACCTTTTCCCCAACTGAGCCTGATCCTGGCGCACGGGCGATTGCCGATGCGCCGGGATGCGGGGGCCCTACCCCTCTGGTCTTGGGGACGAAGTGTGAGGGGCGTTTCTTAAGTTCTCGTAAAAGACGAAAGCTTTCTGAAAAAACTCGCTGGGACTATATGAGGGGGACATAAAGACTCTATTATATAAAGGAGTCTTTATGCTTGTTCTTTGCTGCGACCTCCGCTAATGAATAATCATGCCGGGTTGTCTGAAGCGGCCTGCAAAAAGTCATGATATGAACCCCGTCGCCAAGCTTAAACGAAGGAGCCAGCGCGTGTCCCGTCAGCGGTATCTGTTTACGAGTGAATCCGTTTCCGAAGGTCATCCCGATAAGGTCGCCGATCGTATTTCGGACGAGATCCTCGACGCCTTTCTGGCCGCCGATCCTTATTCCCGCGTGGCGGTGGAAACCATGACCACCACCAACCGCGTCGTGCTCGCTGGTGAAGTGCGCTCGGCGTCGTCGCTTGGTAAAGATGACCTGATCGAGCGCGCGCGTTACGCCGTCCGGGACATCGGCTATGAGCAGGACGGCTTCCATTGGAAGAACATGGAAGTTGATGTCCATGTTCATGAACAGTCGGCCGATATCGCACAAGGCGTTGATGCCGCTGGGAACAAGGACGAAGGTGCTGGCGATCAGGGCATTATGTTCGGTTACGCCTGCCGCGAAACCGATGTGCTGATGCCGGCGCCGATCACGCTGTCGCATCGCATTCTGAAGGCGCTGGCCGATGCCCGTCATGGCGGTCTGAAGGAACTCGGCCCCGACGCCAAAAGTCAGGTGACCCTGCAGTATGAAAACGGCAAGCCGGTGACGGCCGATACCGTTGTGGTCTCGACCCAGCATGCCGACGGCCTGAGCCAGGACGACGTGCGGGCCATCGTCACGCCCTATATCGAAAAATGTCTGCCCGAGGGCTGGATGCCTAAGGCTGACAAGATCTATGTCAATCCGACCGGCAAATTCGTGATCGGCGGCCCCGATGGGGATGCCGGTCTGACCGGCCGCAAGATCATTGTGGATACTTACGGCGGGGCGGCTCCCCATGGCGGCGGCGCGTTTTCGGGCAAGGATCCGACCAAGGTCGACCGTTCGGCTGCTTATGCCGCGCGCTATCTGGCGAAAAACGTGGTGGCGGCAGGCTTTGCCGATCGTTGCACGCTGCAGCTGTCCTATGCCATTGGGGTGTCGAAACCCTTATCGCTTTATGTCGACATGCATGGCGCGAGCGACGTCGATCAGGACAAGCTTGAGCGTGTGCTGATGGAGCTCATGGACCTGAGCCCGCGCGGCATTCGCGAACATCTGAAGCTCAACCAGCCGATCTATGCGCGGACGGCGGCTTATGGTCATTTCGGGCGGATTCCCGATGACACGGGCGGTTTTTCATGGGAAAAGACGGACCTTGTCGACGCCCTGAAGAGTGCTTTTAACGCCTGATAGCTTGATGAAACCAGACATTCAATTTTATGGCCGCCGCAAGGGTCACCCCTTGCGGCTGCAGGCGCAGGATCTTGTAGATGGCCTGCTGCCTCAGATCGCGGTTCCTATTCCACCTCTCGGGTCGGTTCTCGAACCCCGGGATCTGTTCCCCGATCCGGCGCGTCCGCTTTGGGTTGAAATCGGCTTTGGCCGGGGCGAACATTGCGCGGCTCAGGCGGCGAATAATCCGGACGTCAATCTGATCGGCTGTGAGCCGTTCATGAATGGTGTTGCTGGCTTGTTGATGGAAGTCGATGCCCGGGAATTGCAGAATGTGCGCATTCTGCATGAAGACGCGCGGTTTCTGCTGCCAGCGCTGCCGGAAGCCTCGGTGGATCGGGTGTTTTTGCTGTTCCCCGACCCCTGGCCCAAAAAGCGCCATCACAAGCGCCGCTTCATCAGCCCTGAAAATCTTGATCTTCTGGCCCGTGTGCTCAAGGACGGCGGGGAATTCCGCTTTGCCACCGATCACATGGATTATTGCCGCTGGGGGCTTGAACGGGTGATGGCCCATCCCGACTTCGACTGGACCGCCGAGGAGGCCGCCGACTGGCGCAACCGTCCCGACGACTGGGTCGAGACCCGCTATGAGCGGAAGGCGCTTAGGAAAGGCGACAGCTGCGTCTATCTGCGCTTCCGGCGGCGTCCGCGCGGCTGACGGATGGATTGCCGGGTCGAGCCGACAATGACAAGTTCAAAATATTATTGTCATACGCGGGCTTGACCCGCGTATCCATGCTAGCCGAGCAGCGCTTTCGAGATCCAGTAGGTCGCACCGGCAAAGACATAGGCCAGCACGAACAGATAGGTGAGCATGAACAGCGGCCATTTCCAGCCGTTGGTTTCACGCCGCGTGATCGAGATCGTCGAGATGCATTGCGGGGCGAACACGAACCAGGCGAGGAAGGCGAGCGCGGTTGGCAGCTCCCAGGCTCCGCGCAGGGTCTGGACCAGGGACTGCGCCACCGCGTCTTCGCTGCCCTGAAGTGCGTAAACGGTCCCGAGCGCACCGACCGCCACTTCGCGGGCGGCCATGCCGGGCACCAGCGCGAGCGAAATTTCCTTGTTGAACCCGATGGGGGCGAAAATCACCTCAAGCCCGCGACTGAGATAACCAACGATGGAATAATCGATGGCGGGCAGCAGCGCGCCGGGCGGTGGGGCCGGAAAGGTCGCGAGGATGTAAAGGATGATCATCGAGACGAGAATAGTGGTCCCGGCGCGCTTCAGAAAGATCATGGCGCGCTGATAAAGCCCGATCACGAGGTCGCGCAGCACTGGCCATTGATATTTCGGCATCTCCAGCAAAAAGGTCTGGGACGCGCCCTTGACCAGTGAATGGCGGAGAATGGCAGCGATGATCAACGCGCTCAGAATACCTACGAGATAGAGCACGAACAGCACGAAGCCTTGCAAACCGAACGGGCCCATGACCGTGCGGTCGGGAATGAAGGCTGCAATAATGACGGCATAAACCGGTAGCCGGGCCGAGCAGGTCATCAGGGGCGCGATCAGGATCGTGGTCAGGCGGTCGCGCGGATTGTCGATGCTGCGCGTGGCCATGATGCCCGGAATGGCGCAGGCGAAGGACGACAGCAAGGGAATGAAGGCGCGGCCGTTCAGGCCGACGCGAGCCATCAAGCGGTCCATAAGAAAGGCCGCCCGGGTCATATAGCCCGACTGTTCCAGGATGATGATGAAGGTGAACAGGATCAGAATCTGCGGCAGAAACACCACCACGCTGCCGACCCCGGCCAGAATGCCGTGGGTGATGAGCGACGTGAACCAGCTTGGCGTCATATGAGCGGCGGCGGCGTCTTGCAGCCAGAGAAAACCGTCCTCGATCCAGGTCATGGGCGTTTCGGCCCAGGCGAACACGGCCTGGAACATGAAAAACATGATGGCGGCGAGAATGATCGGTCCGGCCACAGGATGCAGCACCACGGCGTCGATGGCCTGGGTCATGCGTCGCGCCTTGCCGACCCCGAGGGTGACGGCGGTGGCTATGCGGCGGGCTTCGGCCTGGAGCGTTTTGACATCGGCGCCGGGCCCCATGGGCTCAGGCTGGTGGGCGGCGGCGCGGTCAATGAGCGCGGGCAAAGCCGCCATCAGATCGCCAAGGCCGCGACGGCGCACGGCGACGGTCGGGATTACCGGCGCGTCCAAAAGCTCGGACAGCTTGTCGATATCGATGGTGATGCCGTCACGGGCAGCGAGATCGATCATATTGAGCGCGACCACGATCGGCAGACCGAGCTGGCGCAACTCAAGCACAAAGCGCAGATGATTGCGCAGATTGGTAGCGTCGACCACGCAGACCAGCGCTGATGGCCGCGATTCGCCCACCTGGCTGCCAAGCACCACGCGCCGGGTGACTTCTTCGTCAGGGCTGCGCGGGGTAAGGCTATAGGCGCCCGGAAGGTCCACAAGGTCAATTTCCCGCCCGTCAGGCAGGGGGAGCCGCGCCGATTTGCGCTCCACCGTGACGCCGGGATAATTCGCGACCTTTTGCCGGGCCCCGGTCAGGGCGTTGAAGAGCGAGGTTTTACCAGCATTCGGATTGCCGACCACGGCAACAGTGCTCAAGAAGGCGGCGGCAGACGAACTGTTCATATCAGGATTTCGCCCCTGCAAGCTCGTTGTCGAGGGGGTCGAGGGGGAGGGAGGTAGCGGCTCCATAGGTTTCGGCGCTCGGGACCAGCATGACATGGACTTTGGCGGCCTCGCTGCGGCGGATGGCGATGATGACGCCCTCGACACTGACGGCCAAGGGGTCGCCGCCAAAGGGACCCTGATGGATGACTTCGATCTCGATCCCTTCATCGAATCCCATTTCATGCAGGCGAAGATGCATGTCGCTGCCGCTATGATCTGGATCAATGGCTGTAATCAGGGCTTTCTGGCCGCGCGTGAGGCCGGAAAGCGACAGCTGGGACGAGAGAGACATGACCTGGGGGTACCTCGAATGAGAACTGTTGTTGCAAATGTTTCTTAATAGCCACTCTTAGCAAAATTATTCCGGCCCGCCAAGTCTTCCCTAAGAAGACCTGTGGCAAGGCATGGAATTCCCGTTGAGGCGAGGGTTCGGGGCGACCGATTGCCCGGCGGGGTCGCAGCATTTGCGAGCTATTCCGGGCGATGGTATAGTGACGGGAAGCCCGCAGGCCGGCTTGCGATCAAATGGCTTGCAGCGGCGCAAAGCTTCTCTATGATGACGCCCCGACGACTC
Organism: Govania unica; assembly: GCF_027920805.1. GTDB lineage: Bacteria > Pseudomonadota > Alphaproteobacteria > Sphingomonadales > Govanellaceae > Govanella > Govanella unica. The sequence goes on from NZ_JANWOI010000004.1 coordinate 196,697, forward strand.
GTGTCCTGAAAACCTTAGGTTGAGGTTTCCTAACTTCGAGCTTCTCGTGTGAAGTGGGACTTGTACCTGCTTTCTTTTGTTTACGAGAGGAGTCCTCTTCCGGGCGCCAAAAGTGCCTTGGGGAAGGGGGCTCTTTGGCTTTTTTCTAAGCCCTTATTGAATTGTATGGAGGCATCTTGACGACGGACGCAGAGCGATTGGAAGCGATGTTGGCGCCTGTGGCGGCCGAGTTCGGCTTTGATCTCGTGCGTCTTGTTATCTCGAAGGTCGGTGGCCACTCGGTGATCCTCCAGATTCTGGCCGAGCGGCCTGACGGCAGCATGACCATTGATGATTGCTCCAGATTGAGCCGGGCCTTTTCGGCTGTGCTTGATGAACAGGACCCGCTGCGCGATGCTTATACGCTTGAGGTTGGATCGCCGGGCATTGATCGCCCGCTGATGCGGCTCAAGGATTTCGAACGCTTCGCCGGGCGCGAGGCGCGTCTTGAAGTCAAAACCGCCCTTGAGGGGCAACGCCGCTTCCAGGGTGTGCTCGCCGGTGTGCGTGACGGGCAGGTGCTGCTTAAGGTTGCGGCCGAAGATGCGCCGGCCGGGCTTGATGTGGCGGAGCCACTCGCGCTGGCGATGGATGAGATTTTGAAGGCCAAGCTCATTGCGAGCGATGCTTTTTTGAAAGCCGATCTGACCCGGGCAGAACAACTGCTTGAGGCCGCAGAAGGTGATAATACCGAAGCTGATCCGGACATCCGCAAGCCGCGGCCCGGACAGAAGCAAAAACGGAGTGGATGATGGCGACGGCTGTTAGTGCAAACCGGCTGGAACTGCTGCAGATCGCGGATGCGGTGGCGCGGGAGAAGACGATCGATAAAGAGGTCGTGCTCTCCGCCATGGAAGAAGCCATTCAGAAGGCTGCACGCTCCCGCTATGGCGCGGAAAATGAAATCCAAGCCCAGATCGATCGCAAAAGCGGGGAAATCCGCTTGTTCCGCATCATCGAGGTGGTTGAGGAGGTCGAAAATCCGGCCACCCAGACCGATCTCGTCTCTGCCCGCGAGCGCAAGCCCGACGCGGCAATCGGCGATATTCTGGCCGACAGCCTGCCGCCTATGGATTTCGGCCGTGTCGCCGCCCAGACGGCGAAACAGGTCATCGTCCAAAAGGTTCGTGACGCCGAGCGTGAACGTCAGTTCAACGAATTCAAGGATCGCGTCGGTGACGTCATCTCGGGGATCGTCAAGCGCGTCGAATACGGCAATATCATCGTGGATATCGGCCGGGCCGAGGCCATCGTACGTCGCGACCAGCTGATCCCGCGGGAGCATTTCCGCAACGGCGACCGCGTGCGGGCCTATATTTATGACGTCAAGCGCGAACAGCGCGGCCCGCAGATTTTCCTTAGCCGCACCCGGCCGGAATTCATGGCCAAACTGTTCATGCAGGAAGTGCCGGAAATCTATGACGGCATCATCGAGATCAAGGCCGTGGCCCGTGACCCGGGCAGCCGCGCCAAGATCGCCGTGACCTCCAATGATCACAGCATCGACCCCGTGGGTGCCTGCGTCGGTATGCGCGGCAGTCGTGTGCAGGCGGTGGTCGGCGAACTTCAGGGCGAAAAGATCGACATCATTCCGTGGTCCGCCGATCCAGCTACCTTCATCGTCAACGGCTTGCAGCCGGCTGATGTGGCCAAGGTGGTGATGGACGAGGAAAACCGCCGCATCGAAGTGGTGGTGCCGGACGATCAGCTGTCGCTGGCCATCGGCCGTCGCGGCCAGAACGTGCGCCTCGCCTCGCAGCTCACCGGCTGGGTCATCGATATCATGACTGAAGCCGACGAATCGCAGCGCCGTCAGGAAGAGTTCCGTCAGCGCACCCAGCAATTCGTGGCTGAACTTGATGTGGACGAGACACTCGCACAGCTTCTGGTGACCGAGGGCTTCTCGGACATCGAAGACGTGGCTTACGTGGATGCGGCCGAATTCGCCAGCATCGAAGGGTTCGACGAGGCACTGGTGTCTGAATTGCAGCGCCGCGCCCGTGAGGCCATCGAAGCTCAGACGGCTGCCGCTGAAGTGCGTCGTCAGGCCCTTGGCGTCAATGACGATCTCGCTGGTATCGACGGCCTGACGCCGCAGATGCTGGTGATCCTGGGTGAAGCCGGGGTTAAGACACTCGACGATCTCGGCGATCTTGCCGCTGACGAACTCATTAACTCGGAAGACGGAATCCTCCGCACTTTCGGACTCAGCGAAGAAGAGGCCAATGCTATTATCATGTCCGCCCGCGCTCATTGGTTCGCGGACGACGCAAAGGCTGACGGGGCGGCCTGAGGCCTCTCCGTCCTCGGAACTTGGGAGTTGGTTATGGCCGATCCCGAACGTCGATGCCTTGTAACGGGTGATAGCGGACCAACCGGCGGGTTGGTGCGCTTTGCCATCGATCCTGCAGGACGGGTAGTACCCGATCTCGCCGGGCGGTTGCCTGGTCGTGGCTATTGGCTGGGCGCTTCCCGCGCGACAGTTGATCTCGCTGTTAAAAAACGTCTTTTCACCAAGGCGGCAGGACGGGCCGGTAAATTCGGCGCCGGAAAAGAGCTGAGCGCCGATCAGATTGTGGCCGATCCGGCCCTTGGCCAGCAGGTCACAGATCTGTTGACCAAAAGCTGCCTCCATCTTCTTGGGCTTGCGCGGCGCGTTGGCCTGGTGGAGCTCGGATTTGAAAAAGTACGCGAATCCCTTGTTGCCAATCCCGCTATGGTTTTGATCACAGCCGCGGATGGGGCCTTGGATGGCCGGGGAAAATTGATCCGCCCAGGGCGACGCGTGGTGGCGCTTTTCACCCGCGAAGAATTGAGTTTGGCATTAGGGCGTGAAAATGTGGTACATGCTGCGCTGCGGCCTGAAGGGCTCGGCGCGAAATTTCTTGTCGAGCTTGATCGTCTGTCCGGGTTTCGCGACCAGGTCACGGACGCCGACAAGGTGACAGACGACAAGACGACGGAATTCTGACAGGAAGCTGAAGGCATAAGGTATGAGTGACAAGGACAGCCAGGAAGACAACAAGTTGGCCGCTAATCGACAGACTTTGCAGTTGAAAAAGTCTGGCGATGCCGGCCCGGTGCGTCCAAGTCTGGCACCGACACGTGGCAAGGCGACGGTGGTCGTCGAGCATAAACGCAAGCTCATCCGCAAGGATAAAGCCCCGGCGGAGGTTGCTGCAGCTGCTCCGACCGTGGCGCCTCAGCCGACGTTTGACAGCTCGATCTTGAAGCCGCGCGCTCCGGACGTGCCGGTTGTGCCGGTGACTGCCCCGGTTCAGGCTGCGGCTCCGGTTGAGGCTTCGGCCCCAGCCCCGGTTGAGGCTCCGGTTCAGGCGGCGGCCCCGGCCCCGGCCCCGGTTCGAACCCCAGCTCCAGCTCCAGCCCCGATTCAGGCGGCAGGTCGGGCCCCGGCTCCGGCGAAGGCGCCACAGGCTGCCTCGCGTGGTCAGGGCAAGCCTGCGCAACGCGGTTCCGGTCAGAATCGGTCCTCCGGACAGTCGGGCGGCGATGTCCGCTTGACGGAAGGCGAACGCGAAGTGCGCTTCCGCGCCCTTGAAAGCGCCAAGCGCGTTCAGGAGGAAATGCGTCTCCAGGAAGCAGAAAATTCCCGCCGTTATGCTGAAGAGAAAGCGCGTCGTGACGCCGAAGATCTCGCGGCTCAGGAAGCTCGTCGCCGTCGCGATGAAGAAGCCCGGCGCAAGCAGGAAGATGAAGATCGTCTGAAGCAGGCGGAAACCCGCGCTCAGGCGACCGAAGAAGCCCGCACGTCCGCTCCGGCGGGAAGTGGGGCTTCAGTTCAAGCCAAATCCGATTTCCGTCCAGAAGCACGTGGTGATCAGCGCCCGGCTCCGCGTGGGGATGCCGCTCGTGGCACCGACCAGCGCGGTCCGCGCCCCGGTGCCCGTCCTGATGCTCGTCCCGATGCGGCACCTGCTCGCGCTCCGGCGGCCCATGTGGCCGATGCCTTGAAGCGTGTCGGTGCAGCCGGCCGGGGCCAGGGGCCTGAGGATGATGATGCAGGAGGCCGTCGCCGGAGTTCCGGCGGGGGTGCAGGGGCTGCCCGTCCGGGTGGCGCTAATCGCCCGGCTCCGCGCACCGTCCGTGAAGATCCGCGCAAGGGAACGGCCAAGCTGACCGTAACCCGCGCTCTGAGCGATGATGATGGCCGCACCCGCAGCCTGGCGTCGATCCGTCGTCGCCGCGAAAAAGAAAAGCGCGCTCGTGATGAAGCGCAGCCGGTCAAGATCGTACGCGATGTTGTTATTCCGGAAACGATCACCGTGCAGGAACTGGCCAATCGTATGGCCGAGCGCTCCGTGGACGTGATCAAGGCCCTGATGAAGATGGACGTCATGGCGACCATCAACGAAGTGCTTGATGCCGACACCGCTGAAATCATCGTGGCGGATTTCGGTCATAAAGCGCGGCGTGTGAGCGAATCCGACGTCGAAATCGGCATCGGTGGTGAACCGGATCGCGATGAAGATCTGCGGACGCGTCCGCCGGTCGTCACCATCATGGGTCACGTCGATCACGGCAAGACCTCGCTTCTCGATGCGCTCCGCACCACCAACGTGGTTTCGGGCGAGTCGGGTGGCATTACCCAGCATATCGGGGCTTATCAGGTCACGCTCGCGAACGGCGCCAAGATCACCTTCCTCGATACGCCGGGCCATGAAGCCTTTACTGCCATGCGGTCACGCGGTGCGAAAATCACCGATATCGTGGTGCTGGTGGTGGCCGCCGATGATGGCGTCATGCCGCAGACCATCGAGGCGATCAATCACGCCAAGGCAGCTGAAGTGCCGATGATCATCGCCATCAACAAGATGGATAAGCCGGGCGCGAAGCCCGAGCGTATCCGTCAGGAATTGTTGCAGCATGGCATCGTCGTCGAAGAGATGAGCGGTGATGTGCTTGATGTGGAGATTTCCGCAAAAGAACGCACCAATCTCGACAAGCTGACCGACGCCATTCTGTTGCAGGCCGAACTGCTTGAACTCAAGGCCGATCCGAACCGTCCAGGTGAAGGTGTGGTCGTCGAAGCCGAACTCGATCGCGGTCGCGGTCCGGTGGCGACGGTCCTTGTGAAGCGCGGCACCCTGCGGGTGGGCGATGTTCTGGTGGCTGGTTGCGAATGGGGCAAGGTTCGTGCCCTCCTCGATGATAAAGGCCGCCGCGTCGAAGAAGCCGGTCCGTCTCTGCCGGTCGTCGTGCTCGGCTTGAACGGCACCCCGTCGGCTGGTGATGACTTCGCGGTTGTTGAAACCGAAGCTCGTGGTCGCGAGATTGCCGACTTCCGTCTGCGTCAGCGCGAAACCAAACGCCATGGTGTCCGCGATACGCTCGAGACTATGTTCGAGCGGATGAAGGTCACCCAGGCTCAGGGGCTGCCATTGCTGGTCAAGGCCGACGTGCAGGGCTCTACCGAAGCGATCGTCAGTTCGCTGCAGAAGCTCAACACCGATGAGGTGGCGGCGCGCATCGTACATAGCGGCGTGGGCTCCATCAGCGAAACCGATGTGACGCTGGCCAAGGCTTCGAACGCGCCGATTCTCGCGTTCAACGTCCGCGCCAATGCGCAGGCACGGGACCTCGCCGAACGTGAAGGCGTCGAGATCCGTCATTACTCGATCATTTACGATCTGATCAATGACATCAAAGCCGCCATGTCCGGCCTTCTTGCGCCAGAGCGCAAGGAAACGGTCATCGGTATGGCCGAAGTGCTGCAGGTCTTCCAGGCTGGCAAAACCGGCAAGGCTGCCGGTGGTCTGGTCATTGAAGGCACGGTCCGCTCGGGCGCCAAGGCGCGTCTGTTGCGCGATAACGTCGTTATTTATGATGGCGAACTCGGCTCGCTCCGTCGCTTCAAGGATGAAGTCAAGGAAGTGCGCTCGGGTATCGAATGCGGTATGTCCTTCGTCAATTACACCGATCTCAAAGTCGGCGACAAGATCGAGGTCTATGAAGTGACCGAACTGAAACGGTCCCTTTAAAGCAGCGATCAGTAGGAACGTAGCGTTATGATCAAGTCCTCCCGGTCCGGGTCCAAATCCGGAGCCACCGCCGGGCCGAGCATGCGATTGCTCAGGGTCGGTGAAATGTTGCGCCATGCACTCTCGGAAGTGCTGGCGCGCGGGGAATTGCGCGATCCGGCTTTGCTCGGCGTGTCGATCACCGTCTCCGAAGTGCGGCCGAGCCCGGATCTTCGTCAGGCAACGGTGTTCATCATGCCGCTTGGCGGCGCCGATGTGACACCGGTGCTTGAGGGTCTTGCCCGCTCGGCCGGGCATCTTGCCCATCTTGTGTCGGACAAGGTGACGCTGCGCTATTTTCCGCGCTTCATTTTCCGCCTCGATCCATCGTTCGAGACGGCGGGCAAGATTGAAAGCCTGCTGCGCGACCCGCGGGTGGCCCAGGACCTTGATCATCCGGCTGAGGATGATCAGGACACGGACGAGGGCCTGTAAGGGTTGGCGCGCGGACGTATTCTGAATGGCTGGCTCAATATCGACAAGCCGCTTGGCCTGACCTCGACCCAGGTGGTCGGGCGGGTGCGCCGGCTGACCCAGGCGGCCAAGATCGGTCATGGGGGAACCCTTGATCCGCTCGCAACCGGGGTGCTGCCGATTGCACTTGGCGAGGCCACGAAAACCATTCCCTTCATCATGGACGGCGTGAAAACCTATGCCTTCACCGTGCGGTGGGGCGAGGCGCGCTCGACCGACGACCTTGAAGGCGAGGTGACGGCAAGCTCGGATCTTCGCCCGACGGCGGCAGAGATTGCTGCTGTCCTGCCGCGTTTTATCGGCGAAATCGAACAGGTGCCGCCGATTTATTCCGCCATCAAGATTGATGGCGCGCGAGCTTATGATCTCGCCCGCGCCGGGGTGGAGATCGAGATGAAATCGCGCCGGGTGCTGATCCATCAGCTTGAGGCTGTAGCGAACCCGGTGGAACTCTCGGGCCCCGATTATGGCAGTTTCCGGGTGACTTGCGGCAAAGGCACCTATGTGCGCTCGCTGGCCCGGGATATTGCCCTGACCCTTGGCACCTTTGGCCATGTGGTGGTGCTGCGGCGATTGCGGGTGGGGCCGTTCCGAACTGAGGATTATGATCATGCGCTCGGTACCGCCGGGGGAGCTGCCCCGGCGCAAGCGGCGATTTCGCTGGATAATCTGGCGGAATTGGTCCATATTGCGCCGCCTGAAAAGATACTTCTTCCTGTTGAGACCGCGCTGGACGGCATCCCGGCGCTGGCCGTGACAGGAAGCGAGGCGCAGCGCCTCAAAACGGGGCTTAGCCTCAAAACGGAGCAAACGCTCCAATCCCCGAGCAGCCAGCAGGGGACCGTCGCCGTGATGGCGGGGGACGTGCTGATCGCACTGGCTGCACTCGAAGACGGCGAATTACGCCCGGTTCGGGTTTTTAACCTTTAGTTTTGCGATGCCGCGGAGAGCAAATATGTCGATCACTGCCGAGCGCAAACAGGCGCTTGTTACCGAATATGCCACCAAAGCTGGTGACACTGGGTCCCCGGAAGTTCAGGTTGCAATCCTGACCGAGCGGATCACCAATCTGACCGATCATTTCAAGACCCACGCCAAGGATCATCATTCCCGCCGTGGTCTTCTGAAGCTCGTTAACGAGCGTCGTCGTCTGCTCGACTATCTGAAGCGCAAGGAAAACGGGCGTTATGCCTCGCTGATCCAGCGCCTCGGTATCCGCAAGTAATTGCGACGTGGCGGTGGGGTGTGCCGGTTACGGAACACCCCACCGATCCGCGCTCTGGCCGGTCCATGAGGGACCTGGCCGGATGATGCGCGGCTCCGCGGATGCCGGCGATTGATGGCAATTGCCGGAAAGCCCCGATGGAACCGCCATCGGTTGAAATGGGATACAGATATGTTCAATATTTTTCGTAAAGAAATCGAATGGGGCGGCCGCCAGCTCATCCTTGAAACGGGTCATGTTGCCCGTCAGGCTGACGGTGCGGTCATGGCCACCTACGGCGGCACGACCGTCCTTTGCGCTGTTGTTGCAGCGAAGACGCCGAAGCCTGACATCGACTTTTTCCCGCTGACCGTGAATTACTTCGAGCGCACCTATGCTGCGGGCAAGATCCCAGGCGGCTTTTTCAAGCGCGAAGGCCGGCCGAGCGAAAAGGAAACCCTCGTATCGCGTCTGATCGATCGTCCGATCCGTCCGCTGTTCCCGAGCAATTTCCGCAATGAGACCCAGGTCACCTGCACCGTTCTCAGCCATGACATCGAGAACGACGCCGACGTCGTCGCCATGATCGGCGCGAGCGCGGCTCTGACCATTTCGGGTATCCCGTTCTTTGGCCCCATCGGTGGCGCCAAGGTCGGTTACAAGAACGGCGAATATATCCTCAACCCGACCCTCGACGAGCTTGAGGTCGGCGACCTCGAACTCATGGTTGCGGGCACCCGCGACGCTGTGTTGATGGTCGAATCGGAAGCGAAAGAGCTTTCGGAAGATATCATGCTCGGCGCCGTCATGTTCGGCCATAAGGCCATGCAGCCGGTTCTGGATGCGATCATCGCGCTTGCTCAGCAGGCTGCGAAGGATCCGTGGGATCTGCCGGCCGTGGACGACAATTCGGTTCTGATCAAGCAGATCAAGGATCTGGCTGAAGCTGATCTCCGTGCCGCCTATGGCAACACGGTGAAACAGACCCGCGTCACCAAGATCGGTGAAGCAAAAGCCAAGGTTAAGAAGGCTCTCATCGAAGAGGCTGGCCTCAGTGCCCAGCTCGTCGGCGGGCTCCTGAAGGATCTCGAAAAAGACATCGTGCGTGGCGATATCCTCGATACCGGCCGCCGCATCGATGGCCGCGATCTTGTGACCGTGCGTCCGATCGTTGCCGAAGTCGGCGTTCTGCCGCGTGCCCATGGGTCGTCGCTGTTCACCCGCGGCGAAACTCAGGCGCTGTGCGTTGCCACCCTCGGCACCGGCGATGACGAACAGATCATCGACGCGCTTGAAGGCGAATATCGCGAAAACTTCCTGCTTCATTACAATTTTCCGCCCTATTCGGTCGGTGAAACCGGTCGCGTCGGCTTTACCGGCCGTCGTGAAGTGGGCCATGGCAAGCTTGCCTGGCGCGCCCTTCGCGCTGTGCTGCCGACCAAGGAAGTGTTCCCCTATACCATTCGCGTGGTGTCGGAAATCACGGAATCGAACGGCTCGTCGTCGATGGCCACCGTCTGCGGCGGCGCTTTGTCGATGATGGATGCCGGTGTTCCGCTGACCCGTCCGGTCTCGGGCATCGCCATGGGCCTGATCCTTGAAGGCGAGCGCTTTGCGGTTCTGTCGGACATCCTCGGTGATGAAGATCACCTCGGCGACATGGACTTCAAGGTGGCTGGAACGACCGAAGGTATCACTGCGCTGCAGATGGATATCAAGATCGCCGGCATCACCGAAGCGATCATGAAGCAGGCTCTGGCTCAGGCTCACGGCGGTCGCGCTCATATCCTGGGCGAGATGGAAAAGGCGCTTTCGGGCGCCCGTACCGAGCTTTCGGCTTATGCACCGCGTATCGAGACCTTCAAGATCAACAAGGAAAAGATCCGCGAAGTCATCGGCACCGGCGGCAAGGTCATCCGCGAAATCTGCGAAGTGACCGGCGCCAAGGTGGATATCGAAGACGATGGGACCGTCAAGGTGTCGTCGGCCAATCTCGATTCCATCGAAAAGGCCGTGAAATGGATCCAGGGCATCGTTGCCGAAGCCGAAGTCGGCCGGATCTATGACGGCAAGGTCGTCAAAGCCGTGGAATTTGGCGCTTTCGTCAATTTCATTGGCAACAAAGACGGTCTCGTTCACATCAGCGAACTCGCGTCGAAGCGGGTGCAGAAGGTGACCGACGTCGTCAATGAAGGCGATAAGGTGAAGGTCAAGGTGCTCGGCATCGATGAGCGCGGCAAGATCCGCCTCAGCATGCGCGTGGTTGACCAGGAAACCGGTGAAGACCTTGGCGACAGCCCCCGTGAAAAGGGCGGCAAGGAAGCGGTGGACGCGTAACGCGCCAAAGCTTTATAGGGGGTGCTTGTGGACTGGGTCCACCGCCCCCATATATGACCGAACTGCCTGATTTGGTGCGGACCCAGACTTTTCCCGGGACAAGGTTTCGCCTGTTCCCGGGGGCTGTCAGGGCCCGCTATCAGGCGATTAACTTTTGACAGGATATGTTTGATGAAAGCCCTCAATCCTTTGATGATCTCCGGCCGGGAGGTGCTTCCACTTGTCGAGGGTGGCAAAGGGGTTTCTGTCAGCACCGGAGCGAGCTCCGGAGCCTGGGCGGCCGCGGGCGGTGTTGGCACCGTATCCTGCGTCAATGCCGACAGCTATGATGCGAACGGCAATCTCGTCCCGCAGCTGTATTTCGCCAAGACCCGCCGTGAGCGCCATGAAGAACTGATCAATTACGCCGTCGCCGGTGGTGTCGATCAGGTGCGCCGGGCCTATGAGACGGCGAGCGGTGAGGGCCGCATCCATATCAATATCCTGTGGGAAATGGGCGGTGCCGAGCGCATCCTCCGGTCGGTGCTTGAAAAGACCAAGGGTCTTGTTCATGGCGTGACCTGTGGCGCGGGCATGCCTTATAAGCTCGCGGAAATCGCCGCGCTGCATCAGGTTCATTATCATCCGATCATTTCCTCGGCCCGGGCCTTCCGCGCGCTGTGGAAGCGCGCCTACAAGAAATATGCCGAGTGGCTGGGCAGCGTGGTCTATGAAGATCCGTGGCTGGCCGGCGGTCATAACGGCCTGTCGAATTCGGAAGACCCGCTGGTGCCGCAGGATCCCTATCCGCGCGTGGCCGAACTGCGCCGCGAAATGCGTGAATCCGGCGTGCCGGAAGTGCCGATCATCATGGCTGGCGGCGTCTGGTATCTGCGCGACTGGGAACATTGGATCGACAATCCCGAGCTTGGCCCGGTGGCGTTCCAGTATGGCACCCGTCCGTTGCTGACCAAGGAAAGCGAAATTCCGGACGCCTGGAAACAGCGCCTGATGACCTTGGCCGACGGCGACGTCCTGTTGCATGACTTCAGCCCGACGGGGTTCTATGCCTCGGCCGTGCGCAATGATTATCTGCGGGAACTCGAAGGCCGCAGCCTGCGTCAGATTCCGTTCGCGACCAAGCCGGTCGGCGAGCTGATGGACGAACTTGATCTTGGGCGCGCGCCGCTGTTTGTAGCGGGTTCGGATCGGGTCCATGCGCTTGACTGGATGCGTCAGGGCTATACCGAAGCCATGAAGACTCCGGATCAGACGCTGATTTTCGTCACCCGTGAAAAACGCGATGAAATCCGCAAGGATCAGACCGATTGCATGGGCTGCCTCAGCCAGTGCAAATTCTCGAACTGGGCCGATAATGAGGACAATTCCTCGGGCCGCAAAGCCGATCCACGGAGCTTCTGCATTCAGAAGACCCTGATGGATATCGCCCATGGCGGCGATGTGGAGCAGAATCTCATGTTTGCCGGTCACGGGGCTTACAACTTTGCCAAAGACCCGTTCTATTCCAATGGCTTTGTCCCTTCGGTCAAGCAACTGGTGGATCGGATCGTCACCGGCGACTAGCGTGAAAAGTCGTCAAGCCGCGGGTTTGCTTGACTTTATGCTTTTTCGTCGCCACATATCAGGTCTGTGGTAGCCTGAGTAGCCGGTGCTGCTTATGCTTTCTGCCTTATCGTGCAAGGCTTTCGGTCGGACCTGGAGGACGATGTGCTGAACGACGCTTCATCCACGATCATGACGACGACTACGGCGCCGGAAACGATGCCGCATTCTGTTGTCCCTGCTGACGGCAGTTTGCGGCCTTTTGCGCAGTCCCTGCATCGGCTTCGTCAGGTTGGGTTGCGTCCGACGCGTCAGAGGCTTGCCTTGGCTCGTCTGTTGTTCGATATGGGTTATGATCGGCATATGACCGCCGAAGCCCTGCATGAGGAAGCGGTTCGTGCCGGGGCGCGGGTGTCGCTCGCCACCGTCTACAACACCTTGCATCAATTTACGGATAACGGCCTGTTGCGGGAAGTGGTGGTCGATTGCGGCCGCGCTTATTTCGATACCAACGTTACCGATCATCACCATTTCTTTTATGAGGATGGTGGGCGTCTCGAAGATATTCCGGCCGGGCTTGTGGAGATTTCAAACATCCCGCAACCGCTCGGTGGCACGGTGTCGCGGGTGGATATCATCATTCGCGTCAAGTGACTGTCAGATTATAGATTTCAGAAATGGCCGGATTTGATCCGGCCATTTTTTGTTTTCCGTCATTGCGAGGCGCAGCCGAAGCAATCCAGAACCTTTGAACGGCCAGACTGGATTGCTTCGGCTGCGCCTCGCAATGACAGTCTGCGTATGCTTAGGATTTCTTACCGTCGCCGGGCATCAGGCCCCAGAGGCTCTGGCGGGGGGCCCAGCCTTTTTTGCCGTCGATGCGCAGGCGGCACCAGTCGTCGGCGCATTCGATCAATTCGGCGATGACGCCGCTTTCGGCGCGCAGCACGGCGTTGCTCTGGTCGCTGGCCTTGTCACGGAGGACGGTAATGGCGCTGCCATCGTGGCCGCGGATTTCCACGGTTCGGCGGCCGGACAGCATGCTGCCATGGACCCAGCCGCTTTCACCGTCGCGATCACGGATTTTACGCCAGATGTCGAATTCGGCTTCGACCTGAACCGGCAGGCTTTTGCGCGTATAGACCCATTTGATGGGATAGCGCGTGCCGGGGCCGCTCCGCATGTTGATTTCCTGAGCCCCGAGCGACACCATGCGCGGCACCGGCAAGCCGGAATTGCCAACACGGGTGTCTTCGGCGGCGGTGTCGCCGCTGCTGTCGGTTTCGGCGGCCGTCGCCAAACAGGCGGCGAGCACGGCGCTCACGACGAGAGCGCAGAGGACGATTCTGGGACTGATCTTTGAGCCGGTGAGACGCTGGATCATGGTGCTTCCATACAGAGACATTCCCTGTTGATAAGGCGTGGGCGCGGGTCGGGTCAAGGGCGCGCTGATAAAACCCGCGTTTGGTGACGATGCATCATTTGAAAGCCCTCGGCAGTTCTGCTACACAGACAGGAATGTCCGTACATCTTGCCTCGGGGCCTGATCCTCGATTTGTAGTCTGCCCTGGGTTTAAACTGACTTCCCGTTCTGGATGGCGGGAATGCTGGAGCGGTGGTTAATGTCGAAAAAGCCCCTTGTCATCGTTACGCGTAAATTGCCCGATCCCATCGAGACGCGGATGGCGGAGCTGTTTGACGTTCAGCTCAATCTGTCTGACGAGCCCTTCACGCAGGATCAGATGGCCGATGCCGTGCGCCGCGCCGATGTGCTGGTGCCGACGGTCACGGACCGTATCGATACGCGCATTCTGGCTCAGGCCAATCCGAATCTGCGGCTGATCGCCAATTTCGGCACCGGCGTCGATCACATCGATCTCGCCACCGCCCGCCAACGCGGCATCACCGTGACCAATACGCCGGGCGTGCTGACGGAAGATACCGCCGACATGACCATGGCGTTGCTGCTTGCGGTGCCGCGCCGTTTGTCGGAAGGCGAACGGGTCATCCGCTCAGGCAAGTGGGAGGGCTGGTCGCCCACCGGCATGCTGGGGCACCGTATCTGGGGCAAGCGGCTCGGGATCATCGGCATGGGCCGTATCGGTCAGGCCGTGGCCCGCCGGGCCAAGGCCTTTGGCCTGTCGATCCATTACCATAACCGCCGCCGTATCGAGGTGGAGATGGAAGCCGAGCTTGAGGCCACCTATTGGGAAAGCCTCGATCAGATGCTGGCGCGCATGGATATTCTGTCGGTCAATTGCCCGCATACGCCTGCGACCTATCACCTGCTGTCGGATCGTCGCCTGCGCTTGGTGAAGCCGCATGCCTTTATCATCAACACCTCGCGTGGCGAAGTGATTGATGAAAATGCCCTCGTGCGCCTGTTGCAGCAGGGCAAGATCGGTGGCGCCGGGCTTGATGTGTTCGAACATGAGCCGGCGGTCAATCCGAAGCTTCTGGAACTCGATAACGTGGTGCTACTGCCGCATATGGGCTCGGCCACCATTGAGGGCCGTATTGATATGGGCGAAAAGGTCCTGATCAATATCAAGACCTATGTGGACGGCCACACCCCACCGGATCGCGTGATCATGGATTGGGGTCAGGACAGCCTCTATTCGTAAAGGCCGGAGAGATGGATTGCCGGGTCAAGTCCGGCAATGACAATCTTGGAATTTCATAATCTGTTATGACCGGGTCAAGCTCGGTTATACAGTTTTTGAAATTCTGAATGTCTCATTCATTTTCTGAATCTGTCATTGCTGGGCTTGACCCGGCAATCCATGGTTCCGCCAGTAGAACCACCGCCGCTTATCACGAACGAGCGCCGCAGACCGGACAGGCCGGGTCGCGTTTCAAACGCACTGTGCGGGTGCGGGCGCTGAGGGCGTCGTATAGCAGGATGCGACCGGCGAGGCTTTGGCCGAGGTCGAGGATTTCTTTCAGCACTTCCACCGCCTGCCAGGTGCCCATGACCCCGGCGACCGCGCCGAGGATGCCGGCTTCGGCACAGTTGGCGATGCCTTCGGGGGCTTCGGGGACAAAACAGCGATAGCAGGGGAGGTCCGGCCCGGCATGGGGCTTGAAGGTCGCAAGCTGGCCTTCGAACTGGCTGAGTGCGGCGGAGACCAGGGTTTTTTTCAACGCAACACAGGCATCATTGACGGCGAAGCGGGTGGCGAAATTGTCGCAGCCGTCGGCGACGATGTCGTAACCAGCAATAATCTCCCGCGCATTGTCCGGCGTGAGGCGGAGGTTATGGGCGATGACCCGGACGTCGGGGTTGAGCGCGGCGAGGGCGGTGATGGCGCTTTGAGTTTTGGCTTCGCCCACGCGGTCGGTGCTGTGGAGGATCTGGCGTTGCAGGTTTGAGAGCGCCACGGCGTCATCATCGACGATGCCGAGCGTGCCGACGCCAGCGGCGGCGAGATACATGAGAAGCGGCGAGCCGAGGCCGCCCGCGCCGATGACCAGAACCCGCGCCCGCAGCAGGTCCTGTTGGCCCGCACCGCCGACCTCACGCAGGATGATATGGCGGGCGTAGCGGTCAAGCTGGGCGTCGGTGAGCGGCATGGATAAAACTCGGTCCTTCGAGACGGCCCTTTGGGCCTCCTCAGGACGAACGGGAGTCGTCCTGAGGTATTTTAAATTTGGCTCAGAGGCCTTCGAAGAGGGCGGTGGTCAGATAGCGCTCGGCGAAGGAGGGGACGATGGCGACGATAAGTTTGCCTTTCATCTCCGGCCGCTTGGCGACTTCGAGGGCGGCGGCTACGGCGGCGCCGGAGGAGATGCCGACGGCGATGCCTTCTTCGCGGGCGATCTGGCGAGCCACGGCGAAGGCGGTCTCGTTGCCGATGGTGATGGTTTCGTCGATCAGATGAGTGTCGAGAATGCTTGGCACAAAGCCCGCGCCGATGCCCTGGATTTTATGCGGGCCGGGCTGGCCGCCGGACAGCACCGGGCTGTCTTCGGGCTCGACGGCGATCATGCGGACCGAGGGCTTGCGGGCCTTGAGGACCGAGCCGACGCCGGTCAGCGTGCCGCCGGTGCCGACGCCGGAAATGACCACATCGACGCGGCCCTGGGTGTCGTTCCAGATTTCTTCGGCCGTGGTGACGCGATGGACTTCCGGATTGGCCGGGTTGTCGAACTGCTGCGGCATGACGGCGTTTGGATTATCGGCGAGGATTTCCTTGGCCCGTTCGATGGCCCCCTTCATGCCTTTGCCAGCCGGGGTCAGCTCAAGCTGGGCGCCAAGCAGCGCCAGCATCTTGCGGCGCTCGATGGACATGCTTTCGGGCATGACGAGCACCAGCGGATAGCCCTTGGCGGCGCAGACGAAGGCGAGCGCGATGCCGGTGTTGCCCGAGGTCGGCTCGACAATGAGCGTGTTGGCTTTGATCTTACCCTGTTCTTCGAGCGCTTCGATCATGGCGACGCCGATGCGGTCCTTGACGGAGGCGAGCGGGTTGAAGAATTCAAGCTTCACCGCAACCTCGGCCTCAAGACCTTTGGTCATGCGGTTGAGGCGCACAAGCGGCGTGTTGCCGATGGTGTCGATGATGCTGTCGAAAATCTTGCCGTGGCCTTTGGTGCCGTCTTTTGCAACCGTCATGGTCGGTCTCCTTTGTCGCACTGGCGTGAAGTCGTCTTAAGTCTGTAGAGGTTTAAATATTGAAATCAAGGCCGCGATCGGCTTCGGTCAGGATGCCGCCGCGATCGGCGCGGGTGCAGAGATCCTGGATGGTGATCGAGTCGAGCTTATGCATGATATCGCGGTTGAGCTGATCAATCAGCGGTTTGACCACCGTGCGCCCGAGTTCCGACGGGCTGTCATAGTCATTGCCTTCGGTGCCGCCTTCGATGGCGCTGACCACGGCGATGATTTCCCCCACCGTGATGCGTCGCCGCTCGCGGGCGAGGAAATAGCCGCCGCGCGGGCCGCGCACGCCCTTGAGGATGCCCGCCCGCACCAGTTGCTGCATGACCTGCTCAAGATAGCGTTGCGGGATTCCCTGGCGGCGGGTGATTTCCTTCGACTGCACCGGCTCGGCGCGGCCGTTATAGGCAATGTCGACCACCGCTTCGAGCGCGAACAGCATCTTTTTAGAAAGCCGGAACATAGGCAATTTCCTGATGGTTGAGTGGTCAGACGCCGGTTGACCCGAATCCGCCGCTGCCGCGTGCGCTCTCTGTGAGGGAATGAACTTCGGACCAGTCGACGCGGGTTACAGGTGCGACCACCAATTGGGCGATACGCATGCCGCGTGTGATGACGAAGGGCTCACGCCCGTGATTGATGAGGATCACTTTGATTTCCCCACGATAGTCGGCGTCGATGGTGCCGGGGCTGTTTAGAACCGTGACGCCGTTCTTGGCGGCGAGGCCGGAACGCGGGCGCACCTGCGCTTCGAAGCCTGCGGGCAGAGCAATGGCGAGGCCGCAGGGCACCAGCCCGCGATCACCCGGCGCGAGCACCAGTTCCTCGTCAGGGCTGAGGGCGGCGGCGAGATCGACACCGGCACTTTGCAGGGTTTCGTAACGCGGCAACGGCAGGCCTTCACCATGGGGCAGCCATTGAAGGGTGACGGTCAGGGACATGGGGCAGAGTCTTTCGTAGGATTGGCAAAGAATTGTGCGATGCGGGCCGCGAGATCGCGGGCAACGTTGTCTTTCGGGCTGTCGGGCCAGGTGTCGATGCCCGCCTCGGTGATGAGATGCACACTGTTGCGGTCGCCGCCCATGATGCCGGTGGCGTGGCTCACGTCATTGGCGACGATCCAGTCGCAGCCTTTGCGGGCGCGTTTGGCGCGGGCGTGGTCGATGACCTGTTCGGTTTCGGCGGCGAAGCCGATGACGAGCGCCGGACGGTTCGGACCGGTTTTTGACAGCGTGGCGAGAATGTCGGGGTTTTCGACAAAGCTGAGGGCCGGGGGCGCGCCGCCGGTTTTCTTGATCTTTTGGGCGGCGTCACAGTCAATGCGCCAGTCGGCGACGGCGGCGACGCAGACAGCGATGTCGGCGGGCAGCGCCGCCTCGCAGGCTTTAAGCATGTCCCGGGCGGATTCTATGCGGATCACCGACACGCCTGTCGGATCGGGCAATGCTGTCGGGCCGGACACGAGGGTCACCCGCGCACCAAGGGCCTGAAGGGCAGCGGCGATGGCATAGCCCTGCTTGCCGGACGAGCGGTTAGCGATATAGCGCACCGGGTCGATGGCCTCGTAGGTCGGCCCGGCGGTCACCAGGGCATGGCGTCCGGCGAGTGGTTTGAGGCCGTCGCGCGCGGCGTAGAAATCAAGCACGGCGGCGAGGATCTCATGGGGTTCGCTCAAGCGGCCCGCACCGACTTCACCGCAGGCGAGGGCGCCTGAGCCGGGCGTGATGATCGTCACCCCGTCGGCCCTGAGGGTGGCGAGATTGCGCTGAGTTGCCGGATGGTCCCACATGCGGCTGTTCATGGTGGGGGCGATCATCACCGGCTTGTCGGTGGCAAGGAGCGCGGTGGAGGCGAGGTCATTGGCGAGCCCCTGCGCCATCTTGGCCATAAGGTCGGCGGTGGCGGGGGCGACCAGCACCAGATCGGCCTCCCGCGACAGGCGGATATGGCCCATCTCGGATTCGTCGGTCAGGGAAAAAAGCTCGGTATAGACCTTGTCGCCCGTCAGGCTCGCAACCGAGAGCGGGGTCACGAACTCGGCCCCGGCGCGGGTCAGGATGGCGCGGACCGCAATCCCCTGATCACCGAGGCGGCGGATCAGTTCGAGACATTTATAGGCGGCAATGCCGCCGCCGATGATGAGAAGAACGCGCTTTGCGCTCATAGGATGCCTGAACCTGCTGTTTGTTGATCTGTCCGTTAAATTACAGATTCGGGCAGGCTTCTGCAAGGTTTCACGGGCGGAATATGTAATTAGCTTAAAAAGTACAGCACAGCCACCGCCGCCGCTCCGCCCGCAAGCGCGCCGAGGAGCAGGCCGCTCCACCAGCCGCGGCCGCTGTCCTGACCGTTGTCGAGCTTGAGCCGGAGACCCGCGCCGCGGGTCTCCTCAAGGAAGTCATTGAGGCCGCGCACCAGATCGGGAATTTCCTCAGCCAGTTTGAAAAGCCGCTTGCCGGCACTTTCAAGGCGGCCTTTGGGGCCGAGATGTTCCTTGATCCAGCGTTCAAGCACAGGGCGCGAGATTTCCCACATATTGACGGCGGGATCGAGATTGGTGGCGACGCCTTCGACCATGACCATGGTCTTCTGCAACAGCAGCAATTGCGGCTGGGTCTGCATGGCGAAGGTTTCGGTGGTCTTGAGCAATTGCGTAAGCAGGCTACCGAGCGAGATGTCGCTCACCGGCCGCCCGGCGATGGGCTCCCCGATGGCGCGGAGCGCCTGGGCGAAGAGGGCGCGGGATTGGTCCTTCGGCACATATCCGGCGCTGAAATGGGCTTCGGCCACGGCCTCGTAATCGCGGCGCAGAAAGCCATAGAGAATGCGCGCGAAGGTGTGACGAGTGGCCGAATCAAGCCGCCCCATGATGCCGAAATCAACGGCCACGACCCGGCCACCCGGACAGGCGAACAGATTGCCCTGATGGAGGTCGGCGTGGAAAAACCCCTGGAACAGCGCCTGTTCGAGAAAGCTTTGCACGATGATCGGGGCCAGCGGCTTTGCGTCATATCCGGCGGCGGCGAGGGCCTCGCGGTTGCTGAGCGGGATGCCGTCGACCCGTTCAAGGGTCAGCACCCGGCGCGCGGTCAGCTGCCAATGGATTTCGGGGACGCCGAAATGCGGATTCTGCGCGAGATTTTCCCCGAGTTCCGAGGCGGCGGCGGCTTCGTAGCGGAAATCCATCTCGATTTCCACCATGTTGGCGAAGGTCTCGATCACATCGGTGGGGCGGAGGCGGCGCAGCTCAGGCCGGGCGCGCTCGACCAGCCGGGCGAACCAGCGGAAGCTTTCGAGATCGCGGGCAAAGGCGGCCTCGACGCCGGGGCGGAGCACCTTGACCGCAACTTTCTTGCCATCAAGCGTTTCGGCGAAATGGACCTGGGCGATGGAGGCGGCGGCGATGGGCACGTCGTCGAAGCTTAGAAATAGCTCCTCCACCGGGCGGCCGAGTTCAGCGCTGATGATGGCGCGGGCCTCGGACCCTGGGAAGGGCGGCAGGCGGTCCTGGAGGTTGGCGAGATCGCGGGCGGTCTCATGCCCGACGAAATCGGGCCTGGTGGCCATGGCCTGACCCATTTTGATGAAGGTCGGCCCGAGATCCTGCAAGGCATTGGCAAGGCGGACGCCGGGGCGGGTCTCGGCCTGATCGCGGGTGGCTGGGCGGAGTTTGGCGAGGAATCGCACGAAGCGAAGCGCGGGCGGTAGATCGCCCATCAGTTCAAGCGGAAAGAGCGCGTCATGGCGGGCGAGAGTCAAAGCCACGTCCAGAAGTCGCGTGATATGGCGCAAGGGCGTTTGCATCAGATGCGCCAGCCGGAATGCAGGGCCACGATGCCGCCCGACAGATTGCGGTAGCTCGCACGGGCGAATCCGGCGGTCGTCAGCTCGTCGGCGAAGGTTTTCTGGGGCGGGAACTGGCGGATGCTTTCGACGAGATACTGATAGGAGTCGCGGTCGCCTGCCACAAGCCCGCCGATGGCCGGAATGGCATGGAAGGAATAAGTGTCATAGATCCAGTCAAGCCCGGGCAACACCACTTTTGAGAATTCGAGGCAGAGGAACCGCCCGCCCGGCTTGAGCACGCGATAGGCCTCGCGCAGCGCCTTCGGCCGGTCGGTCACGTTGCGGATGCCGAAGGCGATGGTATAGACGTCAAAGCTTTGGTCGGGCATCGGCAGCGCTTCGGCATTGCCGCAGGTCCAGGTGAGGCCGTTCAGACGATTCTGGTCGATGGCGCGGTCGCGACCGACGCCGAGCATGGCGGCATTGATGTCGCAGATGGAGATATCTACCGGGTTTTCGGGCCAGCGTTTCCGGAGGCGGTCATGAATGCGGAAGGCAACGTCGCCGGTGCCGCCCGCCACATCAAGAAAGCGCATGCCGGGGCGCGGATTGACGCTGTCCACCAGGGTGTTTTTCCATAAACGATGCAGCCCGCCGCTCATGAGGTCGTTCATGATGTCATATTTGGGCGCGACCGACTCGAACACACCGCGCACAAGTCCGGCTTTTTCCCCGGCGCGAACGTCGCGAAAGCCAAAGGAAACGGTATCGTCTTGCGCCAACGGCTTGTCAGTCATGATGATCTCGCTATGCTGCGGACATGTGGTTTATTGGCCGCACCATAGCGCAGCCTTTTGAGTGAAACCAGAATAATGCCGGAGCTTCCCGAAGTCGAAACCGTTGCCCGGGGCATCGCCCCGGCTTTAGTGGGGCGGCGCATCGCGCGTGTGCTGCAACGGCGGGCCGATTTGCGTATTCCCTTTCCAGCCGGATTCCCAGAACGCCTGACCGGGCGGCGCATCGACGCTGTGCGGCGGCGGGCCAAATATCTGTTGTGGGATCTCGATGATGGGCAGACCGTGCTCGTGCATCTCGGCATGTCCGGCAGTTTTCATGTGTTGACCGGCGGGGCCGCCTTGCCGGATGAGTTCGGTCCCCATGCCCATGTGGTGATCGAGACCGAGGGCGGGGACCGGCTGATTTATAACGATCCACGCCGCTTTGGCCTGATGACGGTCTATGACCCGGGCGCGGCGCTGTTGTCGCCCTGGCTGAAGAATCTTGGGCCCGAGCCCCTTGGCAATGAATTCTCGGCCGAGGGCTTGTCTGTGGCGCTTGATGGTCGGCGCAGCAGCATCAAGGCGGCGCTGCTGGATCAGGCGGTGGTGGCCGGGCTTGGCAATATCTATGTGGCTGAGGCCTTGTTCCGGGCGCGGATTTCGCCGCGCCGGGCCGCCTATACGGTGGCCGGCGCGCGGGCGGAGCGGCTGGCCCCGGCGATCCGGGATGTGTTGCGGGAAGCCATCGAATCGGGTGGGTCGAGTCTCAAGGATTTTGTTCATTCGGACGGCACGCTCGGGTATTTTCAGCATCGCTTCCATGTGTATGACCGCACTGGTCAGCCCTGTGTTACTCCGGGCTGCGGTGCGACTGTGCAGCGTATCGTGCAAAGCGGGCGCTCGACGTTCTTTTGTGGGCAATGCCAAAGATGAAATGGATCATACCGGCGGTTTTTGGGGTGATGCTGGCCTCGACGGCTTTGGCCGAGACGCGGTTTCTGGCCGATATGGATGACATGCCGCTTGCGCCCGGTCTGACGGAAATCGACGGCGAACGGCTGGTGTTCGACAAGGCCGAGGGGCGCATTTTACGGACGGCGGCACGGGGGGCGGTGACGTCTGTGGCCGTGCGGGAGTTTTACGTGAAGACATTGCCCTCGCTCGGCTGGCTGCCGGTGTCGGAGCGGCCGGATAAACTTCTGTCCGACCGCGAGGGCGAGCGGCTTGAGATTACCCTTGAAGGAAGCAGCCCGGTTGTGGTCCGTTTTGCCCTGCAGCCGCGCTGAAACATATTCAAAAAACAACAGGAGACGGTCTTATGAGCTATGAAGCGATTCTGGTGGTCCGCGAAGACGCGGTCGGCATCATCACCCTCAATCGTCCGCAGGCGCTGAATGCCCTGAACAGCCAGCTCATGGATGAGCTGACGGCTGCCGTGGACGCGTTTGAAGCGGATGATGGCATTGGCTGCATCATCATCACCGGGTCGGAAAAAGCCTTTGCCGCCGGGGCCGACATCAAGGAAATGAAGTCCAAATCCTATATGGATGTCTATAAGGAAGACTTCATCACCGCCAAATGGGAGCGCGTCACCCGCACACGCAAGCCGGTGATCGCGGCTGTGGCTGGATTCGCCCTTGGTGGCGGCTGTGAGCTGGCCATGATGTGTGACTTCATCATTGCCGCCGACAATGCCAAATTCGGGCAGCCGGAAATCAAGCTCGGGGTCATTCCGGGCGCCGGTGGCACGCAGCGTCTGACGCGTTTTGTGGGCAAGGCCAAGGCCATGGACATGTGCCTGACCGGGCGCATGATGGATGCCGCCGAAGCCGAGCGTTCGGGGCTGGTGAGCCGGGTGGTGCCGCTTGCCGATCTCATGACGGTGACGCGGGAGGCGGCGAAATCCATTGCGGCACTGTCGCGTCCGGCGGTGATGATCTGCAAGGAATCGATCAATCGGTCTTACGAGACGACGCTGGCCGAGGGCATTCGCTTTGAACGCCGGGTGTTCCATTCGCTCTTTGCCACCGAAGATCAGAAGGAAGGTATGAGCGCTTTTGCCGACAAACGTCCGGCTGAGTTCAAGCACCGCTGACCTTATAGCTATTGACCAACCGGGGTGGGCCGTGTAAAAGCCAGCCCTTGAGTTCATGGAGTGCTCCGCAACGGGGCGCGAACGCGAAAAATTTTAAGGTAACGCTATGGCCAACAACCCGCAGGCTAAAAAACGCATCCTCATCACGGCGCGCCGCACGGAAGTCAACCGTAACCGCGTCAGCCGCATCCGCACCTTCGTCCGCAAGGTCGAAGAAGCCATCACTTCGGGCGATGCCAAAGTGGCACAGGACGCGTTGAAGCTGGCACAGCCGGAAATCATGCGCGGCGTGTCGCGGGGTGTGATCCACAAGAACACCGCATCGCGCAAAGTGTCGCGACTCGCGAGCCGGATCAAGAAGCTCAGCGCATAATATTCGGTAAACCCGGCACAGCGATTCTTGAGAATCGCGAGTCGCTTGGGGGTTTTCCAAGGTTTTTAAAGCGGTTCCACTCTCGCGAGTGTGGGACCGCTTTTATTTTTCTGTTTTGTTGAGGCCCCCTGATCGCCTCGAGTTGTCCGGGACAACCTCCGTAGAGTCATGACCCACCACATGTAGGGGGTCTAAAAGCCCCGGAATACTAGGGCAGCGGATTCTTTGCTGTTCTGTTTTCAGTCCTATTGTCACCTTGGGGGCGGCTCGCTAGGCTATATTCTTCACGAAAACGTGGGTGCCTGTTATGGACTGTAAAATCTCCGATTGTGTCGGGGACGGGCGGGTTTTTGGTTGATGTTGAGGTGGTCTTGGCGCCCTTCCGGGGGTCTCAAGACGCGTGTTGAGGAAAGAGAGCTGATATGGCTGATTATGCTGGAGATGTGACCCCCGAGCAGGCTTGGGCCGAGCTTCAGTCCAATCCGGACGCAGTTCTCGTCGATGTGCGGACACGCCCTGAGTGGGGCTTTGTCGGGGTGCCGGATCTGTCCGGTGCTGGCAAGCAGGCGGCGCTTATCTCCTGGCAGGTTTATCCCGAGATGGGCCGCAACGCCACTTTCGAGGCGGAAGTCGAAGCGCTCGGTGCAAAGTCCGATGCACCCGTGTATTTTCTCTGCCGGTCCGGTGCGCGTTCGCGTGCGGCGGCGATTGCCATGACAGCGCGCGGCTTCAGCGCCTGTTACAATGTGGCTTACGGTTTTGAAGGCGATCCGGATTCTGCACGTCATCGTGGGCTGCAGAACGGCTGGAAAGCCAGCAATCTTCCCTGGGTTCAACAGTAAGAAAACGTCACGTCCGGAGCCGGTGTCCGCGAGGGCCCGGTCACAGGACTGTCTGCGCATGAGATCCATGGCCGTTGTTTCTGATTAAGTTCTCTGTCTCATTCAAACGCGATCTTGAGACAGCAGCGGGGCTTCAGATACGAACGGATGGGGACAAAAAGCCGGTCTCACCGGCAAGTATGGCAAGTTGGGGCGATATAGGACGATGAGTGATTTGGAGACGCAATGGGGACGGGTGCAAGGCCGTCTTCGAGCGGAGTTTGGCGATGCCGCTTTCAACAGCTGGCTGAAGCCGCTCGCGCTCGTCAATGTTGAATCCGGGCGGGTTCACATTGCCGTGCCCACGCGCTTCATGCGCGACTGGGTGCAGTCCCATTATGTGGATCGCATCCGCGACTTTTGGTCGATCGAGAATCCCGAAGTCGATGGTGTTGAAATCCGCGTTGCCTCGGCGATGAAAATGCGGGCGCAGCCTGCTGCTGCCGTGACGGCGTCACAACCGGTGCTGGAGACGGTGTTGATGGGTGCGGCTGGAGCTGCGGGGCGCGCAAGCCCAGCACCGGCTCCGGCAGCTCAGCCCGCGTCCTATGCCGCCGACAGTGACGAGGGCGAGGATATCGGAGCCCCGCTCGATCATCGCTTCACCTTTGACAGTTTCGTGGTCGGCAAATCGAACGAGCTTGCCTATGCCGCAGCACGCCGGGTGGCGGAAAATTCTGCCGTTAATTTCAATCCGCTGTTTCTCCATGGCGGGGTCGGTCTTGGCAAAACCCATCTGATGCATGCCATCGCCTGGCATATCCGCCGCCGCGATCCGAATCGCCGGGTGATCTATATGTCGGCGGAAAAATTCATGTATCAGTTCGTCAGCGCGCTTCGCTACAAAGACACCATGGCCTTCAAGCAGAAGTTCCGGGCCGTCGATGTGCTGATGATCGATGATGTGCAGTTCATCGCCAACAAGAACTCGACCCAGGAAGAATTTTTCCACACCTTCAATGCGCTGATCGACCATCATCGTCAGGTGGTGATCTCGGCCGATCGGTCGCCGTCGGATCTTGAGGGCATCGAGGAACGCATTCGGTCCCGGCTCGGCTGGGGGCTTGTGGCCGATATTCATCCGACCGATTACGAACTGCGGCTCGGCATTCTGCAGCAGAAGGTGGACAGCATGCCGGGGGCCGATGTGCCGGTGCCGGTCATGGAATTCCTCGCCCGCCGCATTTCATCGAACGTGCGCGAGCTTGAGGGGGCGATCAACCGCATTATCGCCCATGCCACCCTGATTGGCCGTCCGATCACCATGGAAATGACCCAGGAGGTGCTTCAGGACCTGCTTCGGGCCAATGACCGCCGGGTGACCATCGACGATATTCAGCGCAAGGTGGCGGAATATTACAATCTGCGGCTGGCCGATCTGTTGTCGGCGCGGCGCGCCCGCACGGTCGCCCGGCCGCGTCAGGTGGCCATGTTCCTGTCGAAGCAGCTGACCACCCGGTCCTTGCCGGACATCGGGCGCAAGTTCGGTGGCCGTGACCATACGACGGTCATTCATGCGGTCAAACGCATCGAGGAACTGGTCCAGACCGACGGCGCGCTTGAGGAAGACATCCATCATTTGCGGCGAATGCTCGAAGGCTGAGGCCAAATATCGCGAAGTTCGTGAAAAAGCGGCAAAAATCCTTGGTTCAATACCAGTTTTTGCTGTTTTTGCGGGGACGCAACGTATATCTTGTGTCCTCTGCGCATGTTCCCGGAACGTGTATTTTCGGGACGCATGTTATTTTGGGGGGGTGGCATAACGTCACTCCGGAGACAGAAGAAACGGCCGGATCGCACCCATGAAGTTGACCATTGAACGCGCTGCTCTCTTGAAGGCTCTGGGCCACGTTCAAAGCGTAGTTGAACGCCGGAACACCATCCCGATCCTTTCGAACGTTCGGATCGAGGCTGAGGAGAGCGGGCTTAAATTGACCGCCACCGACCTTGATCTCGCCATTGTCGAGGAAGTTGCCGCTGTCGTGTCGGTGCCGGGCGCCGTCACCGCGCCGGCGCATACCCTCCATGACATTGTGCGCAAAATTCCTGACGGGGCGGAAATTGAACTCAGTTTCTCGACCGAGGACCAGCGTCTGCATCTGAAGTCCGGGCGCTCCAAATTCACCCTGAGCTGCCTGCCCTCAAGCGACTTCCCGGAAATGAGCGAAGGGGCCATGCCGCATCAGTTCGCGCTGACGGCGTCGGAGCTGAAGGAACTGATGGATAAAACCCGGTTCGCCGTCTCGACCGAGGAAACCCGCTATTATCTGAACGGCATCTATTTTCATGTGACCGACGCAGCGCCGGATGCTGAGGGTGGCGCAAGTGCTGGTCCCGTGCTGCGCGCCGTGGCCACCGACGGCCATCGCCTGGCCCGTGTGGAACTCCCTGCGCCCGATGGCTCGCGCGGCATGCCTGGGGTGATCATTCCGCGCAAAACCGTGGGCGAGCTTCGGAAGCTGATCGATGAACTCGATGGCACCATTCAGGTGGCTCTGTCGGACACCAAGGTGCGGTTTTCCTTTGCCGGGGCCACGCTGACCTCAAAATTGATCGATGGCACCTTCCCCGACTATACCCGGGTGATTCCGGTCGGCAATGACAAGGAACTGACGGTCGACGCCAAATTGTTTGCCGAGGCGGTGGATCGCGTATCGACCATCTCGACCGACAAGACGCGCTCGGTCAAGCTCGCGCTTGAGTCGGGTCGGGTCACGCTGTCGGTCATGAGCCCGGATAATGGCACCGCGACCGAGGAAATTGCTGTATCCTATGAAGGATCGGCCATGGAGATCGGGTTCAACGCGCGTTATCTCCTTGATATCCTGTCGCAGATCACGGGCGGTGTGGTGCAGGTGCTTCTGGCCGATGCGGCGTCTCCGACTTTGATGCGGGATGCCCAGGATGGCGAGGCGCTCTATGTGCTGATGCCGATGCGGGTTTGATCCTGCCCTGCATGGTCACGGACAGTGCGGTGGCTCGAACGGACGTGACGGCGGGGGCTTATGGAAGTCCAATGGCTTATGCCGCCACACGTCTGGTTTTGACTGACTTTCGCAATCATGTGCGAACGGCGCTCGGGATGACTGCGGCACCGGTCGTGCTGACTGGCGACAATGGTGCTGGCAAGACCAATCTTTTGGAAGCCTTGTCCTATCTTGCGCCGGGACGGGGGTTGCGCGGGGCGCGACTGCCCGATATCACGCGGATTGGCGCGCGGGCCTGGGGGGTTGCGGCCACTATTCTCGGTCCGGACGGCAGCACCGATGTGGGCACCGGCATCGAGGGACGGGCGCCGGGCGCGGAAGATGAGGGCGCGGCCGAACGACGCATCGTGCAGATTGAGGGACAGACAGTGACGGGCCCTGCGGCCTTGGCCGAAGTTCTGAAGCTGAGCTGGCTCACGCCGCAGATGGACCGGCTGTTTATCGAGGGTCCAAGCGGACGGCGGCGGTTTTTCGACCGTCTGGTGTTTAATTTTCATCCCGCCCACGGGCGTGCGGTGGCGGCTTATGAACGGGTGTTGCGTGAACGCAATCGCTTGCTGTCCGAAGGCCGGGCTGATCCGCAATGGCTGACGGCGCTTGAACTGCAGATTGCCGAACATGGGGTCGCGGTGGCGGCGGCGCGGCTTGATAGTCTTGGACGGTTGCAGGCGGCGGTCGATCTGAAGCACAGCGCCTTTCCGGCGGCTGATCTTGAATTGCGTGGCACGGTCGAGGATGATCTGAAGACCATGCCCGCGGTCGAGGCCGAGGATCGGTTCAAATTGCGGCTGCGCGATGCACGGGCCCGGGATGCGGCCAGCGGACGCAGCGGCGACGGCCCTCATGTGACCGACCTCAAGGTTCGGCACCGGCCGAAGGACATGCCCGCCGAACTCTGTTCGACCGGGGAGCAGAAGGCCCTGTTGATCGGTATCGTCATGGGCGCGGCCCGGCTCACTCAGGCGGAGACTGGGACGGCGCCCTTGTTGCTGCTGGATGAAGTGGCGGCCCATCTCGATAGCGAGCGGCGGGCGGCCCTGTTTGAGGAAATTCTGGCGCTTGGGGCGCAAGCCTTCATGACGGGGACGGATCACGCCCTGTTTACGCCGTTTGGAACTGAGGCGCAGTATTTTACCATCCGCGCCGGAACCATTGTAAATTAGCTAACACGACAATCGATACCCGGGCACCCTGGGAAGACTTTGAAGGACGCGAAGACCATGGCAGAGAACGAAGACCAGCAGTTGTCGGCAGCCGTTGCGGAATATGGCGCTGATTCCATCAAGGTGCTGCGTGGACTTGATGCCGTCCGGAAACGTCCGGGCATGTATATCGGCGATACCGAGGATGGCTCGGGCCTGCATCATATGGTGTTCGAGGTCACCGACAACGCCATCGACGAGGCGCTCGCAGGCTATTGCGACATCGTGGCCGTGCGCCTCAATGCCAATGGCTCGGTTTCGGTCAGCGACAACGGGCGCGGCATTCCGACGGATATCCATGGTGAAGAAGGCGTCTCGGCGGCGCAGGTCATCATGACTCAGCTTCATGCCGGCGGGAAATTCGACCAGAATTCCTATAAGGTTTCCGGCGGTCTTCATGGCGTCGGCGTGTCGGTGGTGAACGCGCTGTCGGAGTATCTTGAACTCCGGATTTATCGCAATGGCAAAGAGCATTTCATGCGCTTCCAGCATGGCGAGCCCGTGGAAGATCTGAAGGTCGTCGGCGATGCCGTTGGAAAAAGCGGCACTGAAGTGACCTTCATGCCGTCGCTTGAAACCTTCAAGCAGATCGAGTTCAGTTTCGAACGGCTGGAACATCGTCTGCGCGAGCTTGCGTTCCTCAATTCCGGCGTGCGTATTGTGCTTGAAGATCTGCGTCATGCCGATCAGAAAAAGATCGAGCTTTATTATGACGGCGGCATCAAGGCCTTCGTCGAATATCTCGACCGCACCAAGACGCCGCTGTTATCCAGCCCCATCGCCATCACCGGTGAAAAGGACGGCATGACCGTCGATTTCGCCCTGCAGTGGAATGATGGCTATCATGAAGGCATGTATTGTTTCACCAACAACATCCCGCAGCGCGATGGCGGCACGCATTTGGCGGGCTTCCGCGCGGCCTTGACGCGGACCATCAATAATTACGCCAATGAATCCGGACTCTTGAAAAAAGAGAAAGTGGCGCTCACCGGTGACGATGCCCGCGAAGGTCTGACCTGCGTGTTGTCGGTCAAGGTGCCGGACCCGAAATTCTCGTCCCAGACCAAGGACAAGCTGGTGTCGTCCGAAGTGCGCCCGGTGGTCGAAGGGGTGCTTGGCGAAAAACTTGCCATGTGGTTCGGCGAACATCCGCAGGAAGCCCGGATCATCATCGGCAAGATCGTCGATGCGGCGGCGGCCCGTGAGGCAGCCCGGAAGGCGCGGGAACTGACACGGCGCAAGGGTGTGCTCGATATCGCGAGCCTGCCCGGCAAGCTTGCCGATTGTCAGGAAAAAGACCCGGCCAAGTCCGAACTGTTCATCGTCGAAGGAGACTCCGCCGGTGGCTCGGCCAAGCAGGGCCGCGACCGGCGCACGCAGGCTATTCTGCCACTTCGCGGTAAGATCCTGAACGTGGAACGGGCGCGCTTTGATCGCATGCTGTCGTCGAATGAAATCGGCACGCTGATTACCGCGCTTGGCACCGGTATCGGGCGCGAAGATTTCAATATCGAAAAATTGCGCTATCACAAGATCATCATCATGACCGATGCCGACGTCGATGGGGCGCATATTCGCACGCTGCTGTTGACGTTCTTCTATCGTCAGATGCCGGAACTGATCAATCGCGGCTATCTCTATATCGCGCAGCCGCCGTTGTACAAAGTCTCCCGCGGCAAGTCCGAGGTCTATCTGAAGAACGACGCGGCGCTTGAAAAGTTCCTGATCGGCGGCAGCATCGATGACCTGCTGTTCACCGCTTATAATGGGGAGCAGCGCATCGGTGAGGATCTGCGCCAGCTGATCGAACATGCGCGTGTGATGAAGCTTTTGCGCGATCAGATTCCGTCGCGCTACAATCATGAAATCATCGAGCGTCTGGCGCTGCGCGGTGCGCTCACGCCGGAAAAATTGCTTGATCCCGCCGTTGCGCAAGGGGTGGTCGATGCGGTGGCCGCCGAACTGAGCGCGGGTGCGGCCGAGGGCGAAGCGAATTGGGGCGGACGGGCCTCCTCAACTGAGGGAGAGAGCAGCGAGGATGGCGTCGTGTTCACCCATGTGGTGCGCGGCGTGACCGACGCTTATGTGATCGATCGCGGCTTTATCGAAAGCGTCGAGGCGCAGCGGCTCAATGCCAAAGCCTCCGAGATGGCCGAGGTTTATGCCAAAGCCGGGACGCTCAAGATCAAGGAGGATCTGCAGGTCATGTCGCTGCCGACCGAATTGTTGCGTGGGGTTCTAGCTTACGGCCGCAAGGGGCTGTCGATCCAGCGCTATAAGGGTCTCGGTGAGATGAACCCTGGTCAGCTGTGGGAAACGACGCTTGATTCCGGGGCGCGGACTTTGCTGCAGGTCAAGGTCAGTCATGCCGACACGGCGGACGAGATCTTCACCAAGCTGATGGGCGACGTGGTTGAACCGCGCCGCGAATTCATTCAGGACAACGCGCTGGCGGTGGCCAATCTGGATGTGTGACCCCTGCGGCCCCGATGGGGCGGCAGAAGTCAGACCATGAAAAAAAGCCCGGCAAACACAATGTTTGCCGGGCTTTTTGCTGCATCTGCGGTTAGCGCCGCTGATCGTAATGCCGGTCATACCGCTGATCGTAGCGGGAGGAGTGGCGGCGCTCGTGATAATGGCGCGGGGGGGCGCGCCGACTGCTGTAATGGCGGCGATCGTCGTAGCGATTGTCCTTGGTTGCCACATTGCCGATGAGGCCGCCGACCGCCGCGCCGCCGATGGTGGCCACCGGATCGCCGTTTGAGAGCACAGCGCCCGCCGCGGCTCCGACGCCCGCGCCGATGATGGTGTTGCGGCCCTTGTTGCCGGCGGCGGCGGGGGTTGCAAGCAGGCAGCCGAGCAGACCGGCAGTGGCAAGTAGGCTGAGGGGGCGCGTGAATATCATCATGGTCTCCTGAAATATCATGTCATCTCTTGATACAGGGCGCGCGGGGCAGGTTCTGTGATATTGCTGTGATTTTCGACATTTGGCACGGATCCACGGGCTTTCTGACGGGATAATGATTGATTTCGGCGGATCACAAAGTCACTATGGCCGGGCTTCGTGGGGGAACCACGGTCGTCGCCAGATTGCCATGATCCGTCCGCAATAACGCCCTAGAAAAGCCATGGGCGGCTGTTATACGGCTTGTTGTGTTGGTGGTGGAGAGTTACGCTTGGTCAAGGCGGACGTGCCGGATAACGCCCCTGAGGCGACTCCGAAGAAAACGAGAAAATTATGGGTCCGCGCTTTATATTGGGGCGCGGTCGTGGCTGTGGTGGGGGTTATTGCGCTCTTCCTCGGCGGGCTTTATCTCGCCCGGGATCTGCCCAATCTGAGCGAGCTGAAGGCGAAGCCGGCCGATCCGTCGGTGGTGGTGCTGGCGCGGGACGGCTCGACGGTGGCGACCTTCGGCGACGTGCATGGCCAATGGCTGACCTTCGACGAATTTCCCGAGCCGCTGTTGCAGGCCTTGATCGCCACGGAAGACCGGCGGTTTTTCACGCATCCGGGCTTTGACCTCAAGGGCTTGCTACGGGCGTCCGTGCGCAATTTCATGGCCGGTCGTGTGGTTGAGGGCGGGTCGACCATCACTCAGCAGGTGGCGAAGAATCTGTTCCTGTCGTCCGAACGCACGACCCGGCGCAAGATTCAGGAAATCATGATCGCCTTCTGGCTCGAAACCAAAATGAGCAAGAAGGATATTCTCACCCTTTATCTGAACCGCATGTATTTCGGCGCGCGGGCTTATGGGGTTGATGCCGCCTCCCATACCTATTATGGGCATGGCGCGCGCAAACTGAGCCTGCCTGAGGCGGCCCTGCTGGTCGGCTTGTTGAAAGCGCCGTCGGCCCTGACGCCGAGCCGCGATTATCCGGCCGCTGTCGATCGCAGTCATGACGTGATCGACGCCATGGTCGAGGCGAAGATCATCACCCCCGCCATGGCCGCCGAGGCGAAGAAGCATCCGCCAAAGGTCAAACGCAATGTGGCCGGAGTCGAAAGCCGCTATTTCGCCGATTATGTGATCGAACAGCTGCCGGCCGACGTGCGGGCGTTGCAGGAGCCGCTGGTGGTTGAAACCACGCTTGATCCAAAAGCCCAGGCGGTGGCGGAGCGGGCCTTGCGGGCGTCACTGAACAGCGATGGTATTCCCGGAAATATCAATCAGGGCGCGATTGTGGTCATGTCCACCGATGGCGGCATTCTTGCCATGGTGGGCGGCAAATCCTATGCCGAAAGCCAGTTCAACCGGGCGGTTCAGGCGCAGCGTCAGCCGGGGTCGGCGTTCAAGCTTTTTGTCTATCTGACGGCGCTTGAGCAGGGCATCGATCCCGACAGCACCATGCGCGATACACCGATCATTCTCGACGGCTGGAGCCCGGAAAATTACAAACGCACCTATGAAGGCGAAGTGACCCTGCGTCATGCGTTCGAGCAATCGCTTAATACTGTCGCGGTCAAACTGTCGGAGCGGGTTGACCGTCATCAGGTGGTCGGGCTCGCCCGTCGCATGGGCATCAAAAGCAAACTCAATCCGACGCCGAGCCTTGCGCTTGGCACGTCGGAGGTGAATCTGCTTGAACTGACGTCTGCCTATGGGGTGGTGGCGAACAACGGCTATTCGGTGACGCCGCAGGCCATCGTCGAAGTCCGGAGCTCACGCGGCAAAGTCATCTATCAACCGAAAATCGACCGCCCCCATGCCGTGGTGCCGACCGAGGCCAATGATCACATGCGAGAACTTCTGGTGCAGGTGGTCGAAAGCGGCACCGGCAAAGCAGCGCGCTTTGGCGGCGCGGCGGCGGGCAAAACCGGCACCACCCAGGATTCCCGCGATGCCTGGTTCATCGGCTATTCCGGCGATTATGTGGCCGGGGTATGGATGGGCAACGACAAGGGCAAACCCATGACCCGCGTCACCGGCGGCACCGCGCCCGCACGTCTCTGGGCCAATGTCATGCGCGGGGTCACCACCGGCGCGCCGGTCGGCGCCGTCGGCAAACCCAAACTCCGCCCGACCCAGCCGGGTGGTGATGACGGTGCGTCTCCAAACG
This sequence comes from Govania unica, assembly GCF_027920805.1. Taxonomy (GTDB): domain Bacteria; phylum Pseudomonadota; class Alphaproteobacteria; order Sphingomonadales; family Govanellaceae; genus Govanella; species Govanella unica. The sequence goes on from NZ_JANWOI010000004.1 coordinate 230,152, forward strand.
ACAGCCTGTTCGACCGCCTGCGCGATAAACTGCGCGGCGGGGACAAGGCCGGGTGAGGGAAGGCTGGATCCCCGTGTGCGCGGGGATGACAGAGTAGGGTTTGGGGATGATGGGATTGTCCGTTAAATTTCCTGTCATTCCCGCGAAGGCGGGAATCCAGTCTTATGCGCCATGGGTTTGTGTATATCCTCGCGAGCCGTCGCAATGGGACGCTTTATGTCGGGGTGACATCGGATCTTGTGCGGCGGGTGGCCGAACACCGTTTGGGGCAGATCGCGGGCTTCACCAAGGATTATGGCGTGAGGACGCTGGTTTACTACGAAGCCTTCGATGCGATCGACGCAGCGATCCTGCGCGAAAAACAGCTGAAGAAATGGGCACGAAACTGGAAGCTCGATTTGATCGAAGTGGGGAATCCGGATTGGCGGGATCTTTACGCGGAAATTGTCGGGGCGGATGTGGAGTAAGGCTGGATCCCCGCTTTCGCGGGGATGACAGAGTATGGTTGGGGACGATAAAGTGGCTTTGGGAATGACAGTTAATTCCTTGTCATTCCCGCGAATAATTCCTTGTCATTCCCGCGAAAACGGGAATCCAGACTTGCTTTAGGGATTTACAACTTCGCCTCAATCGCGTCCCAGATTTGCGCGGCGAGGTTGCCGCCGCCGAAGCGTTCTATTTCCTGGATGCCGGTGGGGGAGGTGACGTTGATTTCGGTGAGCCAGTCACCGATGACGTCGATGCCGACGAAGATCAGGCCCTGGTCGCGCAAGGTCGGGCCGATGGCTTCGCAGATTTCCTGTTCGCGCTTGGTGAGCGTCGTGGCTTCGGCGCGGCCGCCTACGTGGAGGTTCGACCGGGCTTCGCCCTCGGCGGGGACGCGGTTGAGCGCGCCGGCGGGTTTGCCGTCGATCAGGATGATGCGTTTGTCGCCCTGGCGGACTTCGGGCAGATAGCGTTGGGCCATGATCGGCAGACGATAAAAGGCGGTGAAGACTTCGAGCAGCGAATTGAAATTCTCGTCGTCCGGTTTGACGCGGAACACGCCGGCGCCGCCATTGCCGTAAAGTGGTTTAACGATAATGTCCTGATGCTCGGCGCGGAAGGCCCGGAGCGCGTCGGCGCGGCTGGTGATCAGGGTTGGCGGCATCAGGCCGGGGAACAGCGTCGTGAACAGTTTTTCTGGAGCGTTCCGCACGCTCAGCGGATTGTTGACCACGAGCGTCTTCGGATGGACATGTTCGAGCAGATGGGTTGCGGTGATATAGCCCATGTCGAACGGCGGATCCTGACGCATCAGAATGACATCGACGTCGGCGAGGTTGAGCTCTTCACGCGCACCGAGGCTGTAGTGATTGCCGTCTTCGGCGCGGACGTCGAGCGGTTCGGCGAGGGTTGTGAGCACGCCGTCCTTGAGCGCGAGATCACCTACGGCATAGTGATAAAGCTTGTGACCACGGGCTTTGGCTTCGAGGGCGAGACGGAAGGTGCTGTCGCCATGGATATTGACGCTGCTGATATGGTCCATCTGAATGGCGACGCGAAGGCTCATGCGGGGGAATCCTTTTACTTGGAACGCGGGTCATGCCCTTTTACTCCATCAGCGGAGGGAGTTCACGCAAACTCTTGAGCACGCGGTCACGCAGATCGCTGTGGTTGGCTGTGGCCTGCGGTTCCATGTTGAGGCAGTCCAGGCATTTTTCAAGAGCCTCGCGTCCGGCGTCCTGCGCATCGCGGTGTAGTTCGAGAATGGCGATGTCATACCAGGTTTCCGCCATGTCCGGCGCGATCAGCAGCATGCGGTGGAGGACGGCGATGGCGCTGGCGAAATCGCCCGCTGTGAGACGCCGCATCTTGATGTTGTTGAGGAGACGCAGCAACAGGTCGCGGTCGCTCAGGGGCGTGTAATAGGCGGGCTTCAGTTCAGCGCTGTCACCGGTCATGGTTTTCAGAAGCTGGCGCATGTCGGCGGTGGTCAGCACGGCACCGTCATGAAAGGGGTCGACGATGGCGCGGTCGCCGCCGTTGTCGATGCGGATCAGAAAATGGGCGGGAAAATTGAGCCCCCAGGCCGGCCAGCCGAGCGCCCGGGCGAGCGCGATATAGAGGATGCCGAGCGTCACCGGCAGTCCCTTGCGGCGATCTATGACAGCCATGAGATCGGCGTTTTCAAGCGCGTCATAATTGTCGCGGTCGCCGCTGAAACCGAGACGGTCATGGAGGCATCGGCTTAGGAGTGCTGCGCGGTCGCGCGCGGTGACGGCGGCACCGGCGAGCGGGAGCAGGTCGGCGCGCAGGTCGTCGAAGAAGCTCAGATATAGGGCGAGAGGACGGCCGGGTGTTTCAAGGGCGGCCAGCGCCAGCGCAGCCTCGAACAGATCGGGGCGCATGTCTTCGGTCGCCTGAGCATAGCGGGCGAGCAGGGCGTGCGGGTCCAGCGTGAGGGCATCCGGTGTCAGAGGTCAAGCTCCCAGGCGTTCACGAGATGATGGGGCAGCCGCCAGGGGCTGATGGCCACGAGATCGAAGCGTTCGGTCTTGCCGGTCATATTGAGGCGCTGACTGTACCAGGCGGCGGCGCGGGCAATGCGGGCGCGGGTCTTTGGCGGCACGGCATGGAGCGCCTGATCGCGGGTCGGGCGGCTTTTCACCTCCACATAGGCGATGACCGGGCCGCGCCGGATCACGAGATCAATTTCCCCCACCGGCGTGCGGTAGCGCCGCGCCAGAATCCGATAGCCCTTGAGCATGAGCCAGAGTGCGGCGAGGCTTTCGGCCAGATGACCGGCCTTGTGGGCCTTCGCACCGCGCGCCTGGCGCCTGCTCATGGAAGCTGGTCCTTGAGCTTGAGGGCATGGGTATAGAGGTCACGTTTCGGCAGGCCGGTGATGGCGGCGACGACGGTGGCGGCTTCCTTGACCGATTGGGTCTTGAGCGCGGCCAGCAACAGCGCCTCCACATGACTGTCTTCGGGCGGCAGAGCCTCGCCGGGTGGGCCAATGACGAGGACGATTTCACCCTTGATGCTGTCGTCCGGGCCATAGCTTTGGGCGAGGTCCTGGAGCGGCAGTCGGCGGACTTCCTCGAATTTCTTGGTCAGTTCGCGGCAGACGGCGGCGCCGCGGTCGCCAAACACGCTGGCGGCGTCGGCCAGTGATTCGGGCAACCGGTGCGGTGATTCGAAAAACACCAGGGTGGCGGGGACCGTGCGGAATTCTTCGTAGAACTTGCGCCGGGCTCCGGTTTTCGCGGGCGGGAATCCGGCGAACAGGAAGCGGTCTGACGGCAGGGCGGCGAGGGTCAGGGCGGCCACCGGCGCGCTTGCGCCCGGAACGGTGGTGACCATGATGCCGGCCTCGGTCGCGGCCTGCACCAGACGAAAGCCCGGGTCGGACACAAGCGGCGTCCCGGCGTCGGTGATCTGGGCGACAACGGCCCCGGCCTGCAGCCGTTCGAGGATTTTCGGCAGCACGCGGACGGCGTTGTGGTCGTGATAGGCATAGGTCGGGCGGGAGATGCCGTAGCTTGTCAAAAGCTTGGCGCTGACCCGCGTATCCTCGCACAGGATCACATCGGCGGCGCGCAGCACATCAAGCGCGCGCAGGGTGATGTCGCGCAGATTGCCGATCGGCGTCGCCACCAGATACAGGCCGGGGGCCAATGTGGGGGCTTGATCCGGGGCGATGACTGCCGGTGCTGCGGCATCGTCGGTTGAGCGTGGCGCGGTCTTCAGTATACTTCTCCCGTTAAACTGACATCCTTAGATGTAGCATTAGGTCTGCCGTTCCTGAAAGGGGCTCTGCTTGTGTCTTTAAAAGCAATTCTGCTGCCGGTTCTTGTGGCCCTCTCCTTCTCGGCTTGCGCCAGTGAGGGGCCTCGTGACGGCCAGGGCCCTCTGACGGCCCCTGCAGTACAGAGCAAGCTTACCCCGAAGCATGCAGAGCCGACAGCGCCGAGCGCGGATATCGTGCGGGTCGGGATGTTGCTGCCGCTCAGCGGGCCTTATGCCGATGTGGGCCGGGCGCTTCTGAACGCGGCGGCGGTGTCGCTTTTTGATACCGGCGACAAACGGCTTGTACTTGTGCCGCGCGATACCCGGGGCACGGCCGAGGGCGCGCAGCAGGCGGTGAATGCGTTGGTGGCCGAGGGCGTCGATGTGATCGCCGGGCCGTTGCTCGCGGCGGAAGTGCGGGCGGCGGCGGTGGCTTTGAAGGCGGCGGGCTCGGACATTCGGCTGATCGGCTTTTCAAGCGATCGCAGCGTGGCCGGGGGCGGGGTTTATCTCCTCAGTTTCATGCCCGAGGAGGAGGTTCGTCGGGTGGTGGAATATGCGGCGGCGGAGGGCAAGAAAAGCTTTGCCGCGCTGGTGCCGGAAACGCCCTATGGCGACACCGTGGGCCGCGCTTTTCGTGCCAAGGTGGCGGCGGTGGGCGGTTCGGTGGCCGATTATGTGATCTATCCGCCGGACGCGAAGGGGGTGATGAACCCGGTCAAGCGCATCGCCCATTATGATGCCCGGGTGAAGGCCAAGGCGGCGGAGATGACCTATCTGAAGACACTGGCCGATGACCCCGCCGCCATGCAGGCGGCGCGGGCTTCGCGGCCGAACCCCATGGCGCTGCCCTATCAGGCATTGTTGCTGCCCGAGGGCGCGGCCCTGATGCGGGTGATGGTGCCGTTGCTGTCTTATTACGATATCGACCCCGGGTCCGTGCAGCTTCTCGGGACCGGGGTTTGGAACGATCCGTCGCTCGCCCGGGATCCGCAGTTGCGCGGCAGCTGGTTCGCCGCCCCGCCGCAGGACAAGGCGCAGGCCTTCATGGATCGTTATCGCAGCCTTTATCGGAGCGAGCCGCCGCGTATTGCGACGCTTGCTTATGACGCCGTGGCGCTCGTTGACAGTCTGGCGGATGGGGCGAAGGACACGCGGTTCAGTGACGCGGCGCTCACTGACGGCAACGGCTTCACCGGCATTGACGGGATTTTTCGCTTTACCCGCGACGGGGTGTCGGAACGCGGGCTTGCGGTCATGACTTTCGGGGCGGACGGGATCAGCCTGGTGAGCCCGGCTCCGACGAGCTTTGACAGCTCAACTCAATAATTCACCCAGCAGACGATTGAGCACGGCAGCGCCTTTTTCCGTGGTCCGGAGATTGCCGGGCGTTTGCACCAGAAGATCATGGGCAATGGCGTCGGCCAAGGCGGTCGGATTGAGGTAATCCGTGACCGGCTGGCCGATGCGGCGTGCGAAACGTGCTGTGTCGAGCCCGGCGCGGAGCCGCAGGCCCATCATCACCATTTCAACGGCGCGGTCGGCGGCGCGGAGTTTCTCGGTCGAGACCGTGCCGTGGCCGTCGCGCTCGACGGCGGCGAGCCAGTCTTCGGGTTTCTTCGCCTGGGCGGTGGCGATGGCGTCGCCATTGTCGGTCAGCAACCGGCCATGAGCCCCCGGGCCGACCCCGGCATAATCGCCATAGCGCCAGTATAACAAATTATGGCGGCATTCCGCCCCCGGCACCGCGTGGTTCGAAATTTCATAGGCCGGGAGACCGGCCTTGGCGGTGGTCTCAAGGGTCACTTCGTAAAGGGCGGCGGCGGTGTCTTCGTCGGGCAGGGTGAAGCCGCCACGGCGATAGATATTGGCGAAGGCTGTGCCTTCCTCGATGGTCAATTGATAGAGCGACAAGTGATCGGCGGCGAGCGCCATGGCCTCGTTCAGTTCCGCCTGCCAGTTGCTGACAGTCTGATGCGGGCGGGCATAGATGAGGTCGAAGCTCATGCGGTCGAAGGTCTTGCGGGCGAGCCGGATGGCCGCCTTGGCTTCATCGGCGGAATGACCGCGACCGAGGAATTTCAGCTCGGCATCGCGCAGGGACTGCACGCCCATGGACAGGCGATTGACGCCAGCGGCGCGGAAGCCGGCGAAACGCTCAGCCTCGACGCTGGTCGGGTTGGCTTCGAGGGTGATTTCAAGGTCCGGGGTGACGTCCCAGCGGTCATGGATGCGCTCGATGAGCGCGGCCGTGGTGGCGGGGGGCATCAGGGACGGGGTGCCGCCGCCGAAAAACACGCTGCCGACGGTGCGGCCGGGCATGAGGGCGGCGAAATGGTCAAGCTCGCGCAGCAGGGACGCCTGCCAGGTGGCTTCGTCGACGCGGGCGCGCACATGGCTGTTGAAGTCGCAATAGGGGCATTTCGACAGGCAGAACGGCCAGTGAATGTAAATCCCGATGGGGTCGCCGCTGTTCGACGGGGGGTGCGCGGGTGCTGTGGTCATTCCGGATTGTATGTCATGTCCGGCGCGGAACGTCCAGTGGCGGGCGCTGGCTGGATCCCCGCGTTCGCGAGGATGACAGGAAAGTGGAGTCTTATCTGTCATTTCCGCGAAGGCGGGAATCCAGGCTTGTGGGCCACGCGATGTCTCAGCGGTAATTGAAACAGGCGTTGATCAATTGGCGGAAGGCGTCGGCGCGGTGGCTTATGCGGTGTTTTTCTTCTGGGTCCATTTCGCCGAAGGTGACGGCATGGCCCTCGGCCTGGAAAATGGGATCGTAACCAAAGCCTTCTGTGCCGCGCGCCGGGAACACAAGTTCGCCTTCGACCGTGCCTTCGAAGGTCTCCACATGGCCGTCGGGCCAGGCGAGGGAGAGCGCGCAGACGAAACGGGCGTGGCGGTTGCTGTGGTCTTGCAAGGCTTCTTCGACCCGGCCCATGGCATAGGTGAAGTCGCGGCCATTCGGGGTTTCGGCCCAGCGGGCGGAATAGATGCCGGGATCGCCGCAAAGGGCATCGACGGCGAGCCCCGAATCATCGGCGAGGGCCGGGAGATTGGCGGCTTCTGCCGCAGCGAGCGCCTTCAGTTCGGCGTTCGCGCGGAAGGTGAGGCCGGTTTCCTCAGGCTCGGGCAGGCCAAGATCGCCAGCCGAGACAGCATCGATGCGGAACGGGCGCAGGAGATCGTTGATCTCCCGCACCTTGCCGGCATTGTGGCTCGCGACGATCAGTTTGTCCCCATCGAAGCGGCGATACATGGCTTAGACTCCAAGAGCTTGGCGTTGCAGGCGGAAAATTTCATCGGTGCCGATGCGGGCCAGACGCAACAGGCGGAGAAATTCTTCTTCGGAGAACGGAGCGCCTTCGGCCGTGCCCTGAATTTCCGACAGGCCGCCCTTGCCGGTGATGACGAAATTGGCGTCCACTTCGGCCCCGCTGTCCTCGATATAGTCGAGATCGAGCAACGGGGTGGTGCCGACGATGCCGCAGGATACGGCGGCGATTTCGGTCTGAAGCGGGTTCCGTTCGATGAGCTTGCGCGTCATCATCAGGCTGAAACACTGATGAAGCGCCACGTAAGACCCGCTGATGGCCGCCGTGCGGGTGCCGCCATCGGCCTGCAAGACGTCGCAATCGATGCGGATCTGGCGTTCGCCCATAAGCGTGAGATCGCAGACCGAGCGCAGGGCGCGGCCGATCAGGCGCTGAATTTCCTGGGTGCGGCCGGATTGTTTGCCACGGGCCGCCTCGCGGTCGGTGCGGGTATGGGTCGAGCGCGGCAGCATGCCGTATTCGGCCGTGATCCAGCCCTTGCCCTGACCCTTGAGCCAGCTTGGAACTTTTTCATCGAGAGAGGCGGTGCACAGCACATGGGTGTCGCCGAATTTCACGAGGCAGGAGCCTTCGGCATGTTTGGCCACGCCGGTTTCTAGGCTGACGGGGCGCATTTGATCGGCGGTGCGGCCTGAAGGGCGCATGAGGAACCTCATTCTCTCGGACATTAGGATGCGCCTTGTCTATCCGCTCGGGCGGCGCGCGTCCAGTGTCCGAGTGTAGCAGCATTTCGAATATGGGGCGCTCGCATTGACGCTCCGGGGTGCCGTCACTACATTGCTTGAGGTAGGTTGGGCTATGTAGATGGATTATGCGGCTGGATGAGCTGAATGCGCGATCGCGGGATATTTTCCGCCAGATCGTCGAGACTTATCTCGAAACCGGAGAGCCGGTCGGGTCGCGGACGCTTGCCCGCATGACCGGGCTGACGCTGTCTCCGGCGTCGATCCGCAATGTCATGGCGGATCTTGAGGATGCCGGGCTGCTGTTCGCGCCGCATACCTCGGCCGGGCGCATTCCGACCCATAGCGGCTTGCGGATGTTTGTGGATGGCCTGCTTGAAGTCGGCGATCTGACCGACAGCGAACGGCGCAATATCGAGGCCCAGTGCCGTGTTGCCGGACGGCGACCGGAAGATGTGCTGGCCGAGGCGACGGGGGCGCTGTCGGGATTGTCGCATTGCGCGGGCGTGGTGATGGTGCCGAAAACCAACGCGCCCCTGCGTCATATGGAATTCGTGTCGCTTGGACCGGGCCGGGCGCTGGCCGTGATCGTGGGCGAGGACGGCTCGGTGGAAAACCGGCTGGTGGATCTGCCCCTTGGGCTGCCGCCTTCGGCCTTGGTGCAGGCGAGCAACTATCTGAGCGCCCGTGTGGTCGGCCGCAGCTTTGAAGAGGCGCGGGCCCTGATCGAGCGGGAACTGGGCGACAAACAGGCCGAGCTTGACCTGCTGACGAGCCAGGTGGTGGCCGCGGGCCTTGCCACCTGGGTCGGCGGCGAAGATGCCGGAGCCCAGGAGTCCGGGCTGATCATTCGCGGCTGGGGACATCTCCTGGATGATGTTCAGGCGCAGAGCGATCTTGAGCGGGTGCGCAAGCTGTTTGACGATCTTGAGACCAAGCGCGATCTCGCGCGGCTTCTGGATCTCGCCCGCGATGCCGAAGGGGTGCGCATCTTCATCGGCGCGGAGAATAATCTGTTCAGCCTGTCGGGGTCGTCGGTGATCATCGCCCCGGTGTCGAACGGACAGGAAAAAATCATCGGTGTCATTGGTGTGATCGGGCCGACCCGGCTCAATTACGCCCGCATTATTCCCATGGTGGACTTTACGGCCAAGATGGTTGGACGGTACATCTGACTTTTACGCGCTAATTTCCAGACTAAACAGGATTGTTCCATGACCGAAACAACTGAAGACAAGTCACAGACCGAAATCGAAACCCCGCAGTCCGAGGCCGTGGACACGGCCGCGATGAGCGATCCCGAAGCCGTGCAGGCCGAGCTTGCCGCCGAAGTGGCCGCGCTCAAGGACCGGCTGCTGCGCACCATGGCGGAAATGGAAAATCTCCGCAAACGCGCCGAACGGGATAAGCAAGACGCCGGGAAATATGCGGTGAGCTCATTCGCCCGTGATCTGTTGAATGTGTCGGACAATCTGCAGCGTGCCCTTCAAAGCCTGCCAGAGGATGAGATCGGCGAGGGCTCGGTCAAGGTCTTCGTCGATGGCGTCGATATGACAGAACGGGAGCTTTTGCGCGCCTTTGAAAAAGTCGGCATCCGCAAGATCGAGCCTATGGGCGAGAAATTTGACCATAACTTCCATGAAGCCATGTTCGAAGTCCCCATGGCCGATCAGGCGCCGGGCACCATTATTCAAGTGGTGCAGCCAGGCTATGTCATCCACGACCGCCTGCTCCGGGCAGCCCGCGTCGGCGTCAGCCGGGCGGCCGATGCCAACAACGGCAACGGCGAACCGCGGGTCGATACCCGGGCCTGAGGCTTTTAAGCTGACCTAATTTAAAAAGTTGTCATGGCCGGGCTTGACCCGGCCATCCATTTTTCGGGCGGCGGGATGGATACGCGGGTCGAGCCCGCGTATGACAGTGGGTTATGGCAGGGCCGGTTGCGGTCCTTCGGGAGGCCCTTTCAGGGCTTCTCAGGGGGAACGGTGGTGCCCCCTCATGTGTCATGGCCGGGCTTGACCCGGCCATCCATCTTTCAGGTGGTGAGATGGATACGCGGGTCAAGCCCGCGTATGACAATGGAGGTGCTGCGTGATCACAGGCTCCCACGTATGACAGCACCGGACAGTTGCTGCCTGAGAATTAGTGCTTGTGGCTGTCGGCGGCGGGTTTTCCGGCTTTGACTTCGGCTTCTATGCTGAGGGGGCCGGTGGTTTTGAAGGTTAGGGTTACTGGGATTTTGGCGCCGGGGACCAGGCTTGCGTCCGGGGTGAACAGCATGACATGGAGGCCCATGGGGGCGAAGTTGGTGACGCTGTCGGCGGGAATCTCCACGGTTTCGACCTTTTTCATGCTCATGACGCCGTTTTCATGCAGGGTCTGGTGGAGCTGGGCCGTTTTGGCGGCGGGGGTGGCGATGCTTTGGAGCTCATCCGCTGTTTTGCCGCTGTTGGTGACCGTGAAATAGAGCGCGGCGGGGCGGCCGGCTACGGCGGGCGGGCGAATCCAGGCGTCACTTACGGTCAGGGACCCGGCAGCGAAGGCCGGTGCGGCGACCAGGGTGAGAACCAGGATTGAAAGGGTCCGAAGGAGCCTGTTCATGAGAGTTCCTTTCTTGAGGAAGTGGGCCGGTTTGCGACTTTTTCGACTTTCTGGTGGCTCGCCGCTTGCGGCTCTGAAATGCCACCCCTATATAACGTCCATCAACGGGAATTTACCAGTCGAAGAACAACGTGAGAAGTTCGGGCTGTCTGGAATTCAAGGGTTTCCGGAAAGGAGCTCGATTGAGTGCAGTTGCTGGCTCACCGGGTTTGCTGAATTGAAAGAGGATTATTATGGCTAAAGTCATCGGTATCGATCTCGGAACTACCAATTCCTGCGTTGCCATCATGGATGGCTCGGCGCCCAAGGTGATTGAAAATTCGGAAGGCGGCCGCACCACGCCGTCCATGGTCGCCTTTACGGCGGATGGCGAGCGCCTCGTTGGGCAGCCGGCCAAACGTCAGGCGATCACCAACCCGAACAATACGCTTTATGCGATCAAGCGCCTGATCGGCCGCACCTTCAACGACCCGATGACGCAAAAGGACATCAATATGGTGCCCTATAAGATCGTCAAGGCGAAGAACGGTGACGCCTGGGTGCGTGCCCATGACGAAGACTACAGCCCGAGCCAGGTCTCGGCCTTCATTCTGCAAAAGATGAAGGAAACCGCTGAAAGCTATCTCGGTGAAACCATCACGCAAGCCGTGATTACCGTTCCGGCCTATTTCAACGACGCCCAGCGTCAGGCCACGAAGGACGCCGGCAAGATCGCCGGGCTTGAAGTGCTCCGCATCATCAACGAACCGACTGCGGCGGCGCTCGCCTATGGCCTCGACAAGCAGGACGGCAAGACCATCGCCGTTTATGACTTGGGCGGCGGCACCTTTGACGTCTCGATCCTGGAGATCGGCGACGGCGTGTTCGAAGTGAAATCAACCAATGGCGATACCTTCCTCGGTGGGGAAGATTTCGACATGCGGCTTGTGGGCTACCTGGCCGACGAGTTCAAGAAGGAACAGGGCATCGATCTTCGGAACGACAGCCTCGCCCTTCAGCGTCTGAAGGAAGCGGCCGAAAAGGCCAAGATCGAACTGTCGAGCGCTCAGCAGACCGAAATCAACCTGCCCTTCATCACCGCCGATCAGACCGGGCCGAAGCATCTGACGCTGAAGCTGACCCGCGCCAAGTTTGAAAATCTGGTTGAGGATTTCGTGCTGCGCACGATCGATCCCTGCAAGGCGGCGTTGAAAGACGCCGGCCTGACCGCCGGTGAAATCGATGAAGTGGTGCTGGTGGGCGGCATGACCCGCATGCCCAAGGTCATCGAGACCGTGAAGAATTTCTTTGGTCGCGAGCCCCATAAGGGCGTCAACCCGGACGAAGTGGTGGCGCTTGGTGCGGCTATTCAGGCCGGTGTGTTGCAGGGCGACGTCAAGGACGTGCTGTTGCTTGACGTGACGCCGCTTAGCCTCGGGATTGAAACCCTGGGCGGCGTATTCACACGCCTGATTGACCGCAACACGACCATCCCGACCAAAAAGGCTCAGGTGTTCTCGACCGCCGAGGACAACCAGACCGCCGTCACCATCCGCGTGTTCCAGGGCGAACGCGAAATGGCCGCCGACAACAAGGTGCTTGGCCAGTTCGACCTCGTGGGCATTCCGGGTGCGCCGCGCGGTGTGCCGCAGATTGAAGTGGCCTTTGACATCGATGCGAACGGCATCGTCAATGTCTCGGCCAAGGACAAGGGCACCGGCAAGGAACAGCAGATCCGCATTCAGGCCTCAGGCGGCCTGTCGGACGCCGACATCGAAAAGATGGTCAAGGACGCCGAAGCTCATGCCTCGGATGACAAGACCCGGCGTGAGTTGGCCGAAGCCCGCAACCAGGGTGAGGCGCTCGCCCATCAGACCGAAAAGACCCTGAAGGATCTTGGCGACAAGGCCCCGGCCGCTGACAAGGACGCGTCGGAAGCCGCGATCAAGTCCCTGCGTGAGGTGCTTGGTGGCGAAGATATCGACAGCATTCGCCAGCGGACCGAAGCTTTGGCTCAGGTTTCCATGAAGCTTGGTGAAGCGCTTTATGCTCAGCAGGGTGCGGCCGAAGCCGGGGCTGAGAGCGCCGAGCCGGCTGGTGACCCGAATGTGGTTGACGCCGACTTCGAAGAAGTGGACGAAACCAAGCGCCAGTCGTGAGAACAGCGTCTTGAGAGTGATAGATGTTTGAGCTGACCGGACATTAGAATGGGCTGTGCCGCAGGGACCGCAAGGTGGTTCCTGCGGCATAGTGCTGTTCCGGGCCTCCTCGGGTTTTAAGTGAGATTGCAGAACGCCATGTCGAAGGCTTGTTATTACGAAACTCTGGGCGTTGAGCGAGGCGCATCGGGCGATACGCTCAAAAAAGCCTTTCGCAAGATGGCGATGCAATATCATCCGGACCGCAACCCGGGCGACGCCGCGGCGGAAAACAAGTTCAAGGAATTGAACGAAGCCTATGATGTCCTGAAGGATGGCGACAAGCGGGCGGCTTATGATCGCTTTGGCCATGCCGCTTTTGAACATGGCGGGTCGCGCGGCGGCAATGGCCAGGGCGGCGGGTTCGGATTCTCGGACGGCTCATTCTCGGATATTTTTGAAGATCTTTTTGGCGATTTCATGGGCGGCCAGCAGGGTGGGCGGCGCGGCGGTGGGGCACAGGCCAATCTGCGCGGTGCCGATCTGCGCTATGATCTCGAAATCACGCTTGAGGAAGCCCATAAGGGCAAGGCGGCCACGATTGAAGTGCCGACCAGTTCGTCTTGCACGAGCTGTAGTGGATCTGGTGCTGCAGCGGGCTCCGAGCCGAAAATGTGCGGCACCTGCAATGGTCATGGCAAGGTCAGAAGTCAGCAGGGCTTCTTCATGGTCGAACGCAGCTGCCCAAGCTGTCACGGTGCCGGTCAGGTCATCGCCAATCCGTGCAAAAGCTGTCATGGTCAGGGCCGCATCCAGAAAGAACGCTCGCTGTCGGTCAAGATCCCGGCAGGCGTCGATGACGGTACCCGCATTCGCCTTTCCGGTGAAGGGGAGGCCGGGTTACGCGGCGGCCCAAGCGGCGATCTTTATATTTTCCTCAGCGTTAAACCCCATCCGCTTTTCAAGCGTGAAGGTCCGCATGTGTTCTGCCGCGTGCCGATCCCGATGACCACGGCGGCGCTTGGTGGCGAGGTGGAAATCCCAACCATCGGCGGCGACCGCGCCAAGGTGGCGATCCCCATGGGCGCCCAGACCGGCCGCCAGTTCCGCCTGCGCGGCAAGGGCATGTCGGTCCTGAACAGCAATCAGTTTGGCGATATGGTGATTGAGACGGTGGTGGAAACCCCGGTCAATCTGACCAAGAAACAGCGCGAACTGCTGCGCGCGTTTGCGGATGAGGGCGGTGAGAACACGAGCCCGGAATGCAAGGGCTTCTTCGATCGCGTTAAAGGCATCTGGGAAGATCTGACGGAATAGGTTGCGGAAGCAGGAATTCGTTGAAGGGGGCCGCATCATACCGGTCCCCTTTTTCGTCATTGTGAGGCGCAGCCGACGCAATCCAGTTTCGCCGCATAAAGGGCTGGATTGCTTCGGCTTTGTCTCGCAATGACGGTCGTATGTGGATGCTGCGGTTTACGCTTCCCCGTCCCAGTAATCGACCGGGTTGTTTTTGAGAAAAGCTGCATGGGTCATGTGGTTCGGGTCGCCGCCGGGGGCGCAGCCGGCGGTGATGCCGATTTTGTCTGATTCGGGGTAGATGGTGATCTCGGGTTCGATCATGGTCGAAAAACACAGGTAATTGAGCGGCGAATCGCTGTCGTTGATGACTTGATGGGCGATGCCCGAGGCGGCGGCGAGGTGGATATAGTCGCCTTGGGCGAGCGGGATGCTGTTGTCCCCCCAGCGCAGGCTGCCGCTGCCATCGAGGATCAGGATGGCCTCGTCATTCGCGGTATGGTAGTGGGCTGGAAAAGCCCGTTTGCCGGGAGCGAGGCGATAGAGGCTGAGCCCCAGTTTCGGGGTGAACCCGACGCCTTTGGGCGTTAGCGATTTGCGTTGGGATCTGTAGGTCGCGTCATGCTCGCGCTTCGTCCATTCGGTGGTGATGATATTGCGTTTATAGACCATGACGGCCTCCCCTTTTGGAACATAACAGGAACGCTAGCATGAGTCGCGGCGCTTGAGAAGCGGCTATGACAAGCTTGTGAAAATACAGTAAGAGTGACGCTTAGGATGAGACCAAAGATTGAGCGGAGAGCGGCGATGAGCAGGACTCGGATAGGGATTCTTGGATGTGCCGGGCGCATGGGACGGACGTTGATTGCCGAGGTTCTGGCGCAGTCAGATCGGGCCGAACTTGCGGGCGGCGTCGATCAGCCGGCCAGTCCGGCACTGGGCAAACCGATTCTCGATCCGGTGAGCGGCGCCGACACCGGGCTTGTGGTCGGCAGCGATCCTCATGCTTTGTTCGCGATTTCGGACGTGGTGATTGATTTCACCTGCCCGACGGCCTCGGTCATGCATGCTCAGGAAGCCGCCCGTACCGGCACGGCGCTGATCATCGGCACCACGGGGCTTGCGGCCCATGAGGATGCCGAAGTGGCGCGGGCCTCTGCGGGCACGGCTATTGTGCAGGCGGCCAATTTCTCGCTTGGGGTCAATTTGCTGGTGGCGTTGACGGAACAGGTGTCGCGGCTGCTCAATGATGATTTCGATGTGGAGGTGCTGGAAATGCATCATCGCATGAAGGTCGATGCGCCCTCGGGCACGGCGCTTGCGCTGGGCAAGGCGGCGGCGGCGGGGCGCGGGGTTGATCTTGAGGCGGTGGCTGATCGCGTGCGTGATGGCATCACCGGGGCGCGGACGCGCGGTCATATCGGCTTTGCCACCCTGCGCGGCGGCAATGTGGTTGGCGATCACACGGTGATTTTTGCCGCTGACAATGAACGCATCGAACTGAGCCACAAGGCTGGTGACCGGGCGATTTTCGCGCGTGGCGCGGTGGCAGCGGCGCTTTGGGCCCATGGCAAACCGGCCGGACAATATGGCATGAATGACGTGCTTGGGTTCACCAAGGCTTAGGTTCCCGAAGCTCAGACCTGCCCGGCGCACAGGCGGCCGAGGGCCTTGTTGAGGGCTTCGGCCACTTCGAGGCGTTCGGCGGGGGACAGGAAGCGGCCGATTTCAAGATTGCGGCCATGGGACGTGAGCGTCACTCGCACTTCATAGGGGCGCGGTTCGGCGATCTGGACCCGCACCCAATAGGGCTGAAACTGCCATTCCTCGTATTTGCCCTTGGGGCTCAGGCGGCCGACCGTCAGGTTGTCGTCGGTCAGGCGGATGGTTTCAAGCGAAGTGCTCGCCCGGTAGCTGAGCTGGAATGCCCAATAGACCCCGAGCACGTCGAGCCCGAAGAATCCGAACACCGGCCAGGCGCCGATGGAGATGAAGACGAACCCCACCAGGCAGGATAACAGCCCGAGACAACACATAAGAACCTTGAACCCGCGCCGCGACAGGGAGCGATGGGGATGCAGGGTGGCGCTGAAGCGGAGCCGGTTCAGGGTCGCGTCCATGGCCCTAGAATAAGCCTTGCCGAAGGGCGGAGCAATCGGCATAGATTGGGCAGTGTTTAAGGGAGTTTGTCATGAAGCTGCAGGATCGCGAGGAGTTTTTCCGGCGTCTTGAGGAACGCAATCCGGAGCCGAAGGGCGAGCTTGATTATACCAATCCCTATACCCTGCTGGTGGCTGTGGCGCTGTCGGCGCAGGCCACCGATATCGGCGTTAACAAGGCCACCAAGGCGCTGTTCAAGATTGTCTCGACCCCGGCTGAAATGCTGGCGCTTGGCGAAGACAAGCTCAGGGAGCATGTGAAGACCATCGGGCTTTACAACACCAAGGCCAAGAATGTCATCAAGGCGGCGGAAATCCTGGTGCGCGATTACGGCGGCGAGGTGCCGGTCGATCGCGAGGCGCTTGAAACCCTGCCCGGCGTCGGCCGCAAGACCGCTAATGTGGTGTTGAACATCGCCTTCGGGTTATCGACCATCGCCGTCGATACGCATCTGTTCCGGGTCGCGAACCGCACCGGACTGGCTCCCGGGGCGACGCCGCTTGCGGTCGAGAAAAAGCTCATGAAGATGGTGCCGAAACAATATCTGCGTCATGCGCATCACTGGCTCATCCTGCATGGGCGCTATATCTGCAAGGCCCGCAAGCCGGTCTGCCCGGTGTGCCCGGTCAATGATCTTTGCGCCTATAAGCAGAAGACGGTGATTGCTGAATAGCATATAGCGCGTCACGCATGGCGCGGTTCCGCGTCCTCCTTGAGGAGGATGTGGTCATGACTGAGGTTTTCTTGCGGTTGGTGCGGCCGGATGATCTGGATCTGATGTGGGGCTGGCGCAATGACCCCCATACCCGGCGCATGGAGCGGGTGCATCATATGATCCCGCGCGATTTTTATCATAACTGGGTGTGGCACGCGCTCACGAGTTCATCACGGCGGATTTATCTGGCTGAAGCCGAGGGCTGCGCCATCGGTTACAGTGAACTGTCCCTGCGGCGGGATGGCGGGGCCGATATGGGCATCAATTTCAATCCGGCGTTTCGCGGGCGCGGCCTTGCGGGGACGGTTATTCGCGGAGCCATCGCCGCGGCGCGGCCGGAGCTTGGGTTTGATGCCGTCTGGGCCGAAATCCGCAATCAGAATGTGCCGTCGCAACGGGCTTTTGCCCGGGCCGGATTCAGCCTGTGGCGGCAGGGGGAGGAGACCCTTCATATGGTCCGCTCCGAGCAGCTCGACCATCCGGCAGTCTTCAGGGAGCGGGTTTCACCGCAGGTAGGGGCGGGGCAGGCCGGGGCGGCGCTGGGCTGACGGGGGCGCGGCCGCTGAATTCGAGGGCGCAGATCCCTTGCGGGTTGAGATTGTCGCCCCAGGGACCGGGCCGGGTCTCGATCAGCGCCTGATCGACTTTGAACGGGCCGTCGGCGGGGCTGTTTTTCGGGCGGTAGAAATAAAGATGCAGCACACAGGCCCCGGACAGATATTGCCAGACTTCGGCGAAGGTTTCCTGCTGGCGCAGCGCCGGGGCGCCGAGGATGCGGGTGACCCCCGCCGGATCGAGGCCGACGAAGCGTTTGGCATCAAAGAAGGGACGTGGACGCGGCCGGACTTCGGGCGGGAGCTCGGACCCTGACGTGTCAGACGCGGGTTCCTTTGCGGTGGCTTCAAGCGGGGTTGCGGCTGTCGGCGTGCCCGGTCGCGTGCTGGCGCAGGCGCTCAGCAATAAAGCGGCAACGGTGATCCCCAACAGTCCTTTGATATAATGCCCGGTGTCTCGCATGGTCCCTCTGGCGTGCGCGTCCTGTTACTGGTCGCAGAAAAAGCACGCGGTCGCAAAGTAAAAATGCGGATTTTCTTGCCGCAGGCCCGTTGCTGCCTATACTGCCGCCGAACAGGGGCCAAAGTTTGGCAGGAATATTCGGGAGATGGGCTGTGACGGACAGCAGCATTGATGTTTTGGGGATCGGCAACGCCATCGTCGATGTCATCGCGCGGGGCGACGATGCTTTGCTCGCGAGCCTCGAGCTTGAAAAGGGCAGCATGACCCTGATCGATGAAGCGCGGGCGCTGGCAATTTATGAGCGTCTCGGTGCGGCCATTGAATGTTCGGGCGGTTCGGCGGCCAATACCATTGCCGGGCTTGCGTCCTTTGGCGCGCGCACGGCCTTTACCGGCAAGACCCGCAACGATCAGCTGGGCGATGTGTTCGGTCATGATATCCGGGCGCTTGGGGTGAATTTCTCGACGCTGCAGAAAACCGATGGCCCGGCTACGGCGCGCTGTCTCGTGGTGGTGACGCCGGATGCCCAGCGCAGCATGGCGACCTATCTCGGGGCCAGTGTGTCGCTCGCCCCGGCTGATATTGACCCTGAGCTGGTTGCGGCGGCGAAAGTCACCTATCTCGAAGGCTATCTGTGGGATCCGCCGCAGGCCAAGGAAGCATTTCTCGTGGCCATGGATATCGCCCATGCGGCGGGCAACAAGGTGGCGCTGTCGCTGTCGGATGCTTTTTGCGTCGATCGCTACCGCGCGGAATTCCGCAATCTGGTGGACAAGCATATCGATGTGCTGTTCGCCAATGAGCAGGAAATCCTGTCGCTCTATGAAGTCGCGGGTTTCGAGGCGGCGGTCGCCGCCGTGCGTGGCAGCGCCGACGTGGCGGTGCTGACGCGGGGTGACAAGGGTGCGGTGATCGTGACCGAGAATGATGTTCTGGCGGTCCCGGCCGCGGCGGTTGCGAACCTCGTCGATACCACCGGTGCGGGCGATCTTTATGCCGCCGGTTTCCTCCATGGTCTGACACGGGGGCTGCCGCTTGGCGAGTGCGGGCGTCTGGCCGGTCTCGCCGCCGCAGAGGTTATCAGCCACTACGGCGCGCGGCCGGAAATATCCTTGAAGACGCTGGTTTAGGGCCGCGCCAGCATCGGCCCCAGTGGGCGGCCGCCGAAAATATGAATATGAAGATGCGGCACTTCCTGATGGGAGTGGGGCCCGGCATTCGCCAGCAGGCGATAGCCGGGTTCCTCAAGGCCGAGCGCGCGCGGGACCTCGCCGACGGCGCGCATGAAGCCGACAATAAGGTCGGCGGGGGCATTGGCCGTGAAATCGGCCATGGACACATAGTCGCCCTTCGGGATCACCAGCACATGCACCGGAGCCTGCGGGTTGATGTCGTGGAAGGCGAGCGAGAACTCGTCTTCATAGACCTTGTTGCAGGGGATTTCCCCGCGCAGGATGCGGGCGAAGATATTGTTCGGATCATAGGCAGGTACGGACATCGGATATCCTCTTTGACGTGATTTGGCCCAAGCATGTCCATTGTGCGCGCGGGGTGCAAGTGTTTGGATTTGATTGTGCGGCAAAGGGGTTGGTCAGACTTCTTCGGAGATGACGGGCTGGATTGCTTCGGCTTTGCCTCGCAATGACGGAATGTGTGTGGGCCTGCTGGGTGTTTGGCGTCATCGCGAGCCGCGTGAGCGGCGCGGCGATCCAGTCTTCTTCTGAGGGGGTGGTCTGGATTGCTTCGGCTTCGCCTCGCAATGACGGAGTGTGTGTTGGGCCTGCTGAGTGTTTGTTGTCATCGCGAGCCGCGCGAGCGGCGTGGCGATCCAGGCTTTTCTGGGGGCGACATGAAGCTTTGGCCCGTGATGGTGGATTGACCGTTATCTTCCAAGCCGCCATGCTGCGGGGATTATTGTGTGGTTACGAAAGTTTCCCGTCTGTATGGCTGAAGCATCCCTGTCGCGTCTGAAGCATGCGCTCGCGGTCTATGGTGACCGGCGCGTGTTGTCGATCCTGTTGTTTGGCTTTTCAAGTGGTTTGCCGCTCGCGCTGACCGGCAGCACATTGTCGGTGTGGCTGGCTGATATTGGCGTGTCGTTGAAGACCATCGGGTTCTTTGCCGCCGTGGCCATGCCCTATGCGCTTAAGTTCCTGTGGGCGCCGTTGGTGGACCGGGTGCGTCTGCCGGGGCTTGCGCCGCTTATGGGGCATCGGCGGTCCTGGATGCTGGTGACCCAGCTTGCCTTGATGGCGGCCATTGTCGCCCTTGGCAACAGTGTGCCGCAACAGGAGCCGATGCTGACGGCGGCGCTTGCGGTGCTGGTGGCATTCCTGTCGGCGACGCAGGATATTGTCATTGACGCTTATCGGGTTGAGATTCTCCGTGCCGATCAATATGCCGCCGGGGCTGCCATGGTGCAGTTCGGCTATCGTATGGGCATGCTGGTGTCGGGGGCGGGGGCGCTGTTTCTGGCCGACCGGATGCCCTGGGGGACGGTGTTCGCGATTGTGGCGGTCATTCAGGCAGTCGGGGTGGTGGCGGTGCTCATGAACCCCGAACCGGCCGCGCGCGGGGCCGAGGATCTTGCGGCCGAAGCGGCGGTGGCCAAACGGGTCACCGGGCGCTCAAGCGGACTTGCAGCCTGGCTTTATGTGGCCGTGGTGGCGCCATTTCATGAATTCATGACCCGGAACGGCGTCGGCACGGCGTTGCTGATCCTGGCCTTTATCGTGTTCTATAAATTCGGCGATGCGCTTGCGGGCAGCATGACCAACCCGTTCCTGATCAAGCTCGGCTTCACCAAGTCGGAGATTGCCGAGGTGGTGAAACTGTTTGGTCTGGTGGCGACGCTCGCCGGGCTCGCGCTTGGCGGGGTGATGATCCGCCTGTTGGGCTTGTTCCGGGCGCTGATGATTTGCGGCGTGCTGCAGTTGTTGTCGAACCTGATGTTCGTGGCGCAGGCCACGGTCGGGGCCGATATCGGGTTTCTTGCGCTCACCATCGCGGTTGAGAATCTGGCGGGCGGCATGGGGTCGGCGGTGTTCGTGGCCTATCTGTCCGGGCTGTGCAATCTGGCCTTCACCGCGACCCAGTATGCGCTGCTGAGTTCGCTCGCTGTGGTCGGGCGCACGGTGCTATCGACCGGTGGCGGGGCCATTGCCGAGGCGGTCGGCTGGGTGCATTTCTTCATGCTGACCAGCCTGGCCGCCGTGCCGGGTCTGTTGCTGTTGCTGCTGTTGCGGCGGGCGGGCATGGGGCTCCGGACCGCTCAGTAGCGGCGGTTTATAGGATTGCCGCTCAGTAGCGGCGGTAGAGCCCGCGCCGTCCATCGCGGTCGAATTTGCGGATGAGGCGAAAGCCGCAGCGCTCCATCAGCAGCATCAGGCTTTTTTTCGGGAACTCCCACAGGCCGCCTGCACCGATTTCAAGATAGAGGATGCCGCCCGGCCCGAGCTTCGCGCGCATGTCGAGCAGCGGGCGCGCCGGATCGGGGCTTTGTTCGAGCCGGCCGACGATGGCCTCTGTTGCCCCGTGGAGGGGCGTCTGGGGGGCGTCTCCAAGCTTGGCCGGGATAGGGGCTGCAAGGGCACGAAGGCCGCAGGAGCGGCATGCCCGACCGCCCGTTTGAGGGTTCAGGGTCAGGTCTGAGCCACAGGCCGGGCAGAAGGCCAGATCAGGGGTGGAGAGCGGCGGGGTGGGTAATTTTTTTTCCGTCATAAGCCTGTCATGCAGTTGAGCGATTCTTGCAAAGAATTGGGAACTTTTAGGGAAACTTGCACATGTATTTGCTGTGTGTCGGGTAAGGCACCAGGGCGGCCACGAAGTCAACGGTTGATTTTACCGTCATATTTCTTTCCAATGGCAGACTAGGGCTTGGCAACATGAGTTATCCGATTTTGCATTCGCACGTCAAAACGGCGACTGATCTTCAGTCAGCGTCATCCTTTGCTGAAGTAGGGGCGCTTGAGGTGCGTCTGGCTGTGTCCGAGGCGGAAATCCGCGCGGCACAGGCACTTCGCTATAAAATTTTCTATGAGGAGCTCGGGGCCACACCGACCGAGGAGATGGCGCGGGAGCGGCGCGATTTCGATCGCTTCGACGAGCTTGCGGACCATCTTCTGGTGGTCGACCGCACCAAGCAGGGCATTGATTCTATCGTCGGCACCTATCGATTGCTGCGCGAAACCGTGATCGGCGGCATCGAGGGCTTCTATTCCAATCAGGAATTTGACCTCTCGCCCCTGGTCAGCGATAGTTTTCGCCGCACCATGATGCCGGGACGGCAGTTGCTGGAACTCGGGCGGTCCTGCGTCGATGTGGCCTATCGCACCAATTCGACCATTCATCTGTTGTGGCGCGGCATCGCGATCTACACGCTGACCTATAACATCGGCTATATGTTCGGCTGCGCGAGCCTCAAGGGCATCGATACGCAGGCTCATGCGCAGGCACTGTCTTATCTCCATCATGATTACAGCATTCCGGAAAGCTTCCGCGTAAGGGCTCAGCCCCATCGTTTCCATGACATGAACATGATCCCGCGGGAGGAGCTTGACATGCGCCTCGCCCGCCGCGCCCTGCCGCCGCTGGTGAAGGGTTATCTCCGGCTCGGCTGTTATATCGGCAACGGCGCTGTGGTGGACGAGCAATGGGATTCGACCGATGTCTTCATTCTGCTGCCGGTCGAGCGCATCACCCATCGCTATTCCCAGCATTTTGAGCTGAACGATATGGGCGTGGGCGAGATCGTCGATGCCTTCACGGACAATGATACGCTCAGGATTATTTGAGGGGATAGTGCGGCTTCGTGCTTCGAGACGCCCTTCGGGCTCCTCAGCACGAACGGAGAGTTTGATACATATCCTGTTCGTGCTGAGGAGGGCGTAAGCCCGTCTCGAAGCACAGGCCGCAAGAAAAAAGCCCGTCCGGCATTCCGGGCGGGCTTTTTCTATGGGGTGGTGAGATGGCTTGCCGGGTCAAGCCCGGCAATGACATGAGGTTGGGGAGGGGCCGCCCACAGGTGTCATACGCGGGCTTGACCCGCGTATCCATGGTTCAACCGGCGAGATGGCGGTGAGATGGCTTGCCGGGTCAAGCCCGGCAATGACATGAGGTTGGGGAGGGGCCACCCACAGTTGTCATACGCGGGCTTGACCCGCGTGTATCCATGGTTCAGCCGATGAGATGGTGGCGAGTTGGATTGCCGGGTCGAGCTCGGTAATGACAGGAGGTTGGGGAGGGGCCGCCCACAGGTGTCATACGCGGGCTTGACCCGCGTATCCAGGGGTCACCCGGCAGGATAACAACCATCCTGCCGGGTGATTGTTTGGCTTTAATGGCCTGTTTTCAACGCGTTGTAGGCGGCGATGGCGGCCATGTTTACGATTTCTGAGGTGTTCGAGCCCATGGGGACCACCTGGATCGACTTTGACAGGCCGGTTAGCACGGGGCCGATGGCGCGGCTGGTGCCGACTTCTTTCAGAAGCTTGGCGGCGATATGGGCCGAATGCAGGCCGGGCATGATCAGCACGTTGGCCGGGCCGGTCAGACGGCAGAACGGGTAAAGCGCCCGGACTTCCATATTCAAAGCCACCGACGGGTTCATTTCGCCGTCATATTCGAAATCCACGTCCTGCTGGTCGAGCATGGCCACGGCTTCGCGGATATGGTCGGCGGTTGGCAGTTTCGGATTGCCGAAGTTCGAATAGGACAGGAAAGCGACCCGCGGGTCATGGCCGAAGCGGCGGGCCATGGCGGCGGTTTGCACAGCGAGGTCGGCCAGTTGGCGGGCGGTCGGGCGTTCGATCACCGCGGTGTCGGCGAGGAACAGGGTTTCGCTGCGGCCGACCAGAATGGTGACGCCGAACAGGCGGCGGTCGGGAGTGGTGTCGACCACCTTGTTGATGGTTTCAAGCACGTTCGAATAGGTGCGGGTGACGCCGGTCACCATGGCGTCGGCATGACCGAGCGCCACCATGGCCGCGCCGAAGATATTGCGGTCGGTGTTGACCAGCCGCAAACAGTCGCGTTGCAGATAACCGCGACGGTGCAACCGCTTATAGAGGTAATCGGCATAGTCGCGAGCGTGTTTCGAGGTGCGGCCGGTATGGATCTCGATATCGTCGACGCCATCGAGGCCCATGGTGATCATGGTCTCGCGGATGCGGGTTTCGTCGCCGATCAGCACCGGAATGCCATAACCGTTGTTGCGGAAGGTGATGGCGGCGCGGATCATGGCTTCTTCTTCGCCTTCGGCGAAGACGACCCGTTTGGGTTCGGCCGCGAGATGGTCGAAGATGCGCTGCAGGGTGGCGGTGGTCGGATTGAGACGGGCGCTCAGTTCTTTCTGATAGGCCTCCATATCGACGATCGGCTTGCGCGCCACGCCGGAATGCATGGCGGCCTTGGCTACCGCCGCCGGGATCGCGCTGATCAGGCGGGGATCGAACGGAGCCGGGATGATGTATTGCGGGCCGTATTTCGGATGCTCGCCCGAATAGGCGGCGGCCACTTCGTCCGGCACGTCCTCGCGGGCGAGGGCGGCGATGGCTTCGGCGGCGGCGATCTTCATGGCGTCGTTGATGGTGCGCGCCCGCACATCAAGGGCCCCACGGAAGATATAGGGGAAGCCCAGCACGTTGTTGACCTGGTTCGGATAATCCGAGCGGCCGGTGGCGACGATGGCGTCGGGACGGATGGCATAAACGTCTTCCGGGGCGATTTCCGGGTCCGGATTGGCCATGGCGAAGACGATGGGGCGGGCGTTCATGCTGGCGATCATGTCCTGATCGACGGCGTCCTTGACCGACAGGCCGACGAACACGTCAGCACCATCGAGGGCTTCGGCCAGCGTGCGCCTATCGGTGGCGATGGCATGGGCCGATTTCCACTGGTTCATGCCGTTGGTGCGGCCCTGATAGACCACGCCCTTGCTGTCGCAGAGGAGGACGTTTTCATGGGGCAGGCCCATGGCCTTCATCAGTTCGGTGCAGGCGATGGCGGCGGCGCCGGCACCATTCACCACAACTTTGGTGGTCTTGATGTCGCGGCCCGTGAGGTCGAGCGCGTTCAGGAATCCGGCGGCGGTGATGATGGCGGTGCCATGCTGGTCGTCATGGAACACCGGAATGTCCATGAGCTCGCGCAGGCGCTGCTCGATGATGAAGCATTCGGGGGCCTTGATATCTTCAAGATTGATGCCGCCGAAGGACGCGCCCAGGAGGCGCACGCAATTGACGAATTCGTCGGTGTCTTCGGTCGAGACTTCAAGGTCGATGGAATCAACATCGGCAAAGCGCTTGAAGAGCACGGCCTTGCCTTCCATCACCGGCTTCGAAGCGAGCGCGCCAAGATTGCCGAGGCCGAGAATGGCGGTGCCGTTCGAGATCACGGCGACGAGATTGCCCTTCGACGTATAGTCATAGGCAAGATCCGGGTCGCGGGCGATTTCAAGAACCGGGACGGCGACGCCCGGGGAATAGGCAAGTGACAGGTCGCGCTGGGTCGCCATCGGTTTCGAGGCGACGATTTCAATTTTGCCGGGTCGGCCCTGCGAGTGAAACAGCAGAGCTTCCTGGTCTGTGATGGCTGTTCGTTTTTCTGACATTATGGTGCCTGACGTCCTCATTGCCCGCGCACAGCGGGCGTATGCCTGTCCTACCGGAGTTTCCGGATGTTCGTTGAGGGTTTCTCTGTTATCCCCTGGTGACAAGGGGCACGCTTTTTGTTGCGTTTTGGAAACCTTCCCTTTTATAGCCAGTCGTGAGACTTTGTGAACCGGCATTTCGCCGCTATCCGTCCCGCAGTAATGGTATATCACGTTTCCATGCTTGAAGATCCGGCTCCCAATCCTGACGACGCTCCCGGCGCGGCCCCGGAACCGGCGGCGGCTGAAAAAATCACCCCGATGATGGAGCAGTATCTGGAGATCAAGGCAGGCCATCCCGGCTGCCTGTTGTTCTATCGCATGGGCGATTTCTACGAATTGTTCTTTGCTGACGCGGTGGAGGCCTCGGCGGCGCTCGATATCACGCTGACCAAGCGCGGCAAGCATGGCGGGGAGGATATTCCCATGTGCGGGGTGCCGGTCCATGCGGCCGACAGTTATCTGGCGCGGCTGATCCGCAAGGGCTTCAAGGTCGCCGTCTGCGAACAGACCGAAGACCCGGCTGAAGCGCGGAAGCGCGGCGGCAAATCGGTGGTACGGCGGGCGGTGGTGCGTATTGTGACCCCGGGGACGCTGACCGAAGATGTGTTGCTCGATGCCCGCAGCAACAATTATCTGGCGGCGCTGGCCCGGGTGCGCGGCAGCTATGCCTTGGCCTGGGCCGATATTTCGACCGGGGAATTTCGGGTTACCGGCTTGACGCTTGCCGATCTCGATGGCGAGCTTGCGCGGCTCCGGCCCCATGAAATCCTGCTGTCGGAAACCCTGATGGGTGAATTGTCGGAACAGCTGCGCGACTGGCGCGGGCTGCTCGCCCCGCAGATGAGCGCCATGTTCGAGGCGGGGGCCGGAGAGCGCCGCCTGCGCGGGCTGTTCGGGGTGGCGGCGGTGGATGCGCTCGGGCCTGATCAACCGGCCATGATCGGGGCCGTGGGTGCTATTCTCGATTACCTGAACGACACTCAGAAAAGCCGTCTGCCGAAGCTTGCGCCGCCGCTTGTGGAAACCGTGCGCGGGGCCATGATCATTGATGCGGCCACCCGGCGGAATCTTGAACTGGTTGAAACCCTGGCCGGGCAGCGCGATGGCAGTCTGATTGCGACCATTGATCGCACGGTGACCGGGCCTGGTGCCCGGGCGCTCTCGGCACGGCTGAGCGCGCCTTTGACCGATCCGGCGATCATCAATGAACGGCTTGATGCGGTTGGGCTTTTTCTGGACAATGTGAGCTTGCGCGGGCGGCTCAGGGAGCAGTTGAAACGCACCCCGGATATGGAGCGCGCGCTGTCCCGGCTCGCGCTTGAGCGCGGCGGGCCACGTGATATTGCCGCCCTTCGCGATGGTCTTGGGGTCGCCGGATCGCTGCGCGATCTGTTGGCGCGGGTCAGCCTGCTGCCGCCCGAGATTGCGCGGTTATCTGCGGAGCTTGGGGAACATCAGGGGCTGATCGACCGGCTGGCGGCGGCGCTGCGCGATGATCTGCCCATGAACGCGCGGGACGGCGGCTTTATGGCCCCGGGCTATGACGCGACCTTTGATGAATTTCGCACGCTGCGGGACGAAAGCCGCCGCCTGATCGCGGCCATGGAGGGACGCTATCAGGGCGAGACCGGGCTGTCCGGGCTCAAGATCAAACATAACAATGTGCTTGGCTATCACATCGAGGTGAAGCCGAAGGATGCGGCGGTGCTGATGGCCCCGCCCCATAACACAAGCTTTGCCCATCGTCAGACCATGGCCAACGCCGTGCGCTTCAACACCGCCGATCTCGCCGATCTCGCGAGCCGCATTGCCGAGGCCGAGGTGCGGGCGCTGGCCCGGGAGCTTGAGCTTTATGCGGGGCTTGTGGCGCTGGTGCTTGAATCCTGGGACGGCATCATGCTGGCGGCGCGGGCGCTGGCGGAACTTGATGTGGCGGCGGCGCTTGCGGATCTGGCCGAGGCTGGGCGTTATGGGCGGCCGCTGGTGGACGGGTCGCTGGCCTTTTCCATTACGGGCGGGCGTCATCCGGTGGTCGAGGCGGCTCTGGCGCGCGCTCGTTCGGGGCCGTTTGTGGCCAATGATTGTGAACTTGCGCCGGATCAGCGGTTGTGGCTCATCACCGGGCCCAATATGGCGGGGAAAAGCACCTTTCTGCGCCAGAACGCAGTGATCGCCATCATGGCCCAGATGGGCTCCTATGTGCCTGCCGACCAAGCCCATATCGGGGTGGTGGACCGTTTGTTCAGCCGGGTTGGCGCGGCCGACGATCTCGCGCGCGGGCGCTCGACCTTTATGGTCGAGATGGTGGAGACGGCGACCATTCTGACCCAGGCCGGGGAGCGCTCTCTGGTCATTCTCGATGAAATCGGGCGCGGCACGGCGACCTTTGACGGGCTGTCCATCGCCTGGGCGGCGGTCGAATATCTCCATGAGGAAAATCGCTGCCGGGGGCTGTTCGCCACCCATTACCATGAGCTGAAGGCACTGGCCGGGCGGCTTTCGTCGCTCGCGCTCCATGCCATGAAGGTCAAGGAATGGCAGGGCGACGTGATTTTCCTCCATGAAGTGGGGCCGGGCTCGGCCGATCGGTCTTATGGGGTGCAGGTGGCGCGGCTGGCCGGGTTGCCAGCGGCCGTGCTGCACCGGGCCGAGGAGGTTCTGGCGAAGCTTGAGGCTGGGGAGCAGGGCACGACGCTCGCAACGCTCGCCGATGATTTGCCGCTTTTCGCCGTGATCAGGGATGCGCCGCGCCGGGCTTCAGGGCCGTCGCCGGTGGAGGAAGCGGTGAAGGCCGTCAATCCGGATGAACTCAGCCCTATGGCGGCGCTTGAGCTTGTCTATCGGTTGAAGGGGTTGACGGCGGGGTGATGGATTGCCGGGTCAAGCCGGGCAATGACAAGTTCATATAGCCCCCATACCTGTCATTGCCGGGCTTGACCCGGCAATCCATCTTGCTACTCCGATCTTGCCGATCGCGGGGTGAACTGCCACTTTATAAGGGTATGTAAGACAGCGCTGGCGAGTTTTCATGGATAAGATCAAGAATCCGAAACAGGTGATCGACCGTCGTGCGCTTGTGATTGCGCTTGAGAAGGCGGTGGCGACCGTGCCGCGCGATCAGTGGCGCGGCGTGCTGCTTCAAGCGCTTAAGGGCGCTTATCGTCATGGTTTTGACGAGGTGAAGGCTCGCTGTGGCAAATCGGGCAGCACCCGGGCGCTGACCGGGCGGGAGATCGTGCAGGCACAATGCTATCTGGTCGATCAGATCATTCGCGTGCTTTATGACTTCATCATTGTTCATGTCTATCCGCAGACCAACCCCACCGAAAGCGAGCGCATGTCGGTGGTGGCGGTGGGCGGCTATGGACGGGGCGAGCTTGCGCCTTTTTCCGATATCGATCTGCTGTTCCTGCTGCCCTACAAGCAGACCCCCTGGGGCGAGCAGGTGGTGGAATATATGCTCTATATGCTGTGGGATATCGGCCTCAAGGTCGGGCATGCCACGCGTTCGGTGGATGAAAGCATCCGGCTGTCGAAGCAGGATCTGACCATCCGCACGGCTATTCTTGAAGCCCGGTATCTGTGGGGCGACCGTGCCCTTTATGACGATCTGAAGCGCCGGTTCGAGCGCGAGGTCATTGCCGACAGCGGTCCCGAATTCGTCGAACGCAAGCTTCAGGAGCGTGACGAGCGGCATAAAAAGCTTGGCGACAGCCGTTATGTGGTGGAGCCGAACCTCAAGGAAGGCAAGGGCGGCCTGCGCGATCTCCATACCCTGTTCTGGATCGCGAAATATCTTTATCGCGTGGCCTCGGACTGGGATCTGGTGAAGGAAGGCGTGTTTTCCGAAGACGAACTGCGTGAGTTCCTCAAGGCCGAGGATTTTCTCTGGACCGTGCGTTGTCATCTTCATTATATCGCCGGTCGCCCGGAGGAGCGCGTGACCTTCGATATGCAGCGGGAACTGGCGCAGCGGCTCGGTTATGCGGATCGCAAGAATTCGCTCGGGGTCGAGCGCTTCATGAAGCATTATTTCCTGATCGCGAAGAATGTCGGTGACCTCACACGGATTTTCTGTGCCCATCTGGAGGAGCAGCATAAGCGCAAGCCGCGCTTCCGGCTGCCGCGGTTCGGGCTCAGGAGCCGCCAGATCGCCGGGTTCGCGGTCGATGGCGAGCGCATCACCTTCAGCCCGAAGCAGGATCTTCATAAGGATCCGGCCCTGATGCTGCGGCTGTTCCGGGTGGCGCAGAAAAACACCCTGGATATTCATCCGAAGGCCATGCGGATCATCCGCCAGAATCTGGCGCTGATCGATCGCGCGGTGCAGAACGATCCGGCGGCAAACGCGGTGTTTCTGGAGATCCTGACCGCCGGGAAGGACACGGAGAATACGCTCAGGCTCATGAGTGAGGCCGGGGTGTTCGGCAAATTCATTCCCGATTTCGGCCGTGTCGTCGCTCAGATGCAGCATGACATGTATCATGTCTATACGGTCGACGAGCACACCATCCGGGCCATCGGCATTCTCGCCCGCATCGAGACCGGGGAGCTTGAAAAGGATCATCCGGTCAGTCATGAGGTGATCCATAAGGTGGTGGCGCGGCGGGCGCTCTATGTGGCGGTTATGCTGCATGACATCGCCAAGGGCCGGGGCGGCGATCATTCGCTGCTTGGGGCTGAGGTGGCGCAGAAGCTGTGCCCGCGGCTTGGATTGACGCCAGCGGAAACCGATCTCGTGGCCTGGCTCGTGCAGTATCATCTGCTGATGAGCAATTTCGCCTTCAAGCGCGATGTGGCTGACCCGAAAACGGTGCAGGATTTTGTCCAGCTGGTGAAAAGTCCTGAACGCCTACGGCTGTTGCTGGTGCTGACCGTGGCCGATATTCGCGCGGTCGGTCCCGGCATCTGGAACGGCTGGAAGGGCCAGTTGCTGCGGGAGCTTTATTACCGGGCCGAAGATGTGCTTATGGGCGGGCATGTGGAGGACGGCAACGAAAAGCGGGTGAGCGCCACGAAGGCTGATCTGGCGGCGAGGCTTAAGGGCTGGAGCGAGGCCGACATCAGCCGTCATCTCGATCGGCTTTATGACAGTTACTGGCTCTCCATGAGTGCCGATCAATTGCTGGCCCATGCCCGGTTGGTGCATGACGCCGACCGCGATAAACAATCTCTGGCGCTTGATTTCCGGGTCGATGATTTCCGCGCCGCCACCGTTGTCACGGTCTATGTGCAGGATCACGCAGGGCTTTTTGCCCGGCTGTCGGGAGCCATCGCCATCTGCGGGGCGAGCATTGTCGACGCCAAGATTTTCACCACCAAGGACGGCATGGCGCTGGATGCGTTCTGGATTCAGGATGCGAACGGGGCGGCGGTCAATGAGGCCGAGAAGCTCGACCGCATCCGCACGGTCATCGAGGATACCCTCAAAGGTGATGTGTTGCCGGCGGAAGTGCTGTCGGCCAAGCCCGCCTATAAAAAGCGCACCGATCTGTTCACGGTGGAGCCGGTGGTGTTCATCGATAACAAGGCGTCAAACACCTATACCGTGATCGAGGTCAATGGCCGTGACCGGCCGGGGCTGCTGTTCGATCTGGCGCGGGCCTTTTTTGACCTCAATCTGTCGATTTCCTCGGCCCATGTGGCGACTTACGGGGAACGCGCGGTGGACGTGTTCTATGTGCGCGATCTGTTCGGTCATAAGGTCACCCACCAGAACCGCCTGCAGGCCACCGATGCGCGGTTGATGGAGGCCCTTGTGGGCGGGGTCAAGCCACGGCGTAAACGCACGGCCGAGAGCGAGGCTGTGGTCCCCGCATCTTGAGTGGGACAGGGCATGGAATTCTCTGTATAAAGCATCGTCACTCCCGCACAGGCGGGACTGACAGGTCGACTTAAACTGGTCCCGCATTTCACGAGTCTTCATGTCCTTATTTCGTGCCACTTTCACCGTCGGCGGGCTGACTGCGGTCAGTCGTATATTGGGCTTTGTCCGTGATATTCTGACGGCGCGCATCATTGGTGCGGGGTGGGTCGGGGACTGTTTCGTGCTCGCCTTCAAACTGCCGAATTTCTTCCGCCGTCTGTTTGCCGAAGGGGCGTTCAGCGCCGCCTTTGTGCCGATGTTTTCAAGTCTTCTCGAAGGCGAGGGGTTGCCGAAGGATGCGACGCCTGAGGAAAGACGGCGGGCGGCCATTGCCTTCACCGAACAGGCGCTGTCGGCGCTGCTTGGGACATTGCTGCTGTTCGTGACGGTCTGCCAGGTATTCATGCCCTGGCTCATGATGCTGCTTGGGGCCGGATTTCTGGACAATCCGGAGAAATATGACCTTGCGGTGCAACTGACCCGGATCACCTTTCCGTATCTGCTATTCATCAGTCTGGTGTCGCTGTTGGGCGGGGTGATGAACGGGCTGCATCGCTTTGCGGCGGTGGCCTTTACGCCGGTGCTGTTGAATTTATGTTTGATCGTGCCGCTCGCGCTTGGGCTTGAGGTGAGCACTCTGGCTTCTGCCCATATGCAGGCGGTCGCGGTCAGTGTGGCGGGGGTTGTGCAGTTTCTGTGGCTGGTGGTCGCCTGCCGACGGGAGGGCATCAATCTGCGCCTCCGTCTGCCGAGCATCACGCCGCAGGTGAAGCGGCTTTTGACCATCATGGCGCCGGTGGCGCTTGGGGCCGGGGCTTTTCAGGTCAGTCTGATGATCGATACGTTTCTCGCGAGCTTTCTGCGCGATGGGTCGATGTCGTTTCTCTATTACGCCGACCGGCTCAACCAGTTGCCGCTTGGCGTGATCGGCATTGCCGTTGGCACGGCCTTGTTGCCGCTGTTGTCGCGGCAGGTTGCGGCCGGGGACGCTGCGGGGGCCATGTCGAGCCAGAACCGGGCCATTGAAATGGTCTGGTTTCTGACCCTGCCGGCGGCGGCGGCGCTGGTCCTTATGCCGGAGACGCTGGTGCGGGTGCTGTTCCAGGGGCAATCCTTTAACGCTGACATGACCCATGCCACGGCCATGGCGCTTGGTGCCTTTGCTTTGGGGTTGCCGGCTTATGTGTTGGCCAAGGTGCTGACGCCGAGTTATTTCGCCCGCAAGAACACCCGCACGCCGGTGCGCTATGCCATGATCGGGCTTGGCATCAATGTGGTGTTGAATGTCATCCTGATGTTCCCGCTGGCCCATGTGGGGCTGGCGCTGGCCACCGCCATTGCTGCCTGGGTCAATGCCGGGCTGCTCTATCGTGGGCTTATACAGCGCGGGCATTATGAGATGGATCTGCGGCTGAAAAAACGGCTGCCGCGCATTCTGGCGGCGACGGGGGTGATGCTGGCGGCGCTCTATGGCGCACTTCTGCTGCTCGATGGGGCCTTGCATGATGGTGGGGTGGTGAGATTTTCGGCCTTGGCCGGGGTGGTCTTAGTCGGGATCGGGGTTTATGCGGCGGCGGCCTTTGGCTTTGGCGCCATTACCAAGACTGATCTGCGCAGCATCCGGCGGCGGTAGGGATAATACGGGGCCTTCCGAGACTTGACCGCCAAACAGCGAGCGGTCATAACCCGAGCAGCAAAAATTAAGTGGAGAGCCACCCATGACAATAGCTTCAGGTCAGCGCGTTTTCTCGGGCGTTCAGCCGACGGGGAACCTGCATCTTGGCAATTATCTTGGGGCGATCCGCAATTGGGTGGGCTTGCAGGCAGAGGCCGAGTGCATTTTCTGCGTCGTCGACATGCATGCGATCACCGTGTTTCAGGAACCGGCGGCGCTCAGGGCGGCCACGCGTGAGGTTGCGGCAGGCATGATCGCCGCCGGGGTCGATCCGAAAAAAGCCATTCTTTTCAACCAGTCGCAGGTTCCGGCCCATGCCGAACTCGCGTGGATTTTCAATTGCGTGGCCCGGCTTGGCTGGCTCAACCGCATGACCCAGTTCAAGGACAAGGCCGGCAAGAACCGCGAGAATGTGAGCTCGGGACTTTATGTCTATCCAAACCTGATGGCGGCCGACATTCTGATCTATAAGGCGACCCATGTGCCGGTGGGGGAGGATCAGAAACAGCATCTTGAACTGACCCGCGATATCGCCCAGAAATTCAACAATGATTACGGGGTCGCGTTTTTCCCCGAAGTCACGCCGTTGATCCTCGGGGAGGCGACGCGGGTCATGTCGTTGCGCGACGGCAGCAAAAAAATGTCGAAATCGGACCCGTCCGAACTGAGCCGCATCGCCATGACCGACGATGCCGACACCATCGCCCAACGCATCCGCAAGGCGAAAACCGATCTTGAACCGTTGCCGGAGACCGCCGAAGGTCTTGCGGGGCGGCCGGAGGCGGCCAATCTCGTCGGCATCTACGCGGCCCTGAGTGATCGGTCCAAGGACGACGTCTGCGGCGAATTCGCAGGCAAGGGTTTTTCGGAGTTCAAAGCCGCGCTGGCCGATCTCTGCGTCGCCAAGCTCGCGCCCATCGCCGAGGAAATGCGCCGCCTGCGGGAGGATCCGGCCTATGTGGACAGCATTTTGCGCGACGGCGCCGACCGCGCGAACGCCATCGCCGCCCCGATTTTGAAGGATATCCAGGATATCGTCGGGTTCCTGCGGCCCTGAGGGTTGGAGAGACTGGATTGCTTCGGCTGCGCCTCGCAATGACGGAGTGTGTTGGGGGCTTACTGAGTGTTTGTCGTCATCGCGAGCCGCGTGAGCGGCGTGGCGATCCAGGCTTTGGCTGCAGAAAGGCGGGCGGGGCCGATTTTTATGTTGGGCTCTGGCGCAACCGTCTGCGGTTCCTATATAATAGAAGACTTGTGGGAAGGGTTTGACGGAGTAAATTGGACCATGCGTAAGACAATATGGACTTTCGCGGCGTTGGCGCTCGCGGTCATGGTCGCGGGGTGCGCCAGCTCGTTCAACTCGGATGTGACCCGTTTCCATCGTCTCACTCAGCCTGCCGGGGAAAGCTTCGTGGTGCAGCCCATGGACCCGGAGAACAGAGGCAGCCTGGAATTTGCGCAATATGCGGCCGATGTATCGAACCGCATGGTGGCGCTTGGCTATCACCTGGGGACACCCGGCACGCACACGGACCTGACGGTGCGGCTCGGTTATATGGTGGATGAGGGGCGGACTGCTATTCGCTCCTATTCGTCGAGTTTCTATGGTGGATATGGTTGGGGTGGATATGGCTGGGGCCGGCGTGGCTTTTTTAACCCCTATTATGGCGGTTATTGGGGCTATCCCGGTTTTGACGAGCCGGATATCCGTTCCTATGTGGTCTATGGCCGCAAGCTCGCCATGGATATCGACCGCAACGGGCCTGACGGCAAGCCTGTGCAGCGCCTGTTCGAAGGTCGGGTTGAAAGCCATGGCAGCGATAACCGGCTGACGGAAGTCATGCCTTATATGATCGCGGCCATGTTTAAGGATTTCCCGGGCGCAAGCGGCGTGACCCAGACCGTGAAGATCCCGCTTGGTAAGTAAGCGGGTCTGAGCCGCGGTGGCGACTCGTGCCCGGAGCGGTCGAATGCGCTGTCTGAAGCGTGCTGCGGCGGCTCAGCCGAGCACGGGTGAGGATGTTGATATGCTTTGGTTTTATTGAAGATAACAGATATTTTACGAAAAAGGGCCGGGGTGTATCCGGCCCTTTTGTTGTCAAGACAGTGAAGTTCCGTCATGTTTTTTCCATGGGGAACTTGTAGTAGGGATAGCGCGCCGATGCTTTTGGATAAAAAAGTTGGACCGCGGGTGGAGCTTGGGCCGGGTGAGCATCAGTGGAAGTTTCTGGTGGTGGCGGATGACACCCCGGAATTTCATCAGGCGCTCAGATATGCAAGCCGCCGGGCGGCGAAGATCAGTGGCTCGGTGGTATTGCTTTATGTCATCCCCCCTGCGGATTTTCAGCATTGGTCGGCCATCGAGCATCTGATGCGCGAGGAAGCGCAGGAAGCCGCGCAAATGTTGCTGGACCGGCTGGCCGACGACGTGCGCTCGCTGGTCGGGTTCATGCCCGAGATCGTCATTCGTCAGGGCAAGATCCATGATGAGATCCTCGCCGAGATCAATGAGGACGGGGATATTCATGCCCTCGTGCTCGGGGCGGCCAATGCGGAGAACCCGGGGCCGTTGGTGAGCGCTTTTGGCGGGCCTCTGCTGCGCGGGCTCAGGATTCCGGTGCTGTTTGTGCCGGGGGGGCTGTCGGCTGAGGATATTGATTTGCTGGTTTGAGGGGGCTCAGCCACCATGTGTCATTGTCGGGTCAAGCCCGGCAATGACAAAGAGGTGATAGAGTTATCCGACCAGTTTGGTCTTGATTTTCGGGTCGCGCTTCGCCATTTAAAGGGCAGCCTTGAGGAGATGCATTCCATGTTTATCCAGACTGAACAGACGCCAAACCCAGCCACATTGAAGTTTTTGCCCGGCCGTGAGGTCTTGGGCGACCGGACCGCGAATTTCACGACGGCCGAGGCCGCCGGGGTCTCGCCACTTGCGATCAAGCTGTTTGAGGTTGAGGGGGTGACCGGTGTGTTTCTCGGCTCCGACTTCATTACGGTGACCAAGGGGGAGGCCGAATGGCAGACCCTGAAGCCGGTGGTGTTGGGCACCATCATGGAGCATTTCACATCCGGGGCGCCGATCCTGACCGAGGATCTTGTGAGTGCCGAAAGCGGCGCGACCGATGCCGAGGAAGATCGTGAAATCATCGATCAGATCAAGGATCTGCTGGATACCCGGGTGCGTCCGGCGGTGGCTCGCGATGGCGGCGATATCGTGTATCACGGGTTTCAGCATGGTGTGGTCTATCTGAAAATGCATGGCTCCTGCGCGGGTTGCCCGAGTTCGACGGCGACTCTGAAGCAGGGGATTGAAAATCTGCTGAAACATTTCGTGCCGGAAGTGACGGAAGTGCGGGCAGTTTGATCTGCTTGCCAGGTTAATTTTCTGCGGTGCATAAAAGAGCGGCCGTTGTCTGGGACACGGCTTTTTATGTCCGTTTCGGTGTCGCTGTGATGAAAGGGTATGTCTCGTGAGCCAGGAATTTCTGTCCGACCATGATCTCGATCTGATTTTCCGCAACGCGCGCTCACAGAACAAATGGCAGGACAAGCCGGTGTCCGAGGTGACCCTTCGGGCGGTTTACGATCTTTTGCGCTGGGGGCCGACGAGCGCCAATTGTTCGCCCGCGCGGTTTCTGTTTGTGACCACGCCCGCCGCCAAGGAAAAGCTTGCCGCCTGCGTGTCGGCGACCAACGCGCCGAAGGTGCTGAGTGCGCCGGTCACGGCCATCATTGGCTATGACACCAAATTCTACGATCGCATTCCCGAGCTTTTCCCCCATAACCCCGGCGCGCGCGACTGGTTCGCGGGCAATGCGGCGCTTGCGACCGAAACGGCGTTTCGCAATAGCAGTTTGCAGGGCGCTTATCTGATCATCGCAGCGCGTTCGCTCGGGCTCGATTGCGGCCCCATGTCGGGGTTTGACGCCGATAAGGTCAATGAGGCCTTTTTTGCCGATGGGCAGATCAAGGCGAATTTCATTTGCGGCCTTGGCTATGGCGACAGCGCAGGGGTGTTTCCACGTCTGCCGCGTCTCTCTTTCACGGATGCTTGCAGCATTGCCTGATAGTGTTTGCATATTGGGCCTGGATACCGCGCTCGCCGCCTGTTCGGCGGCGGTGGTGCGGGGTGGCCGCACCCTTGCCGCCCGTCATGAGGAAATCGGACGCGGCCATGCCGAACGGCTGATGCCGATGATCGAGGAGATCATGGCTGAGGCCCGGGGGCTTGGCGTGGATTACCCGCAGCTTGCGGCGGTGGCGGTGACGGTGGGCCCCGGGGCCTTTACCGGATTGCGCATCGGCTTGTCGGCGGCGCGGGCTTTGGCGCTGGCGCTTGATCGTCCGGTGGTGCCGGTCACCAGTTTCGAGGCGGTGGCGGTGGCGAGTTTGACAGCTGCGCCGCTTGCCGTCGGTGCCTTGTTCGCGGTGCTGCATGATGCGCGACGCGGTGAGGTTTATGTGGAATGTCAGCGCTACCTTGGCGCCGACGACGCTGGCCTTGCCTGGGTGGAGAGCGTCGGTGCGGCGCGCGCGGTGCCGCTTGACGCCGTGCTTGAGACGCTGGATCCGGGGCTGTCCATGGCGCTTGGCAGCGGTGTGCCGTTGCTGCGGGCGGGGCTTCTGGACCGTGGCCTTCAGCTGCGGGATGAGCCCTGCTATCCCGATGCTGTCTGGGTGGCGGCGATTGCCGCCCGCATTTTGCGCTCGGGCACGGTGCTGGTTCCGGCGCGGCCGCTTTATTTGCGTGCTCCGGACGCGAAATTGCCTGGCGGATTGACGTTGGCATGACGGCGCGGGCTCCTTTGGTCATTACGGCCGTGGGGAGGGAGGCGGCGGCTTTGCTGGCGGAGCTGCGTTCCGCGGCGGGGGTCGAGCCTGGTTGGCCGGCCGAGGAGGTTGCTGCTTTGCTGGTGTTGCCCTCCGTCGGGGCGCTGCTCGCGCGCCGGGGGGCGGAGCCTTTGGGTTATGTGCTTTATGCGCTGGCCGCTGGGGAGGCGGAAATTTACGATATCGCGGTCTCGCTGGCCTGCCGCCGCATGGGGGTGGGCGGGGAGCTTCTGGATGCGGCGATCGAAGCCCTTGGCGCGGCGCAGGCCGAGCAACTTCATCTTGAAGTGGCGGTCGATAATGATCCCGCCATTGCGCTTTATGAACAACGCGGCTTTGTCGTGAATGGTCGGCGGCGCGGCTATTACCAACGGGCTGAAGGTCAGGCTGTCGATGCTTTGGTGATGACGCGATCTTTTTGAGATTTCTGTCAAGAAATGAGTTTTTTGACTTTTGCAGTCTTTTTATTACTTTTAAAGGGTGCGTATTTAATAATATTATTGAAAATTCAGATATTTAATATTATGAAATGAGTAATATTTTTAATTCAAGGGGCGTGGTCATGGAAGAAAAATTAATGAATCAGGATGAGCTGTTGGCGCTGACGACAGAAATTGTTTCGTCATATGTGGCCAACAACAGTGTGCCGGTCTCGGAATTGGGTGTTTTGATCGGTCAGGTCTATGCAACACTTGATAATCTTGGTGCGGTTCATGTGGTTGAGGAGCCGCAATTGCAGCCTGCGGTTCCGATCAAGAAATCAATCCTGCCTGATTATCTTGTCTGTCTGGAGGATGGCAGAAAGTTAAAGATGTTGAAGCGTCATCTCAAGACAAGCTACAACATGACTCCGGAAGACTATCGGGAGCGTTGGGGCCTGCCTGCGGATTATCCGATGGTAGCGCCGAATTACGCCATTCAGCGGCGTGAACTGGCCAAGAAAATCGGTCTCGGACGCGGGCGTCCCCGTCGCAAGTAATTTCCCAAGAAATGCCGGGACTTCCGTCTTGGAAGTCCTGGTCGTAAAGGCTTTGGTCTTTTCGATTGTGGTTCAGTCTGGGTCTTGAAAAGACCGGTTATATTGAGAGGAACAGACGTGCATCATGATATAGAGTCGCTGTGCGTCGAAAAAGGCATGCGCATGACCGATCAGCGTCGTGTGATCGCGCGCGTGCTGTCGCAGGCCGAGGATCACCCGGATGTTGAGGAGGTCTATCGCCGCTCGACGGCGATTGATCCGCATATCAGCATCGCCACGGTGTATCGTACGGTACGGCTTTTTGAAGAGGCCGGTATTCTCGAACGTCACGATTTCCGCGACGGCCGTTCGCGCTATGAGCAGGTGTCGGAGCGTCATCACGATCACCTGATCAATATAGAGACCGGCGAAGTCATCGAATTCCGCAATGAGGAAATCGAAAAGCTGCAGGTGGAAATCGCCCGCAAGCTTGGTTTCAAACTCATCGATCACCGGCTTGAGCTTTACGGCGTGCCGGTTGATCGCGAGACGAAAAAATCCTGATTTGTGACGGCTCCGTGTGAGGGGAGCGAGAATGAATCTTCGTGCCATCATTGTGACTGCGGTAATTTTTGGCATGGCGGCGGTTTTCGCTCCGCTCCAATATCTGTTGATCCGGGTGGGCGGGCGAACGGCGCAGCTTTTGCCTTGGGCTTACCACACGGTGATGGTGCGGCTGATCGGGCTGAAGATCACCGTGGTCGGCACGCCTGAGGCGGCGGGGCCGACCCTGTTCGTGTCCAATCACGTATCCTGGCTCGATATTCCGATCCTCGGGGCGGTGCTGCCCGCGAGTTTTATTGCCAAACGTGAAGTTGGCAATATGGGGGCGTTCGGAACCCTTGCCCGGCTGCAACGCACGGTGTTCATCGATCGCGAGCGGCGGGCGCAGACCCGGGCCCAGACCGATGAAATCGCCGCGCGTCTGAGCGAGGGCGGCAACCTCATTCTGTTTGCCGAGGGCACGAGCACTGACGGGTCGCTGGTGCTGCCGTTCAAATCGGCGCTGTTCGCCGTGGCCGAGGGGCGTGACGCGGCGCTCAGGATCCAGCCGATGACCATCGCTTATAAATCCATCCATGGCCTGCCGCTTACGCGGGGGACCCGGCCGATCATCGGCTGGTTCGGCGATATGGATCTGGTGCCGCATTTTCTGGCCATTCTGGCGCTCGGTCAAATCGGTGTCGAATTGCGCTTTCATGCCCCGGTGGATGTGGCCGCGTTCGAGTCCCGGAAAGGTCTGGCCAGCCATTGTTACGAAGCGGTGCGTGGCGGGCTGCTGGCGGCGCGGCGGGCGGCCTGACCGGATTCAAGTTGACTTCGACGGCGATCTGCGGACAATCCGCAGGTTTCAGGGCCCTTGTGCGGACGGTATGGTGACCAAAAAGCTTTATATCAAAACCTACGGCTGTCAGATGAATGTCTATGACAGCGAACGGATGGCCGAAGTCATGGCACCCGAGGGCTATGCCCTGGTGGAGACGCCGGAGGCGGCCGACGTGGTTGTGCTCAACACCTGCCATATCCGGGAAAAGGCGGCGGAAAAGGTTTATTCCGATATTGGCCGCTTGAAGGTTCTGCGTGATGAGCGCCTGCGCGGGGAGCGTGCGGGTGGTGATCTGGTGCTTGCTGTGGGCGGTTGCGTCGGGCAGGCCGAGGGGGCTGAAATCATGCAGCGCGCTCCGGCCGTTGACATGGTGTTTGGGCCGCAGACTTATCACCGGCTGCCCAAAATGGTCATTGCGGCGCGGGATGCGCGGGCGCTTCATGGCAAGGCGCGGGTCATCGACACCGAATTCCCGGCCGAAGAAAAATTCGATCATCTGCCAAGCCCGCGCGGTAGTGGCGGTCCGGCAGCTTTTCTGACCATTCAGGAAGGCTGCGACAAATTCTGCACCTTCTGTGTGGTTCCCTATACCCGGGGGGCGGAGTTCTCGCGTCCGGTCGAAAAGATCGTGGCCGAAGCGGAAAAGCTCGCCGCCGTCGGCGTGGTCGAGCTTACGTTGCTTGGGCAGAATGTGAATGCCTATCATGGGGTTGGGCTGGATGGCGGCGACTGGTCGCTGGCCCGGTTGATGGCGCGGCTTGGCGAGGTGCCGGGCATTGCGCGTATTCGCTATACAACGTCGCACCCACGCGACATGGGGGACGATCTTATTGCCGCCCATGGGGAGCTTGCGGCCTGCATGCCCTATCTGCATCTGCCGGTACAAAGCGGATCGGACCGGGTTCTCGCCGCCATGAACCGGGGCCATACGGCGGAGTCCTACCGCGATATCATCGCGCGGCTGCGGGCGCTGCGTCCGGATCTTGCGGTTTCAAGCGATTTCATCGTCGGCTTCCCCGGTGAAACCGATGATGATTTCGAAGCGACCATGCAGCTTATTCGCGATGTCGGCTTTTCTCAGGCCTATTCGTTTAAATACAGCCCGCGTCCGGGGACGCCCGCGTCCGACATGGCGGATCAGGTTCCGGAAGAGGTGAAGGACGCGCGGTTGCAGGCTCTGCAGACGCTGCTGTTTGAACAGCAAAAAGCGTTCAATGTCGCCTCGGTGGGTCAGGTGATGGCCGTGTTGCTTGAGCGGGTTGGGCGGTTTGAGGGCCAGTTGATCGGCCGCAGTCCCTATATGCAGGCGGTGAATGTGGATTGTGGCGCGGCGGCGGCCGATGTGATCGGACGCATTGCCATGGTTGAAATCCTCAGCGGCGAGCCGCATAGTTTAAAAGGGCGCCTTGCCACGGATCAGGCAGCTTGAAAAACGGCAGCAGGACGACAGAAATTTTGAACAAACGTGTGAAACGGCCAGCACCGGCGAAAGGGCAGCCTGAGGGCGTCGTCCCCGAAGACAGCAGCGTGGTGATGGAGTTCGACGACAATCGGTTGGCCGCCATGATTTACGGCGAACATGACCGTCATCTCATTCTGATCGAAGCGAAACTTGGCGTGCGGTTGCAAAATCGCGGCAACCGTTTGCGCGTCCTTGGCGGCGCCGGGGCGGTGGCGGCGGCCCAGGATGTGCTTGATCGACTGTACCGGGAGGCCCGGAAGGGCCGGGAAATCTCCACGCCCGAGGTTGATGCCGCCTTGCGCTTCGCCAGTCGCAAGCTTGCCGCGGTCGAGGAGGTCGAGGAGGATTTGGACGGCGGTGGTGCCTCCATCCGCACCCGCAAACAGGTGGTCAAGGCACGCTCCCCCGGGCAGGTCGATTATATCCGCAGTCTGCATCAGTCGCAGATGGTGTTCGGGTTGGGTCCGGCCGGGACCGGCAAGACGTTTCTCGCGGTGGCCATGGCGGTGTCGCGGCTCGCCTCGGGTCAGGTGGATCGGATTATTCTGTCCCGCCCGGCGGTTGAGGCGGGGGAACGGCTGGGCTTCCTGCCTGGCGACCTTCGGGAAAAAGTCGATCCTTATCTGCGCCCGCTTTATGACGCGCTTTATGACACCATGCCCGGTGACGAAGTGCTGAAACGCTTCGAGCGTGGCGATATTGAGGTGGCGCCGCTTGCCTATATGCGCGGGCGTACGCTGGCCAATTGTTTTGTCATTCTGGATGAGGCGCAGAACACCACGCCCATGCAGATGAAAATGTTTCTGACCCGCTTTGGCGAGAATTGCCAGATGGTCATCTGTGGCGATCCGAGCCAGACCGATCTGCCGCGCGGCACCCGCTCGGGGCTGGTGGATGCGTTGCATATTCTTGAAAAAGTCGAGGGCATCGATGTGGTGCGCTTCACAAAAGACGATGTGGTGCGTCATCCTTTGGTCGGCTCTATTGTCGAGGCTTATGATCGTGCCGACGCCGCCGATCGGGCCCGCCTAAAGGCGATGGGTCACAATACGGAGTCGCTGACGTGAGCGCCGACCCCTTAGGGTCTGTCCACGTCGAGGTCATGTGCGAGGGCGGCGATTGGTCGCGTCTCGGTGCGGAGCCGCAGGATTTCATCACCGATACACTGGTGGCGGCCCGCGCCGGTCTCGTGGCGGACTCGGGCCTGACCTGGCCGGGGCCGTTTGAGATCGTGGTCATCCTGATGACCGATGAGGCCATGCGCGAGGTCAATCGCGATCATCGTCAACAGGATAAGCCGACCAATGTTCTCTCGTTCCCGGTCTGGGAGCTGGAGGATCTGGAACTGTTGGCGGCCGGGACAACGCCGCCCGGACAGCCGCCGGGAGTGCCGGTGCCGCTTGGAGATATCCTGATGGCGGAGGCCACGCTCACGCGGGAGGCGGCGCTTCAGGGCAAGAGTTTTGCCGACCATGCGCGGCACCTACTTGTGCATGGTTTCCTGCATCTGGTGGGCTATGATCATATGAATGACGATGAGGCTGAGGTGATGGAGGCGCTGGAGGTTCAGATTCTCCGGGGCTTCGCCATTTCAGACCCTTATCAGGACAGAGAGCAAATTGTAGATAGCCATGAGTGACGAGTCTTCCAGCCAGTCGTCGGGCTCCAAAGATGGAGACCCGCTGAGTTTTATCTC
This sequence comes from Govania unica, assembly GCF_027920805.1. Lineage (GTDB taxonomy): Bacteria > Pseudomonadota > Alphaproteobacteria > Sphingomonadales > Govanellaceae > Govanella > Govanella unica. The sequence continues at coordinate 273,372 of NZ_JANWOI010000004.1, forward strand.
CCGGTTGAAACGCCGGTTTTTCAGGCGCGTGCCCGAAGGCACACTGCGCGAAAGCCTTGAAGAAGTGATCGAGGATCACCCCGAAGGGGGTGTCGAGGGCATCAGCGACGAAGAGCGCTCGCTCCTCATGAACACGCTCGAATTCGCGGATATGCGGGTTGAGGATGTGATGATTCCCCGCGCCGATGTGATCGCCGTCGATGAAAAACTGGCGCTGCCGGCCTTGGTGCAGGCTTTTGCCGAGGCCGAGGTCTCGCGCATGCCGGTCTATCGCGGCACGCTGGACGAGGTGGTCGGGCTTGTGCATCTGAAAGACGTGTTCATTGTCCTTGCCAAGGCGCGCGGGACCGATGGGCGTTTGCGCTCGTTCAAGGATGTGACGCTGGCCGATATGATGCGGCCCATTCTGCATGTGCCGTCGTCCATGCGTCTGCCGGATCTGCTGTTGAAGATGCGGGCGCGGCGGGTGCATATGGCGGTGGTGGTCGACGAATATGGCGGCACCGATGGCCTTGTCACCAACGAGGATCTGCTGGAACAGATCGTCGGCGATATCGAGGATGAACATGACATCGATGAGGATGGCGACAGCCTGACGACCATTGATGATGTAACCTATGAAGCAGGCGGACGGCTCGCGGTCGAGGACCTCGAAACTGCGCTTGGCCGCTCGCTCCGTCAGGGCGGGGATGAGACGGAGGATGTCGATACCCTCGGCGGTCTTGTGGTCGCACTCGCCGGGCGGGTTCCGCATAAGGGGGAGCTTGTCATCTTCGACCCGAGCCTCGCGTTTGAGGTGCTTGAGGCCGACAGCCGCAGACTGAAGAAATTGCGCATCATGCTGACCACGGGGTCAGAGCCTCAGGGCGCGGTTGAATGATAGCTTGGGCCGAGCGGATCGCGGGCATGTCGAACCTTGGCCGGTGTGGGCTTGCGATCTGTTTCGGAGCGCTTGCGACCCTGGCCTTGCCGCCGCTTTATATCATCCCGGCGTTTTTTATTGCCTTCCCGGCGATCTTTCTGCTGCTGCGGCAGGCCGGGACGTCGCGGGCGGCGCTGCTGCTTGGCTGGGGCTTTGGCTTTGGCCATTATGTGACCGGCTTTTACTGGATCGCCATCGCCTTTTTCGTCAATGAGAGCGTGTCGGACGCGGCCGGGCCGGTGGCGGTGGTGGCTTTGGCGGCGGTTATGGCGCTTTATCCCGTGCTGGCCTTCTGGGTCTTTCACCGCTTGCAGAGTTTCATGCGTGGGGCGCTGGTGGCGGAAATCATCCTGTTCGCGCTCTGTTGGAGCGCGACGGAATGGCTGCGCGGGCATCTTTTTACCGGGTTTCCGTGGAATCTGGCGGGTTCGATCTGGGCTTTTTCGCCGGCCATGTTGCAGTCCCTGACGCTGTGGGGGGCTTATGGGCTTGGTCTGCTGACGGTGCTTGCGGCCTGCTTGCTGGCCGCCGGGGCGCTTGGGCGCTTCCGGCCGGTGCTGGCTGCTGTCCTTATGCTTGGGCTTTGTTACGGCGGCGGCGTCTGGCGGCTTGCGGGGGATCATGGGGCGGTTGAGCCCGGCGTGCGGCTCAGGCTGGTGCAGGCCAATGTGAAGCAGGGCGAAAAATGGCGCGAAGATCGCATGGCCGATAATTTCATGAGCTATGTGCGGCTGTCGGCCACGCCGTCCGACAAGCCGGTCACGCATATTCTGTGGCCGGAAACGGCCTCGCCGTTTTTTCTCAATGCGGAACCGGCGGCGCGGGCGGCCATTGCCCGGATCACCCCGCCCGGCGGCTATGTGATCGCCGGAGCGCCGGGCTATTACGCTGATCCGGCCGGAGGTGAGGCGCGCGTCGGCAACAGCCTGTTCGTGATCGACGACCAGGGCAAGGTGCGGGCCGGTTATGACAAGGCGCATCTGGTGCCGTTCGGCGAATATCTGCCCATGCGCGGGTTCATGACTTTGCTTGGATTTGAGCGCTTCGTGCCCGGCCTGCTCGGGTCGGATTTTACCGCCGGGCCGGGGCCGCAAAGTTTGCATGTGCCGGGGCTTCCGGCCTTCAGTCCGCTGATCTGTTATGAGGTTATTTTTCCCGGTGCGGTTGTAAAAATGGGCGACCGTCCGGGCTGGATTCTCAATGTCACCAATGACGGCTGGTATGGACAATCCGCCGGGCCTTATCAACATCTCGCCACCGCGCAGATGCGTGCGGTTGAAGAAGGTTTGCCGGTGGTGCGTGTGGCAGGCACGGGCATTTCGGCGGTGATCTCTCCCTATGGCGCGATCCTTGCCCGGTTGCCGCTTGGCACGCGCGGAATTCTTGATTCCGACTTACCACGTAAGGTAGAAAGTCAGACCTTGTTTTCTCGCGCAGGTGATTGGAGTTATCTCGGTCTCTTCGTTATACTGGCCGCGCTCGCGACAGGGGCTAGGGGCGTCGCGAACGGGGCCAGGCTAAAAATCTGACAAGACGGACCCCGTCGAGGTTGCGCGTTGTATTGCGCAACAGCGAGTGCTGAGTGGTGATTACAGGGCCTTTTGGACCTTGGGGGGAAGAGATTGTGAAATTAAGACCAGATCCCGTCGACATTCATGTTGGCTCGAAACTGCGGTTGCGACGGACCCTGCTTGGCATGAGCCAGGAAAAACTCGGGGAGGCGGTCAGTCTGACGTTTCAACAGATTCAGAAATATGAGCGCGGCAGCAATCGCATCGGGGCCAGCCGGTTGCATCAGCTGGCGCGGGTTCTTGAAGTGCCGGTCGCCTTCTTTTTCGAGGAAGCGCCGATGACTGGCGGGCGCGGCAATATGTTGGCCGAACCTGCACAGGCAGGCTATGAGGGGGAGGATCATCTCTCTCGCCGGGAGACTCTGGAGCTGGTGCGGTCCTATTATCGCATTCCCGATCCAGCGGTGCGCAAACGCATATTTGAACTGGTGAAATCCGTCGGCTCCATGTCAGCTGAACTGGCTGACTAGGCGGTGACCCGCAAGCTGCCTTTCGAAATCTGATTGTTTCGGCTATGGTGCGGCGAATTTCAATCGCACGCAGCCATGATCATGACGTCCCCTATCTATAAAATCCTGAGCCTTACCGATGATGCGGCGTTTGCCGCTGCCCCCGAGGCGGGCTATGCGGGATCGTCCGATGATGCCCGGGATGGCTATATTCATTTCTCGACTCGGGAGCAGCTCGCCGGGACGCTTGCGGCGCATTACCGGGGCTTGGATGAGGTCATGCTGCTGACGGTGGTGGTCGAGGGTTTGCCCAGTATCGCCCTCAAATGGGAAGAGTCCCGGGGCGGACAGCTGTTTCCGCATCTTTATGCCGTTTTGCCGGGCCGGGCTGTCCTTTGCCGCGATCGGCTGCGGCGAGGGACGTCCGGTCTGTTTGTTTTGCCGTGGGAGACTCACTAGGTCATGTCGCTCTATTCCTTGATCCGGCCGTTGATTTTTTGTTTCGATGCCGAAACGGCCCATGGCCTTGCTGTCACCGCCTTGAAATCGGGCCTGCTGCCGCGATGCGCGGCGGCGGAAGATCCTGTGCTGGTGTCGACCCTTTGGGGCCTGCGCTTTCCGACGCCGGTGGGGCTTGCCGCCGGGTTTGATAAAAATGCCGAGGTGCCGGACGCCATGCTGGCTCAGGGGTTCGGGTTTGTGGAGGCGGGCACGGTGACGCCGCGTCCGCAAGAGGGCAACCCGAAGCCGCGCATGTTTCGTCTGAGCGCGGATCGGGCTGTCATCAACCGGCTCGGGTTCAACAACGCGGGTCTTGAAGCTTTTCGTGCCAAGGCTGAAGCGCGTCAAGGACGGCCGGGTATTTTCGGCGCCAATGTCGGCGCCAACAAGGATACGAGCGATCCGGTCAGCGATTACGTGGCCGGGATCCGGGCGTTATACGGATTGTCGGATTATTTCACGGTCAATATCTCGTCGCCGAATACGCCCGGTTTGCGGTCCTTGCAGCGTCAGGACGCCCTTGACCGCTTGCTTGGGGCGGTGATGGCGGCGCGGCTTGAGGCGCATGGCGCACGGAGTGGGCGGTTGGTGCCGCTGCTGGTCAAGATCGCGCCGGATCTGAGCCCGGAGGAACGGGCCGATATTGCGAAAGTGGCGCTGAAGCATGAGGTTGACGGCCTCATCATTTCAAACACCACCATCAGCCGGCCCGCGGGCCTGCATGGGCCGTTTCGGGGCGAAACCGGGGGATTGAGTGGTCAGCCGCTGCTCAAGCTCGCGACGGAGGTTCTGGGCGATATGTATAAACTGACCGAGGGGCGCATTCCGCTTGTGGGCGTCGGCGGCATTGAAAACGGGCAAGACGCCTATCGCAAGATCCGCGCGGGCGCGTCCCTTGTGCAGCTTTATTCGGCCATGGTCTATGAAGGCCCGGGGCTCGGCGCGAGCGTTGCGCAGGAGCTTGCGAATTGTCTGCGTGCCGATGGCTACGCCAATGTGAGCGAGGCTGTGGGGGCGGACTGGGGGGCGTAAAGCCCCTGTCCCTGTGGCCCCAGCTGAACCCTCAGGAAGGGTCCATCTGCGATTGCAGATAATTATGCTCGCCCACGGAATCGTACAGACTGATCTGGGTTTCCAGCCAGTCTACATGCTCTTCCTCGGACTTGAGGATATCTTCGAGCAGTTCGCGGGTGACGTAATCCTTGACCGCTTCACAATAGGCGATGCCTTCGCGCAGGGGCGGAATGGCGTCATATTCAAGGGCCAGATCGGCGGCGAGAACTTCGCGGACGGATTCGCCGACGCGCAAGCGGCCGAGATCCTGAAGATTGGGTAGGCCTTCGAGGAACAGAATGCGGTCGATCAGCTTGTCCGCATGCTTCATCTCGTCGATGGATTCTTCGTATTCCTTGCGGGCGAGTTTGCCGAAGCCCCAGTTTTTCAACATGCGATAATGCAGAAAATACTGATTGATGGCGGTCAGCTCGTTCTTGAGCGCGCCGTTCAATATTTTGTTAACCTGGGGGTCGCCCTTCATGGCCAGTCTCCTTAGCAGAAGCCGGCATTCTAGGCCAAGCGGCGGGACGGGTCAATTGGGCTAGATGAAAATGACTTTTAAAATCAAGTGCATACTGAAGTTATCACTGTGACGAAGCGGCCCGTCCACGTTCATCGTGATAGACGCTCATGGCATGGGAGATGCATTTGCCGCATTGCGGCGCGGCTCCGAGACAGCGGAAAATCTCAGACGTGGTGGAGGGACCACCCTCGCGCTGGGCGACGGAACGGACGGCTTTTTCGCTCAACGCATTGCAGATACATACATACATCGTCAGCTGGTCCCTATGTCGAATCGTCACGGACAGTGCTAGGCTTGTTGATAATCATTCCTATTAGATTCTCAGCAAGCCGTCAATACAAATGCGACTGATTTGCATCTGAAAGTTTTGCATGGCCGTGTTGCTACCCTCCGGATATAAAAAACCAGCATCAGACCCCGAGGGAGATTGGCATGACGGTCAGTATTTATCACAATCCGCGCTGCTCGAAATCGCGGGAGACGCTCGCGCTTCTGGAGAGCCGGGGGATCGAGCCGCTGGTGGTCGAATATTTGAAAACACCGCCGTCCGCAGCTGAGCTTACGCAGATTTTGAAGCTTCTGGGGATCGGGGCTCGCGATCTCATGCGCAAGAAAGAAGCGCCTTATGCGGCGCTCGGCCTCGCCGATCCGGGCTTGAGCGAGGCGGCCTTGATTGCCGCCATGCATGACAATCCGGTGTTGATCGAGCGTCCGATCGTGCTCGCCAATAACAAAGCCGCCATCGGTCGCCCGCCGGAAGCGGTGCTTGAAATTCTCTAGGCGCGCTGAGGGATGAATTCCTCGCCGACGCGGCGGTAGAACCAGCCGAGGGTGAGGCCCCGCATGCCCATGAAAATGACGAAGGCGGCCCATAGCCCATGATTGCCGAAGCGCGGTTCAAGGACCGCGAGGGCGGCGATGAAGGCGAGGAGCGCGAGGGCGGCGGAATTGCGCATGTCGCGGCTGCGGGTCAGGCCGACAAACACGCCGTCGAACTGATAGCCCCAGACCGCCACAAGCGGCATCAGCACCAGCCAGGGAAGATGGGTCGCGGCTTCGGCGCGCACGCTTGGCAGATCGGTCAGCCAGCCGATCAGCGTGGTGCCGCCGAGGCCATAGACCAGCGTGAACAGAAGCGCCGCCAGCAGCGCCCAGAACCCTGTCACCCGCACGGCACGGCGAAAGGCCTGTTCGTTGCGCGCGCCTTTTTCCGCGCCGACCAGCGCTTCGGCGGCAAAGGCAAAGCCGTCGAGCCCGTTTGACAGGAAAAACAGGAAATTCATCAGTACCGCGTTGGCCGCGAGCGTCGCCGTGCCAATCCGCGCCCCGGCGGCGGTAAAAAGCCCGAAGGCCGTTAGCAACAAAGCCGTGCGAATGAAGATATCGGTGTTGACGGCGATGAGCCGCTTGAGCGCCGCGGCTTCGAGCAGCAGACGGCGGGTGAAGAGGGCAGGCAGGGACAAGCCGTAACCGCGCGTGAGGCTGCGCGTGATGAGGTAAATGCCGAGCAAAGCCGCAGCATATTCAGCGATCAGCGTGCCGCTTGCGACCCCGGCCACGCCCCAGCCGAAGCCGAGCACGAACAGCAGATTGAGCCCTGCGTTCAGGACATTCATGAGGATCTGGATCATGAGCGCGGTTTGCGCCCGCTGCACCCCAAGTAGCCAGCCAAGCACCACGAAATTGGCAAGTGCTGCTGGCGCGCCCCAGATGCGGATATTGAAAAAGACCTTGGCCATATGCTCGACCGCGGGCTCGCCCGGCAACAGGGCAAAGGCAATGAGCCGGATCGGCGCCTGCAGCAGAACGGCAGCGAGCCCAAGCCCAAGCGCGAGCATGAGGGCGCGGGAGAACACGACGCCGACCTCATGGGCGTTCTGCTGCCCTGAGGCCTGGGCGGTGAAGCCCGTGGTGCTCATGCGCAGAAAACCGAGCCCGAAATACAGGAAATTGAAAATCAGCGTCGCGAGGGCAACGGCAGCCAGATAACGGGAATCGGGCATATGGCCCATGATCGCCGTGTCGACAGCCCCAAGCATCGGCACCGCACAATTGGCGAGCATGATGGGGCCCGCGAGACGCCACATCTTGCGGTGCAAGGAGCCTGTTGTCTGGTCTGGCTGGGTCATGTTCCGCTTATGTCACGGGGCCGGGGGTTTGTCGAGAATCGGCAAGCTTCCACCGTCATTGCGAGCGCAGCGAAGCAATCCAGACTTCGGGGCGGACGGTCTGGATTGCTTCGCTGCGCTCGCAATGACGGTTTTGGGAATCGGGAGGGGCTGGTGCAGGTGTGAGACAGGCTTGTTTCGGCTGTGCCTCGCAATGACGGCAACCACCTATCCCCGTCATCGCGAGCCGCGTAAGCGGCGCGGCGATCCAGACTTCGGGGCGGCGGGTCTGGATTGCTTCGCTGCGCTCGCAATGACGATTTTGGGAATCGGGAGGGGCTGGTGCAGGTGGTGAGACTGGATTGCTTCGCTTTGCCTCGCAATGACGGTGAATCGCAAACCCCGTCATCGCGAGCCGCGTAAGCGGCGTGGCGATCCAGACTTGGGGTGGCTCAGCCGTGCATCTGGCGGAATGCCTGTTCCGACCGTTTGGCGCAATCGGACAGCAGTTTCAGGTGATCGAGCGTGAGGCCGTCGGCGATGAGGTCGCGGACGAGGCGGAGGTCCTGCAGCAAAATCTGGAGAGTCGGTTCCGTTGTCCGCACCAGCGGCCGATCGTTGGCGGGGTGGGCGAAAGCGGTGGGGCGATAGGTTGCAGGCATGACCGAACTCCATTCAAGGGCATGACCTTAGAATGGCAGGGTGTTTAAAGTGTTAACGGGGTTTCTCAGGAACTAACAGTTGACCTGACAGAGCAGCCAGCGCCCGGTGGGGCTATTTGCCAGGGCGCTATTTTAAAGCTGGAAACCATGGAATTGACGTGACAAGCTCAAGTCTGGTCTCACTTCTGTGAGGGTTCTAAGGCATGAATGTGCAGGAAACCGTCGCCGACCGTGATAGCCGGGCCCTCGAGTCCGTCGTCATCCGCTTTGCCGGGGACTCGGGCGACGGTATGCAATTGACCGGCTCCCAGTTCACGGTCTCGACCGCTCTGGCCGGCAGCGATCTCGCCACCTTCCCGGATTTTCCCGCAGAAATTCGTGCTCCCACCGGCACCACCTTTGGCGTCTCGGCGTTCCAGATCAATTTCGGTTCGACCCAGGTTCTGACCGCCGGGGACGAACCTGATGTGCTGGTGGTCATGAACCCGGCGGCGCTCAGGGTCAATCTCGGCGATCTGGCCGAGGGCGGGATTTTGATTGCCGACTCGGGGGCGTTCAGCGAGCGCAATCTGCAAAAGGCGGGCTATGCGCAGAATCCCCTGAAGGACGGCACGGTTAAATCCTATCAACTGCTTGAGCTGGATATTTCGGCGCTGACGCTTGAGGCGGTGAAGCCTTATGGGCTGTCGAACAAGGAGGCGCTGCGCTGCAAGAATCTGTGGACGCTCGGGCTTACGCTCTGGATGTTTGATCGCCCGCGTGCGCCGGTGCTCGATTGGCTCACGGCCAAATTCGCCAAGCGGCCGGATCTTGCCGATGCCAACCGGGCGGCGCTCAATGCCGGGCATATCTTTGGCGAGGCGGCGGAGCTTGCGGGCACGCTCAAGCATTATTCCGTTGGTCGGGCGCAGTTGGAGCCCGGGACATATCGCACGGTGACGGGAGGCCAGGCGCTCGCCTGGGGGCTTGTGGCCGGGGCGGAGAAGGCGGGGTTGCCGCTGTTTTTCGGGTCCTATCCGATTACCCCGGCGTCGCCGATCCTCCATCAGCTGTCGATGATGAAGGAATTCGGCGTCACCACCTTTCAGGCCGAGGATGAAATCGCCGCCGTCTGTTCCGCCATCGGGGCGTCTTATGCGGGGGCGCTTGGGGTGACATCGAGTTCGGGGCCCGGCGTGGCCTTGAAGGGCGAGGCCATCGGGCTTGCCATTTCAACCGAATTGCCGCTGGTGATCGTCAATACCCAGCGCGCCGGACCGTCGACGGGGATGCCGACCAAGACCGAACAGTCGGACCTTTATCAGTCGGTGTTCGGACGCAATGGCGATGCGCCGCTTGCGGTGCTGGCGGCGGCCAAGCCATCCGATTGTTTCGGGCTGGCGATCGAGGCGGCGCGCATTGCCACCAAATATATGACTCCGGTCATTCTGTTGTCGGACGGCTATATCGCCAATGCAGCGGCACCGTGGAAACTGCCGGATGTGGAGGCGATTCCGGCCTTTCCCGTGACCCATCGACAGGATCCGGAAGGCTTCCAGCCCTATCTGCGCGATCCCGAGACGCTGGCCCGGGTCTGGGCGGTGCCGGGGACGCCCGGGCTCATGCATCGCATTGGCGGCATCGAGAAGAATTACAGCAGCGGCCATATCTCCTATGACCCGGCGAACCATCAGAAGATGACCGACACCCGGCGCAATAAAATTCTGGGCATTGCCCGCGATCAGCCGCTGCAGACGGTGGAGACCGGGGGCGAGCGCGGGCGGCTGGCGGTGGTCGGTTGGGGGTCGACCTATGGCCCCATCGAACAGGCGGTGCGGCGGGCCCGGGCCGAGGGGCTTGATGTGAGCCATATCCATATCCGCCAGATCTGGCCGTTGCCGCTTAATTTGGGTGACTTGCTGCGCGGGTTTGATCAGGTGCTGGTGCCTGAGATGAACACGGGTCAGCTTTTGACCCTGCTCAGGAGCGAATATCTGGTTCCGGCTCAGGGGCTTAACAAGGTGTCAGGGCAGCCGTTTAAAATCACCGAAGTGCTGGGTGCCATCCGCGCCCGGTTGGCGGTGGCAGGAGACAGCGCATGAATGAGATCACGGCGCTTCAACCGAAGGATTTCGCCTCCGATCAGGAAGTGCGCTGGTGTCCGGGATGCGGCGATTATGCCATTCTGAAAGCCGTGCAGAAGACACTGGCCGAGATCGGCGCGCGGCCGGAGCGGACGGTGTTCGTGTCGGGGATCGGCTGTTCCTCGCGCTTTCCTTATTATATGGCGACTTATGGGTTCCATACCATTCACGGCCGGGCCCCGGCCTTTGCCGCCGGGATCAAGCTGACCAATCCGGACCTTGACGTGTGGATCGTCACCGGCGACGGCGATGGATTGTCTATCGGCGGCAATCATCTGCTGCATGTGTTGCGGCGCAATCTCGATGTGCAGATATTGCTGTTCAACAACGAGATTTACGGCCTGACCAAGGGGCAGTATTCGCCGACCTCCCGCATTGGCACGCGCACGCCGTCGACGCCTACGGGGTCGCTCGATGCGCCGTTGAGCCCCTGCGGTTTTGCCCTTGGGGCCGGGGCGCGGTTCATTGCCCGGGGCATTGATACGGCGCAAAAGGAGCTGCCGGGTATTTTCGCCCGCGCCCATGCCCATAAGGGGGCCTCCTTTGTGGAGATTTTCCAGAATTGCATCGTCTATAACGACGGCGTGTTCGATGCCTTTACTGAAAAGGCGGCGGCGGCCGACAACCAGCTTCTGGTCAGTCATGGCGAGCCGCTGCTGTTTGGCAAGGACCGGCAAAAGGGACTGCGGTTGAAGCCCGGCGGGTTTGATATGGAGGTTGTGACGATCGGAGAAAATGGCGTCAGGCTTGGCGATATTCTGGTTCATGACGAAACCAGCAAGACGCTGGCGCATTTGCTGATCGATCTGGTGCGGCCGACCTTCCCCATGGTGCTCGGGGTGATTTACAACAATCCGGCGCCGTCCTATGAGACCGCGGTCCGGGGTCAGGTCGAGGCCGCCGAGGCCGCAAAGCCGAAAGCCAGCCTCAACGCCCTGCTGCGCGCGGGACGGACCTGGGAGGTTTCGTAAGGTCGCCCACCCCCGTGTCGTCATTGCGAGGCGCAGCCGAAGCAATCCAGTCTTGCCTTGGGAAAGTGAAGGGCTGGATTGCTTCGGCTGCGCCTCGCAATGACGGGTGGGGTGGGAGTTAGAATTTTTCCTGTCCGCGTATACGAAAGTCGTCGGGGAAGTCTCGATAGAGGGCGAAGGTTGCGGTCTTCACCCGGGCGTTGACGGCGTGATGGATGGTTTCTACCGGGTCCTCGCGGGTAGCGGCGGCACCGAAGGCGCGGTCGAGCTGGGCCAGATTTTCAATTTCGATCATGATATGAAACTCCCCCAACCCTGCGGGGGCGAGGCCGAGCTTGCGGCGCATGAGCCGGAAGCCGGCGATGAGCTGCGCCTCCTTCATATGGCCAAGAAATCGGCTTATGGCCTCGGCGAAGTCGGTATCGCTTTCGCCATCCTTGAGATCGCACCAGACATGATAGAGATCCATCAAAATTCCTCCCTGTGACCGCGCAGGATTTTGCATCCGTGGATCGTATATTGTCCAGACGGTTAAAGAACGCCACACTCTGACAACACGGGAGACCAATGGCAGGACGGTTGGCGGTAGTGATCAAGGACGAGGTGACCGCAGAGGCAGCGGAGATCGAGAGTGACGAGGCGTTGATCGCCGCCGTCGCGATCGGTGACCGGCAGGCCTTTGCCAGTTTGGTCGATCGTCACAGTGATCGCGCCTTTGGTTTTGCCGTGAGGATCGTGCGGGTGGCGGCGGAAGCCGAGGATGCGGTGCAGGAAGCCTTTCTCAAGGTCTGGACCGAGGCCGGGCGTTATAAGGCGGATCGCGGGCGCTTTGCTCCCTGGTTTTACCGCGTGCTTTATAACCATTGCGTCGACCGGCTGCGCCGCAAGACGCCGGTGCCTTACGAGGATCTGTCGGATCACCCCTCGACGGACCCGGATCCGGAGATGATGGCGGCGACGGCCATGCGCCAGCGCAAGGTGAGTGCGGCCTTGGACCAATTACCGGAACGTCAGCGCACGGCGGTGTTGCTGTGTTATTTCCAGGGCCTGTCGAACCGCGAGGCGGCGGAGGTGATGGAGGTCGGGGTCAAGGGACTTGAAGCCTTGCTGGTGCGGGCGCGGCGACAGTTGGCGGAGACATTGAAGGGGTTTGAAGGGGGCGAGGACGGAAGGCTGTGACGGTGATGAAACTGGAAGATTTTGAGGCCATGCTGGCCTGCCATGGTGCGGATGCCCGTGACTGGCCGCTCGATAACCGAATGGCGGCGGAGGCTCTGTTGCGCTCGTCGCCCGAGGCGCGCGCGCTGCTTGCGGAGGCGCGGGCCGTGGACCGGTTGTTGTCCGAGATCCCGGACCCTCAAGCCCCGGCGCGGTTGAAGGGCGATATTCTGGCCCGGGTGAACGCTGAGATCATAGCGCGGGCTGCATCTGCTCCGGCGCGGCGGGTTGGTTTCATGCGGCGCTTCTGGCCACAGATGATCGGTTTTGCGGCGGCGTCGCTTCTTGGGGTCATGGTCGGGGCCAAGACGGTAGCCCCGCTGCCGGACGATATGGCCGATGCGAGCGCCTATGTGCTTGGTTATGACGGGGCGGCGATCAGCCTGTCGATGAATGAGGATCAGCAATGAGCCCGGATATAAGGACCGAACAATTGCCCAAAAAGTCGAGCGCCCTCAAATGGCCGCTGGTGGCGTCGCTGGCCGTCAATTTGTTTCTGGGTGGAATTTTGATCGGTCACGTCTATTCCGAGGGGCTCAGTCATTTTTTCAAACAGTCGCGACCGACACCCTATATGACGCAGGACCTGTCGCCGGACGCACGGGCGGTCGCCAAAACCGTGTTCGCGGCCCATGCGCCGCGCGTTCATGAATTATGGAAAGAGTTGCGCGAGGAACGCAAGATTTTGCAGAACCGCTTCAGCGCCGAGGATTTCGATGAAGCTGAAGCACAAAAGGCTTTGGCAGAAATGGGGCGTCTGGACAGCCTGATACAGGCAGAATTCCATAAGGCGACGCTGGAAATCGCCCGTCAATTGCCGCCCGAGGAACGCCGCAAGCTCAATCTGCGCTGGAAACGTGAACAGCGCGAACATCATCCGGGCAAAGGCTCCTGCGGAAAGGATGAACCGCCCGCACGGCCGGGCGGGGGAGCCTGAGGGGAGGCTGGATCCTGTCGCTGCGCTCAGGATGACGATGTTAGATAATGAACTGTCATTGCCGGGCTTGACCCGGCAACCCATCTGGCCGCCGCCCATTTGGTTGAAGCATGGATGACCGGGTCAAGCCCGGTCATGACAGCTTTTTTGGATAGCCGGTGATACAGTTTTCCGTATAACCGCGATATGAACCGTTCGTGCTGAGGAAGCCCCGTTAGGGGCTGTCTCGAAGCACGTGCCCCGGGACCTCGCCCTTCGAGACGCCCTGACGGGCTCCTCAGGGCGAACGGTGCTTAATTAATGGATCAGTAGTGAACTGTCATGCTCGGGCTTGACAGTTCAGGCCCTCTCAGGCCGGGATGTTGGGCAGGTGGGTGCGGGTTACGCCGGTTTCGGCCATGACTTTTTTCCAATAGGCGCGGATCAGGTCCTGGGCGGCTAGACCGGGTTCTCCGTTGCCGACGGGATGGCCGTCGATCTGGACCACCGGAAGGGCGAAGGCCGTTGAGCTGGTAATGAAGGCTTCGCGCGCGTCCTTGGCCTCGGCGACGGTGAAGGAGCGTTCTTCGAGTTTCAGGCCAAGGTCGCGGATGACCTCAAGCAGCATGAGCCGGGTAATGCCGGGCAGGATGTCCGGGCCGAGGGCACGGGTGACGATGACCCCGTCCCTGGTGACGATCCAGGCATTGGTGGAACTGCCTTCGGTGACATGGCCGTTGCCGTCGACAAGCCAGGCTTCAAAGGCGCCGGCCTCGCGGGCCTGCTGCTTGGCGAGGATGTTTGGCAATAGCGCGATGGATTTGATGTCGCGCCGGGCCCAGCGCTGATCGGTCTGGGTGATGACCGCGATCCCGCTGGAGGCACGGTCGATGATCTTGCCAAAATCCATGGCTTTCGCGGTCATGACCAGCGCCGGACGGGTGCCCTCGGCCGGGAACGGATGGTCGCGGCGGGCGACGCCACGGGTCACCTGAATATACAACAGCCCGTTGCGGATGCGGTTCTTCGTCACCATCTGGCGCATGATCACCCGGAACGGTCCGCGCGCCATCGGCGTGGCAATGCGCAATTCCCTGAGCGAGCGGGCCAGGCGGTCGAGATGGGGGTCTTCGTCCAGAAGCCTGCCGTTCAGGATGGCGCAGACTTCATACACGCCGTCGGCGAATTGATAGCCGCGGTCTTCTACATGAACCACAGCCTGATCATGGGGGACATATTGGCCGTTTACATAGGCGATGCGTGACAAGGCCGGCTCCTTGAGGAACGGGTGATGGGATTATTTATCGCTAACCGAAATGCCGGTGCGGTGCAAGAGGCGGTCAAAGTCCTGCCATAAGTCTTTGAGATAATTTTAAGTGTTTCAGGCTAACGTCGCGCAGCTTACTGTAGGCGGATGGTCCAGACCCATGCCAGACGCCATAACTGAGCTTTCTTTTGGAGACTTCGCGACTTGTATCAGCAGATCATTGCCAATCCGATTCCGAACCTGCCGCAGGAAGTGACCCGGCTCAATGAAGCGCTTGAGGCGATCCGTGCGGGCTATCACGCAGGCAATGAACCGCTGTTGAGTCTGCCATCGGCGCGCGACGATCTGACCGCGATCCGCACCCTGGCCGACCATTTGCGGGAAAATTTCAGTGATGTGGTGATTTTGGGCACCGGCGGATCGAGCCTCGGTGCACAGGCTCTGACCGCCCTGAAAGGCTTGCAACTGTCACGCGACGAGGCGGTGACCCGGCTGCATTTCCCCGATAATCTCGGTTCCCACAGCATGGAGACCTTTCTGCGCGACCTCAATCTGCGGCGCACCCATTTTGTGGTGATCTCCAAATCCGGCGGCACGGCTGAGACGCTGGCGCAATTCATCGCCTGTTTCTCGGCCATGCGGCTGCGGCTGACGCGGCGCGATCTGCCGCAACATTTCACTCTGATCGTCGAGCCCGGGGACAATCCGCTGCGCCGCTTTGCCAAGCGCTGGAAACTGACGGTCCATGATCATGATCCGAAACTTGGCGGGCGCTATTCAGTGTTTTCGCTGGTCGGGATGCTGCCCGCCATGATCGCCGACCTTGACGCCGTGGCCGTGCGTGAGGGCGCCGAGCATGTGTTGTTGCAGGCAGTCAACGCCCGCAGAAGCCATGAGGTGCCGGCAGCGGTCGGCGCCGGGTTGATTTATGCCCTCAAAGCCACCCGCGACATCAATATCAATGTGCTGATGCCCTATGACGGGCGGCTTGAGCGGTTTGCCGCCTGGTACCAGCAGCTTTGGGCCGAAAGCGTTGGCAAGAACGGGCGCGGCACAACCCCGGTGCGGGCGCTCGGTCCGGTCGATCAGCACAGCCAGCTGCAATTGTTTCTAGACGGCCCGGCCGACAAGTTTTTCACCATCATCACCACCGACCAAAGCGGCGAAGGCCCGGTGATCGACAGTGCACTGGCCGATGATCCGGATCTTGGCTATCTCGCCGGGCGCACCATTGGCGATCTCGTGACCGCCGAGGGGCTTGCGACCATCGCCGCCCTGAAGGCGCGTGGCTGCCCCATCCGTCACATCCAGTTGAAACAGATCAACGAGCGCACGCTTGGGGCGCTGATGATGCATTTCATGCTGGAAACGGTGATCGGGGCGCATCTTTTCGAGGTCAACGCCTATGATCAGCCTGCCGTGGAGCTTGGCAAGCAGCTCACGCGGGAGTATTTGAAGGCAGGCCGTGGCCCACTCGCCATCGACAGTGATGCCGCTGTCAAAGTTGTTCATTAACCTTCCGAGATGTTCCTGAGAGATCAAGTCATGAAGCCCGTTAAGAAAGCAATTCTCCCGGTGGCGGGGCTCGGCACTCGCTTTTTGCCGGCGACCAAAGCCATGCCCAAGGAAATGCTGACGGTGGTCGACAAGCCGCTTATTCAATATGCGGTGGAGGAAGCGCGGGCGGCTGGAATCGAGGATATCATTTTCGTCACCGGGCGCGGCAAGTCGGCGCTTGAGGATCATTTCGACCATTCCTACGAGCTTGAAAGCATTCTGGCGGCGCGCGGCAAGACCGACGTGCTTGAGGATCTCTATTCGCTTCTGCCTGAGGAAGGACGCATCAGTTATACCCGTCAGCAAGTGCCGCTTGGGCTTGGGCATGCGGTCTGGTGTGCGCGTAATCTGGTGGGGGATGAGCCGTTCGCGGTGATCCTCGCCGACGATCTGGTGCATGCGCCGGTACCCTGCCTTGGTCAGATGGTCGAAGCTTATCATGAGGTTGGCGGCAATATCGTGGCGGTGATGGATGTGCCGCGTGATCAGACCAATCGCTATGGCATCCTGTCGCCGGGGGCTGAACGCGGGCGGCTTGTGGAGGTCAAGGGGCTGGTGGAAAAACCGGCGCCGGAGGTTGCGCCGTCGACGCTATCGGTCATTGGCCGTTATATCCTGCAACCGGAAGTGTTTGGCCATCTGTCGGACCGGCAGAAAGGGGCCGGTGGGGAGATCCAGTTGACGGATTCGCTTGCGCGGCTCATCGGGCAGCAGCCGTTTCATGGCTTCCGTTTTGATGGCGTGCGCTATGACTGTGGCGACAAGGTCGGCTTTCTGACCGCCAATATCGCCCTTGCGCTTGATCGTCCGGACTTGCGTGCGGGCGTTCAGGACTATATCAGCACACTGAAGTTTTAATCGATAAAGGGGGCTTGGCCCGTGAGAGTCACTGTTGTTGGAACCGGCTATGTGGGCCTCGTGTCGGGCGCCTGTTTTTCCGAATTCGGTCATGATGTGATCTGCGTCGATAAGGACGCGGGCAAGATCGAGCGGCTGAAAAAAGGGGGAATCCCCATTTACGAGCCCGGTCTTGAAGATCTTGTGGCGCGTAATGTGGATGCCGGACGGCTGACCTTCACCACGCATCTGGCCGATGCCGTGAAGGGCGCGGACGCGGTCTTTATTGCTGTTGGCACCCCAAGCCGCCGCGGCGATGGTCATGCGGATCTGAGCTATGTCTATGCCGCCGCCGAAGAAATTGGTGATAGCCTGCAGGATTATGCGGTCATCGTGACCAAATCCACGGTGCCGGTCGGGACCACGGCGGAGATTGAGCGCCGGATTCGCGAGAAGCACCCGGCCAAGGAATTCGATCTGGCTTCGAACCCCGAATTTCTCCGTGAAGGGGCGGCGATCGAGGATTTCATGCGTCCGAACCGCGTTGTGGTCGGGACCTTGGTGGAACGCGCCCAGACGGTTATGCGGCGGCTCTACCGGCCGCTTTTCCTCAATGAAACGCCGGTGTTGTTCGTGAAGCCCGAGACGTCGGAGCTGATCAAATATGCCTCGAACGCCTTCCTGGCCACCAAGATCAGCTTCATCAACGAGATTGCCGATCTTTGCGAAGTGGTTGGGGCGGACGTGCAGGACGTGGCCAAGGGCATGGGGCTCGACAAGCGTATTGGCGGTAAATTCCTTCATGCCGGACCGGGCTATGGTGGCAGTTGCTTCCCGAAAGACACGCTCGCGCTGTTGCGGACGGGGGAGCAGTATGACATCCCGCTCCGCATCGTGGACGCGGTGGTGTCGGTCAATGACACCCGCAAGGCGCGCATGACCGACAAGGTGATCGCGGCCTGTGGCGGCTCGGTTGCGGGTAAGAAAATCGCCGTGCTCGGGCTTACCTTCAAGCCGAACACCGATGATATGCGCGACAGCCCGAGCCTGGTGATCATCCCGGCGCTTGAGGCCGCAGGGGCCACGGTTAGCGCCTTTGATCCTGAAGGTATGCATGAAGCGCACAAGCTCATGCCCGGAACGACCTATTGCGATGACGCCTTCACGGCCATGGATGGGGCCGATGCGCTGGTCATCATCACCGAATGGAACCAGTTCCGCGCCTTCGATCTTGGCCGGGTCAAATCCCTGATGCGCACCCCGGTGCTGGTCGATCTGCGCAATATCTATGGCCGCGCCCATGCTGAAGAGGCCGGGTTCACCTATGTCGGGATCGGCAAGGGGGCGTAAAAAGCGGAAGCAAGGCCGGATCGTAGCGGAAAGCCGACTATTTCGAATTTCTTAAGCGATCCGGACATTTTTATTTAATCTTTGGAAACTTTTATCCCTGTATCTTGGATCATCTATGGTTAATGCAGGGGTATCCGGGGCATGTTCGACGACAAGTCTATTCTGATCACGGGGGGCACGGGCTCCTTCGGGCGGAAATATGTCAAGACGCTGCTTGACCGTTATAAGCCCCGGCGGCTTATCATTTATTCCCGCGACGAGCTGAAGCAGTTCGAGATGCAACAGGAATTCAATGCCGCGCCCATGCGCTATTTCATTGGCGACGTGCGCGATGGCGCGCGGCTGATGCAGGCTATGAACGGTGTTGATTATGTGATTCACGCGGCGGCGCTGAAACAGGTGCCCGCGGCTGAATACAACCCCATGGAATGTATCAAGACCAATGTTCACGGGGCGGAAAATGTCATTCAGGCGGCCATTCATAACAATGTGAGCCGGGTTATCGCGCTGTCGACCGACAAGGCGGCGAACCCGATCAATCTTTATGGCGCGACCAAGCTTTGTTCCGACAAGCTGTTTGTGGCCGCGAACAATATGGTGGGGTCTGCGCCGACACGGTTTTCGGTGGTGCGCTATGGCAATGTGGTCGGATCGCGCGGATCGGTGGTGCCGTTTTTCCAGAAACTGGTGCGTGAGCGGGCGGCCCATCTGCCGATCACCCATGACGAGATGACGCGGTTCTGGATCACCTTGCAACAGGGTGTCGATTTCGTGCTGCAGAATTTCGGCCGCATGTATGGCGGGGAAATTTTCGTGCCGAAAATTCCGTCGATCCGCATCACCGATCTCGCGGAATCGCTTGCGCCCGGCTACCCTACGCGGGTGGTGGGCATTCGCCCCGGCGAGAAACTGCATGAAATCATGTGTCCGGCCGATGACAGCCATCTGACGTTGGAATTTGACGATCATTTTGTTATCCGGCCGACGATCAAATTCACTGGCGCCGATGTGGATTATGGACTGAACGCGCTTGGCGAAAGCGGCGGACCGGTGGATCAGGGTTTTGAATATAATTCCGGCAATAATCCCTGGTTCCTCACGGTGCCGCAACTGGCGACGTTCAATGACATGGCCGAGGCCTGAAACGGACCTGACATCATGATCCCTTATGCGCGGCAGGATATTTCAGATGCAGACATGGCTGCGGTTGTCCAGGTGCTGCAATCGGATTTTCTTGCGCAGGGGCCGCAGATTCCGCTGTTTGAACAGGCGGTGGCGGGGCGCGTCGGGGTGGCCCATGCCCTTGCCGTCAACAGCGCGACCTCGGCTTTGCATATCGCCTGCCTTGCGCTTGGGGTCGGGCCCGGGGATGTGGTCTGGACCACGCCGATCACCTTTGTTGCCTCAGCCAATTGCGCACTTTATTGCGGCGCCGATGTGGATTTTGTCGACATCGATCCGCGCACATTGAACATGAGCATTGCGGCGCTTGAGCAGAAGCTTGCCACGGCGGAGCGCTTGCCGAAGGTTGTGATCCCGGTGCATTTCACCGGCGAGCCCTGCGACATGGCGGCCATTGGCGCGCTGGCCAAGCGCTATGGCTTTGCCGTGATCGAAGATGCCGCCCATGCCATTGGTGCCTTGGCCGATGGCGTTCCGGTTGGGGCCTGCACGCATTCCGATGTGACGATTTTCAGCTTTCATCCAGTCAAGATCATCACCACCGGCGAAGGTGGCATGGCGCTGACCAATCGCGCCGACCTTGCTGACCGTATGGCCTTGTTGCGCTCTCACGGTATCACCCGGGAGCCGTCGCGGATGAGTGGGCCATCGGATGGGGGCTGGTATTATCAGCAGGTTGATCTCGGGCTCAATTACCGCATGACCGAGCTTGAGGCGGCGCTTGGGGTTTCCCAGCTTGGGCGCATGGATGATTTTATTGACCGCCGTCACGCACTGGCCGATCGTTATGACGATCTGCTGGCCGATTTCGATGTGGTGACGCCGTTTCGCGATCCGGGTCACAGACCGGCACTGCATCTTTATGTGTTGCGGGTGAAAAATCGCGCGGCGGTGTTTGATCGCATGCGGGATCGCGGCATCGGCGTCAATGTGCATTATATTCCGGTGCATACGCAGCCTTACTATCAGGCGCGCGGGTTTGCTCAGGGCGATTTCCCGCAGGCGGAAAATTATTATGCCGAGGCTTTGAGCCTGCCCATGTATCCGCTGCTCAGCGATGCCGATCAGGATCGGGTGGTCGCGGCCTTGGGTGAGTGTCTGGCATGAAGATTGCCATCATTCCCGCGCGCGGTGGATCAAAACGTATTCCGGGAAAGAACGTCAAGATTTTTGCCGGACGTCCGGTCATCGCCTATTCCATCGCGGCGGCGCATGCGACGGGACTGTTCGATCATGTGATTGTGTCCACCGATGATGAGGAGATCGCGGCGATCGCGCGCGATCATGGGGCCGAGGTGCCGTTCATCCGCCCGCCCGAATTGTCCGGCGACCATATGGGTACGACTCCGGTGACGCAGCATGCCATCCGCTGGTTTCAAACTGCCGGGGCAGATGTGTCCTATAGCTGCACGCTTTATGCGACCGCGCCTTTTATCCGCGCGGCGGATGTTGTGGCGGCGTTTGAGATATTGGAAAGCAGCGGGGCGAGTTACAGTTTTCCGGTGACATCTTTTCCGTTTCCCATTCAGCGGGCGGTGCGGCTTGATGACGGTGGGCGCGTGGCGATGTTCCATCCCGAACATCGCCTGACGCGCTCGCAGGATCTGGAGCCGGCCTATCACGATGCGGGGCAATTTTACTGGGGCCGTGCGGCGGCTTATCTTGCCGATGAGCCGGTGATCGGGGCGGGGGCCGTGCCTCTGGTCATTCCGCGTTGGCGTGTGCAGGATATCGATACGCCCGAGGATTGGCGACGGGCCGAACTGATGTATGAGGCGCTCAAATGAAGGTGGCCATCCGTGCCGATGCGGGACTGCATATGGGCGCGGGGCACCTGATGCGCTGTCTGACGCTTGCCGAAGCCCTGCGCGCCGAGGGGGCGACGGTCCGGTTTTTCTGCCGGGAGCATAAGGGACAGCGCCATGATCTGTTGCGCGGGCGTGGGTTCGATGTGGTTAGTGTCGGGGCCGGTGTCGATGAATTGCCGCAAGGGGGCGATGAGTTGTTGCCGCCCCATGCAAACTGGCTCGGGGGATCCTGGACCGAGGATGTGGCGGCGCTTGAGTCCGGCAATGATCTGCTGATCGTCGATCATTATGCCCTCGATGCGAAATTTGAACGGGCCATGCGGGAAAAGGTGCGGCGCGTGATGGTCATCGATGATTTATGTGACCGTGATCATGATGCGGACCTGTTGCTCGATCAGGGGTTGGGGCGAACGGCTGCGGCCTATCGGGGCCGGGTGGCTGTGGATTGTTCGGTGCTGGTGGGGACGCACTATGCCTTGTTGCGGCCGGAATTCCTGGCGGCGCGGCAGACGGCCTTGGAGCGGCGCATGTCGGTCACGGGGATCGAGCATCTGTTGGTCACCATGGGTGGCATGGATATGGGCAATCTCACAGGTCGCGTGCTGGCGGGGCTCGACGGGGCGTCGTTGCGCAAACTTACGGTGGTCATGGGCAGCACCGCGCCGCATCTTGAGAAGGTGCGGGAAACAGTGGCTGGCTTTGCCTGTGCCACAGAGTTTCTGGTCGATTGCGAAGAGATGGCGGAGGTGATGACAGAGGCCGACGCGGCCATCGGTGCGGTCGGGGCGACGTCCTGGGAGCGTTGCTGTCTCGGTCTGCCGACGCTTGGAATTGTCGCCGCCGACAATCAGCGGGAGGCGGCAGAAAATCTGGCTGCAGCGGGGGCGATTGTCGGGCCGGTGGACGCGCGGGAGATGACGGCGGCGCTTGCGGGGTTCCTCGCCATGCCGCAGGGGCGCTATCAGGCGTTGTCGACGGCGGCGGCGAATGTTTGCGACGGCGCGGGTGTTGAGCGCGTCATGACGGAAATCCGGGAGCTGTTCCGATGATCAAGTTTCGGGAACAGGATTTTCGGCTGCGGCCCTTGCGGGAAACGGATCTTGATCTGGTGCGCGGCTGGCGCAACGCTGATCGCGTACGGCTCAATATGTATCGCACCCATATCATTGGCGAGGCCGAACATCGAAGCTGGTTCGCACGGCTTGATGGCAGTGTGAGCGATCGGGCGTTTGTGTTTGAAATGCAGGATAGGCCCGTGGGCTTTGTCTCCTTCACGCAGATCAGCGCCGAACATCGGCGGGCGTTCTGGGCGTTTTATCTGGGTGATGCCGAGCTGCCGCGCGGCACGGGCGCGGTGATGGAATGTCTTGCGCTCGATCATGGGTTTCTCACCTTGGGATTGCATAAACTTTCCTGCGAGGTGATCGCCTTCAATGCCGCCGTGATCAAGATGCACAAGCGGTTTGGTTTTGCCGAAGAAGGCATTTTTCGCGACGAGATTTTGCGCGATGGCCAGTATCATGATGTCCATCGGCTGGCGCTGATGGCGGATGACTGGCGCGCCGGGCGGATGCAGCATCGCGCCGCTTTGTTTCAGGAGACTGTGCAGGTATGAGCCCCGAAATCAGTATTGCCGGACGCCGGATCGGGCTCGCGCATGCGCCTTATGTGATTGCGGAACTGTCGGCCAATCATAATGGCTCGCTCGACCGCGCCTGCGCCATTATCGATGCGGCAAAGGCGGCCGGAGCGGATGCCGTCAAATTGCAGACCTACCGCGCCGACACCATCACCATAAACAGCGATCGTCCGGAATTTCGCATTCATGGCGGGCTGTGGGATGGGCAGACGCTCTATCAGCTTTATGAAGAGGCGCATCTGCCGTGGGCGTGGCACAAACCCCTGTTCGATCATGCGCGCGGGCGTGGCATCACGATGTTCAGTTCGCCGTTTGACCGTACGGCTGTCGATCTCCTCGAAGATCTGAATGCGCCCGCTTACAAGATCGCGTCGTTCGAGGCAGTGGACCTGCCGCTTATTCGCTATGCGGCGTCGACGGGAAAGCCTTTGATCATTTCGACCGGCATGGCCAATGCCGAGGAAATCGAGGAGGCCATCGCGGCGGCGCGGGACGGCGGTTGCCGGGAGCTGGCCATTTTGCATTGCGTGAGCGGCTATCCGGCGCCGGCTGCGGATTATAATCTTGCGACCATCCCGGACATGATGGCGCGGTTCGGCACGGTGGTGGGTTTGTCGGACCATACGCTGGATAACGTGACGGCGGTGACGAGCGTTGTGCTTGGGGCGCGCATCATCGAAAAGCATTTCACGCTCGATCGCAAAGGCGGCGGGGCGGACGACAGTTTTTCGCTTGAGCCTGCGGATCTCGCCGCGCTGTGCCGGGATGCAGGGACAGCGTTTGCCGCCTTCGGGCACATCAATTATGAGCGCACGGAAAGTGAGAAAGGCAATCTGGCCTTTCGCCGGTCGCTTTATGTGGTGAAGGACATGGCGGCGGGGGAGCCCTTCACGGCCGACAACATCAGGTCGATCCGGCCGGGGCATGGACTGCCGCCGAAACGCTTTGACGCCCTGCTTGGCAAAGCGGCGCGGATTGCGATAGTAGGCGGCGTGCCCTTGACGGAGGACATGATCGGGGACTAAGGATCGGGTATGATCCGCGTCACCAACAGCATCTCTCTCGACGATCGGGAGCTTGAGGAAACCTTCATCCGCGCCTCGGGCCCCGGCGGGCAGAATGTCAACAAGCTCTCGACTGCCGTGCAGCTGCGCTTTGACGTGCGCAATTCGCCCAATCTCCGCGATGATGTGCGGGAACGGCTGCAGGGGCTGGCTGGGCGGCGTCTGACGCTGGATGGGGTGCTGATCATCACCGCGGACCGCTTCCGCACTCAGGATCGCAACCGGGAAGACGCACGGGAACGCTTGTTCGCCCTCATTCGCGAGGCGGCGGTTCGGCCCAAGGCCCGGCGTCCCACCAGGCCCACCAAGGGATCAAAGGAACGCCGCCTGAAGGCCAAGACGGTGCGCGCGGGGGTCAAGTCGCTGCGTGGCAAGAAGCCGGGGCTGGAGTGACGGGTTTTACCGTTATCTTCGCGTATGAGGCAAAGAAGGCTGGATCCCCGCATACGCGAGGATGACAGCAAGGCGGCTAATCCCACAACCAGGTCGCTAAATTGCTCCATGGCAAGACGCCGGGCTCAAGTGATGGGTTTTACCGTCATCCTCGCGTATGCGGGGATCCAGCCTTACTCACGGCATTTCATCCCACAGCCAGGCCGCGCCGCAGACGCCGCTTGAATCGCCATGGATGTTGCGGCGGATGGGCGTTGTCACGCTGTCTGAGAAGACATAGGGGGCAAGCCGAGCGGGCAGCTTGCTGTAGGTTTCCTCCATATTCGACAGGCCGCCGCCGAGCACGATCACATCCGGGTCGAGGATGTCGATGACCACGGCGAGTGAACGGGCGAGGCGGTCAAGCCAGAGATCGAAGGCGTCCGCATGGTGAGTTTGCTCGCGGGCGAAAGCGGGGCCGGATAGCCAGCTTTCGACGCAGCCCTTGCGGCCGCAATAACACTCCGGGCCGGGACGTTCATCGTCGCGCGGCCAGGGCAGCGGCATATGGCCCCATTCGCCGCCGATGGCGTTATGGCCGATATGGAGATGGCCGTTCGTGACGATACCGCCGCCGACTCCGGTGCCGAGGATCACGCCGAACACCACGGATGCGCCCGCGCCTGCGCCGTCCCTCGCCTCGGACAGGGCAAAGCAGTTCGCGTCATTGGCGAGCCGGACCGGGCGATTGAGGGTCTGGGCGAGATCTTTTTCGAGCGGCCTGCCGTTTAAAAACACCGAATTGCAATTGCGCATGAGTCCGCTCACCCGCGATGGCGCGCCCGGGGTGCCGATGCCGACGGGCACATCGGGATGGTCGGGGGCGATGTCGGCCACAAGATCACGAATGGCGACAAGCGTTGCGTCATAGGTGGCCGGCGTGGCCATGCGCCGCCGGGTCAGAATAGTTCCATCCCGGTCGAGGGTGATGCCTTCGATCTTGGTGCCGCCGAGGTCGATGCCGATGCGGATCATGCTGTGGTCCTTTCGCCGAAGAGCATAAGGTTTTTGCCACAAAAGAAACGGGCGACCCGCAGGCCGCCCGTTTCAAT
This sequence comes from Govania unica, assembly GCF_027920805.1. Taxonomy (GTDB): domain Bacteria; phylum Pseudomonadota; class Alphaproteobacteria; order Sphingomonadales; family Govanellaceae; genus Govanella; species Govanella unica. The sequence goes on from NZ_JANWOI010000004.1 coordinate 298,580, forward strand.
TGCAGAGCGATGACTCTTAGAAGCGCACGCGGAGACCGCCGTTCAGGCCATGCAGCGTCGCGCCGTCGCGCAGTTCCGCGTCATAATTGACATAAAGACGGAAGCTGCCGTGGAAGCCGACTTCAAGGCCTGCGCCAAGCACTGCGGCGTCACGGCCGGGGGTGCTGCTGGCAACATTGAAGCTCTGGCCTTGCAGATGCGCAACCAGGCTGTCGATGGCGTTGAAGTCATGGGTCCAGTAAGCGCGGAGCTGCGGCACGATGACCGCGGTTTCCATTTCGAAGGCCTGGGTCAGGCGGAGGCCGATCTTGCTTTGGGCCACCGTGTCGCTGAGACGATCGAGCTTGAGTGCGGTGGTGGCGCTGCCGATTTCGGTGACGGCATTGCGCTTGGCCTGATCCCAACGGAAGCCGACCACCGGTTCGGCGCTCAGGCTGCCGAAGCTGAGGCGGGTACCGGCCTGGGCGTCAAGCGCCCAGCTGTTCACCTTATCACGGCTGACGAGCTTGGTCGCGCCGGATGACAGCAGAACCGCGCGTTCGGTGCGGTATTTGTCCCAGCTATGGGCAACGATGGCGTCAAGGAAATAACCGTCGGCGATATAGGACCCATAAACAAAGGCCTGGGTGCTGTTGACATCCGCTGAGCCCTGGCTTTCGGTGCTGACGTCGCCGTTGGTGGTGGCGGCGCCGACCCCGATGCGGAGCCCGGTGGCGAAGTCCTTGTCAAAGCCCATGGCCATGCCATTGGCGTCGAAATGATAGCCGTCGGCTGCGGCGTTCGCCTTGATGCGGTTGCGGTTACCGAGCGCTTCGACCCAGAAGTCGACGCCTTCGGCTTTGCGGTTACCGGCGAGGTGATGGAACACACCGTCACGGCCGGTGCGGCGGCCTTCGACACCGGCTGCGGCGACGTTCGCATGAAGTTCACCGCTCAGCTGATGCAGGGCAGCCGCCATGCCGTTGCTGCCAAGGCCGTTCAGACCGGCGCGCAGGGCGATGCCCGTGTTGGCCGTGCGCAGGGCATCGACCACCGTTGCGGCCTCGCCGGTATTGGTCCGGCCGTAGCCGCTGGCGAAAGCTGCGTAGGAGGTCGGGGTGACGGCGAGGTTGATATAGGTCGCGCCGTAAAAGACTTCAAACTGTGATCCGGCGGCGAGACCGCTTGCGGGCTGGGTCAGGCTCTGGAACGTTCCGGTGACACCGCCCTGAGCTGCAACGATCGTGAAATTCGTGCCGATTTCGGGCGTGTATGTGTTGGTGGCGCTGCCGGTGATGCCGCGCAGGATCGGATTGAGCGTGCCGGTTGCGGTGAAGCTGTGTCCAGCGCCGGTGACGAGGACGCGCGAATAATTGCCCGCGCCATTGGCGGTGCCGGTGCCGTCGATATCGATCTGAAGGACCGAGCCGCTCAACATCTCG